>CANPVF010000126.1 GCA_947581645.1 Candidatus Caribbeanibacter nitroreducens | reverse complement strand
CAACCTCTTCCTGCAGGGACGGCGCCTGGCCGACATGTACCGCTTCGGACAGGAGGCGGCGCTCTGGCAGGGCAACTCCGTGACATCGACGACGCCGGGGACGTTCTTCCCGATCACGATCACGGAGATCCGCTCCAACGGTGCGCTCGGAGGCGGCGGCTGACCGGCTGACCGCCCGACTCCGCTCCCGCGGCCGGAGGTGGCGGCCGGCGGAGGGGAGAAGAAGAGGAAGCACGGCGTCCCGGAACGAGGGACGCGAGAAGCCGGCTCCCGGGGAGACCCGCGAGCCGGCTTTCTCATTTCCCCATGGCCACGATCGGAGCTGAGCGGGGGTCAGCGAGCCGTCAGGTGCCCCCGGACCTCGCGTACTACCGGCTGAAACTCAGGTCGATTTCCAGCTGAAACTGCTGTCGGTCCGTCCTCCATCGCCGAGCGTCCGGGGCGTCTCCAGAACTGCGGTCATCTCCACTTTCATTCCGTCTCCCGCTCCGGTCTCCGCCCGGGCACATCGAAGCCTCCACCGGAGGACGACCTCCGGCGCCCGGTGCTCATTCACGTCCAGTGTATGTCCCCCCGTCAACCGGGAATCATCTTGAGAAGACGTTGAGGCCGCCTGGACACCATGGCGCGTGGTACGCGTGGTGGAGCCGTTCTCGTGCGGAGGGAGAGGCAGCCCAATGGATGAGACGACGGACAGTGCCGGCTCGGGCCCGGCGAATTCGCAGCCAGACGCTGTAGAGCCCTGGGAAGAGGAGTTCGAGGCCATGCTCGATGCCATGCCGACCATCGACCGGCTCAGCAGGCGGCTGGCTCGGCTCCAGCGGCGCTACCGAACCAGCGTCGAAAGCGACGAGCCGCAGGGCGATACGATGAGGGAGATCGCGGCCGAGCTGGAGGAAATTCGTGAAGAAATGAAGGGGCTTCCCGTGTACGTGCCGCCACCAGCCCCGTAGGCGCCCCCCCGGCCGCCGTGATCCGGAACCAGGAGGGCGCCGGGGGACACGCGGCGGTTTTACACGCTGTCTCCGATCAGCTCGCCGCCTACTCGCCGCCGTCCGCCGGGGGCACCCGGAAGGTGAGCGTGGCCCAGTCGCTCCGGTACTCCACCTCGGGATCGTCCGGATCCTCGGCCATGTGGATGGCCTTCAGGTACCAGGGGCCGGAGACGAAGACCGGGAACTCCACGACGCCCTCCGAGTCGGTGCGGGCGTGGGACGTGGGCCCTTCCCCGGCGCCGGCGCGGCCGGCGAAGACCACGTGATTGGCCAGCGGCTCGCCGCGCCACAGCAGGCGGGCCCGGAACCGGTCGCCCGGGTGGAGGGAGAACGGGTCCTCCAGGGGCACGAACTCGATGGGGTGACCCACCCGGCGGCCGTAGGCCTCCGGACCGCCCTCGCCCACCTGCACCAGGGCCTTCGCGTACTTCGTGTACCGCTCGTCCACGGAGTCGGCGGTGCTCCCCGACGAGGAGCGCCACTCCTCGAGCACGTCCCACACGCCGTCGTGCTCCAGGTAGCTCTCGAACTGCGAGGCCGACATGCGAATGGGTCGGGTCTCCAGGGCCACGGCCACCCACCACTGTCCCGCGGCGTCCGGCCGGGCCTCCATCATGAGGGAGCTCCCCGAGCGGAAGCTCTTCTCCACGGGCACGCGGCTGTCGGAGGAGACCAGCTCCGCCCGGGCCACGCGCCCCCTCTCGATGGCCGACAGGCTCTCCGGGAAGTTCATCCCGGTCTGGCCGGCCACCTGCACCGCCCACCCCTGGGGCACCCGGAAGAGCTGGGGCACCACCCAGAAGTCGTGGGCCTGGAGCACCGCGGCCCCGCCGACCACGAGGGCCAGGGCGAGCCCGCCGGCGCGAAGCAGATCGCTTCTCTCGATCCTCATGGTCCTCTCCTCTCTCGTTCCAGTGGAATCGGTACTGGAATCAGGGCGGGCTCAGTGGACCCTCCGCCCGTCCTTCACGACGACCTCCACGTCCCGCATGGCCCGCATGTCCCGTAGCGGATCGCCCCGGACCGCGATCACGTCGGCGAGCTTGCCCGGGGCCAGCGTGCCGAGCCGGTCCTGGACCCCCAGGAAGCGTGCGGGGACCAGAGTGGCGGCCTGGATGATCCTCATCGGATCGACGCCGAGTCGCTGCCAGCGCTCCATCTCCCGCCACGTGGCGTCGATGTGGAACATGGAGGGGATGCCGGCGTCCGTGCCGATCATCATCTTGACGCCGGCGTCCCGGAGCTGATCGAACTTGTCCGGCAGGGTCGGAATTCTCGCCGGGAAATCGGCGTAGTAGGGAAGGCGGGGGATGTGCTCCAGCGACGCCCGGATCTCGCGTGCCATGGAGTCGGGCATGAAGCGCCGCCAGCCGGGGTCGTCCAGCCGTTCCGGGAACCGGCTCCCCGTGTAGCGCATCACGTACAGCGGACTCACGGTGGGCGTCCAGTACAGGTCCAGGTTCCGCTCCCGGAGCTCCCGCATCACCCGCTCCGGATATCCGGGCGCCGTTCCGAGCCCCGTGTGCTCGAAGTTGTCCACCCCGTGCTCGAGCCCCACCAGGATCTCCTCGACCCGGTGCGCGTGTGCCACCACGGGGAGGCCGGCGTCGTGGGCCGCGTCGACCACGGCCTCGACCTCGGGCTCCTCCATCCGGTCCTGGTCGATGAGCTTGATGACGTCGACGCCCGCCTCGACCAGGCGCCGCACCTTGCTCCGCGCGTCCTCCGGGCCGTCCACGCCCCACCGGTAGTCGCTCTGCCAGGGCTCGTAGGGGGCGTCCTGGAGGAAGGCCCCGGCCACGAAGAGCCGCGGGCCCGGCACGTCGCCGCTCCGGATTCGCCGCCGCACCTCCAGGATGTCCTCCGGCGGCGCCCCCAGGTCACGGGCCGAGGTCACCCCGGCCGCCAGGAGCTGCCGCGCCGCCACCGGCATCACGTCCTCTGCCAGCCGGTCGCCGTACAGCTCGTTCCAGCGCTCGTAGTCCCCGTGGCCGAGGATCTGGAGATGCACGTGCATGTCGAAGAGGCCGGGCATCACCGTCATGCCCTCGGTGGAGACGACACGCGTCCCCTCGGGCACCTCGACCTCGGCTTCGGATCCGACCCGGGCGATGCGGTTCCCGGAGATGAGGACCACGCCGTCCTCGATGGGGGATTCCCCGTAGCCGTCGATCACCTGGCCGCCGACGAGGGCCAGGGTCACCGAGTCCGCGGGCTGAGCGGAGCTCGCCGGCGACGGCTGCGCGTGGACCAGGAGGGCCAGTGCGCCCGCCAGGAGGAGTGACGCCGCGCGGGACGAACCGCCCCCGCCCGGCGTCACGGTCGCACCACGAAGGGAGAGTCCACCACGGTCGGCGGCGCCCCCTGCTTCGACTCCCGGACCATGCGGGCCACCTCCTCCATCAGCCGGTCGTTGTTCACCACGACCCCGTCGGTGATGGTGTGGACGATGCCCTCCGTGCGGTACATCTCGCCCGCGTCGTCGGTGGTCAACGCCCCGAAGGAATAGAGGAAGCGGAGGTTGTACGCCGGGTTGCCGTCCACCAGGACCAGGTCCGCCTCGTAGCCGGGGCGCACCAGCCCCAGGTCCGGCCGCCTGAGCACCTCCGCGCTGCTGTACGTGGCGCTCTTCAGCACTTCCAGGTTGTGGAGCCCGGACTCCCGCACCAGCTGCAGCTCGCGCACCGTGGAGAAGCCCGGCGTCGCCCAGATATAGGCGTCGTCCGTGCCGTAGGCGACGGTGCCGCCCCGCTCGTTGAACTCGTGGATCAGGTCGCCCCAGAGGTCGAACGCCTCGTACCAGGCCTGCTCGTCCTCGGACGTCCAGTCGTAGAAGTAGGCGCCGTGGTTCGTCTTGCTCGGCAGGTACAGCTCGATCAGGGCCCGGTGCGTGTACTTCTCGTGCCACGGAAGGCTCCGGGCGCGGAGGATGTCCCGGTTCGCCTCGTAGACGACCCGGGTCGGGAGCATGGCCACGCCGTAGGCCGCCAGCGAGTCGGCCACCATTCCCAGCAGGCGGTCCTCTGGCGCCTCGCTCCACACCTCACCGGCCTGCCGGAAGCGCTCGAGCTCGTCGCTGAACTGGTAGTCGGCCGGAAAGTCCTGGACTCCGCGCTCCAGCGCCGACTCCGCGTAGCCGTAGTGGTGGAGGATCATGGTGACGCCCATCCGGGCCGCCTCGACGGCGTTCACCATGGAGGTGGTGGAGGGCGGCAGGTGCACGCCGGTGACCCCGCCCGTGGCCTCCACGGCGTCGGCCACGGCGTCGAAGAGCTCCGGCTTCCACCCGAGGTCGTTCAGGTAGACCACGTGCATGCCGTTCTCGGCCATGGCCCGGGCCACTTCGGGGGCGTTCTCCGGATCCTCCAGCTCGGCCCGGGTGAAGTCGGTGCTGTCGCCCCACCCCCAGATCGGATACATCTCCGGCGCCAGGATCTCGCCGGCGGCGGCGCGGTCCGCCTCGCGCATGGCCGGGTGCAGGCCCCGGTCGGGCGACGGAACCATGGTCGTGACGCCGTGGGCGAGCTTCAGGTAGTAGATGTACTCCAGCGGCAGGGGCTCCTGCCGGATGTGGTGGTGGAGGTCGATCATCCCCGGCATCACGTAGTCGCCGTCGGCCTCGATCACCCGGTCTCCCGACGGGCGCTCCGACGCCGGGGGCGGGTCGTCGGCGTCGAAGGCGTGCATCTGGGCGATGGAGTCGCCCTCGATGACGATGTCGTAGGGGCCGGTGGGCGGGCCGCCGTGCCCCGGGATCACCATGGCGCCGCGGATCACGAGGCGGTCGTACGGGCCGTCGGCCAGCTCCCCGAACTGACCGCCGGCGCCCGACGGCTGGGCCAGCGTCCGGGGCGGCCCGGCCACCGACCCCAGGGCGAGGAGGCCGGCGACCAGGAACGCCGCCAGCGCGGGAACGGAAGGGAGGAGGGCGCGCGGAGACGGGCAGCGCGACGTCGGGTCGGGATCCAACTGGATCTCCCGTGCTGGAGTGTGACCGGAGAAGGTCGTTCCGCTCAGCCGCGAATCACGGCGCACGCGATGCGCTCACCACCGGCACCGGCGGGATCGGTCCTGTAGTCGTCGCCGCCCTGGTGCACGACGATGGCCGCGCCGTCGTCGTCGAGGAGGGCGGCCTCTCCCTCCCCGAGGGTGGCCAGGTCAGCCAGGTACTCGATCTCCAGGCTGCCGCTCTCCGGTACGTGGATGTTCGGGAGGTCCCCCACGTGTCGCCCCTTCGGATCGAAGAAGCCGTGCCCCGTGCCGTGCGGGTTGAAGTGGCCGCCGGAGGCGGTGAAGTCGGGCGAGCAGGAGCCCGTCTCGTGCAGGTGGAAGCCGTGCGTCCCCGGCGGGAAGTCCTCCAGGTCGGCATGCACCAGGACCCCGTGCGGCGTCCCGATCAGCGTGGCGCTTCCGATCTGCTGCCCCCCGGTGCCGGCGAAGGTGGCCCGGGCCGTGTCCAGCGCCGCGGCCTGGGCGCTTCCCTGTCCGCCGGCCCCGCCCCCCCGGTCCGTGGCGGAGGCCCCGCTCCCGCCGGAGGAGCCGGCGCCGTCCGCGTTCCCGCACGCCGAGAGGGCGAGGGCGGGAAGGGCAGCGGCGGTGAAGAGTCCGAGAAGAGTCCGTGTCGCGGATCGAGTCGCCTTCATGGTGTCTCCCCGTGGCGTCGAGTGCTCTGGCGCAGGGTCGCGGTGTCGGCGAGGGGGCCGTTGGATACCGCTTGCGCCCCTCGCGCTCGCCCGTCCGAAAACATCGTCGCGACGAGCCGTCCCGATTCTACGGGTCGGAGGCCCGGCCGTCACACGGGCTCACCCGCCGCTCCGGACGCGGATGCGGCGGCTGGCCGCCACCGTGTCGCCCCCCGCCGGGACGGCCGTGACGCGGAGCGTATACCGGTCCTCCGGGAGCCGCTCCGGAAGCCGTATCACCAGGGAGCGGGGGTGCACCCGCCGGGCCGGCGACACCCGCTCCCGCCACTCCATCCGCACCTCCTCCCCGCCGCCGCCCCCCAGCCCCAGGAGAGCCCCCAGGCTCTGGAAGAAGCCGCCGTCCTCCCGCGAGAGGGACACGGAGGTCCGGAGGCGCCCCACCGCGCCGCGGGAGCCGTACACCTCCCAGTAGAGGCCGACCCGCTGCCCCGGCCGGTACGTCCCGATGGGACGGGCCCGGGAGATCACCCTCTCGAGGCCCGGCGGCAGGGTGTCGGCCTCGGCCTGCACCAGCATGAGGTCGGAGACGGCCACGCTCTCCTCCGGCATCGAGGGCAGCCGCACGCCGTGTCGGAGTCGGGCGGCCACGCTGTCCGCCGGGGCCAGCACCTCCAGCGAGAGGAGCCTGCCCCCCGCCAACGAGCGGGCGGCCAGGACGCCCCTCCGTCCCAGGGTGCGGCTGGTGGTCGCCGCCGGCGGCCGGCCCGGCCCCTCGTCCAGGAAGAGGCCGGATCGCACCCATCCCCGGACCCGCACCGTGTCCGCGTTCCGGCCCTCCCCCTCCACGGCCTCCGGCTCCAGCTGGTACGCGGCGACCACCAGGGTGGAGTCGCCCCGCCGGAACCGGCTCACCATGGCGTGGAGCGTGCCGAATGCCCGGACGTAGCGCGGGGAGTACTCGCTGTTGGGGTCCGGCGGGTCCAGGGGCCACCCGTCCTCGGGAATCGACTCCGGCGCGGTCACGTGCCGGGCCTCCCCGGGCATCCACCGACGGGCGGGATCCGGATAGTGGCTGATCACCGACGTCCCGGGCGCGTCCGTGGACACGTCCCGCTCCCAGCCCACGGGCCACCCGTAGCGCACCAGCAGCTCCTGCAGATCCTCTCCCCATCGGACGCCCGACGGGGTCTCCGCCTCCCGCTGCGTCCGGTCCAGGACCCATCGGGAGAAGTGCTCCGCGCGCCGGTCGTTGCCCCGGACCAGGTAGAAGGGGTCGGCCAGCCACCAGACTCTCTCCTCCAGCGCCGCGCGCTCGCCGCAGGACCGGTCGTCGAAGGTGTCCCGGAGGTCCCCCTCCAGCAGGTCCCGCAGGTCCCTCCACCGGCAGGCCCGCTCCCGTTCCATGGCGTCCAGCGCGGACTCGAAGCTGTTCTCCGCGTCCCGGTACCGTCCGGCGCGGTGATGCACCAGGCCGGTCAGCGCCCGGCACCACCAGCTCGCGGCCCGACAGGCCCCGGCCGCTTCCAGGGCCGCGTCGAAGCGGCCGTCCTCGAGCAGGTACCGGACCCGCTGGCCCGCCACCCACGGATCGCCGGGGATCCGGCGTGCGGCGCTGTCCAGCGCGGCCAAGAGCCGGCGGCGTGCCTCCCTCACCGGAGCCGGCTCCTCGGGCGGCTCCCAGCTCCGTCCCTCCGAGTGCCAGAGGCAGAAGCGGCCCACCACCTCGTCGCAGCGCGTCACCGGCCGCCCCCAGGTGGTCTCCAGGTGTGAGCGGCGCCGCTCCTCGAACTCGCGCTGCCGGTCCTCCGCCACCTCACGAAGCTCCTGGCTGTCGGCTCGGGCGAATACGGCCGCTGCGGATCCTGTGGCGCCCGTGGAGGTGGCTTCGGCGGGAGAGGACGGTATCGCGGCACGAGCGACGGTCCGGGAAGCTCCCACCGTGGGCAGAGCTGCGGTCAGGACGGTCGCCGCAGCAACGAGAACAGCACAGTGGAGGCGGTCGGGACCCGCGGAACCACCCAGCATTTGCTCCATGAATCCTCGGGGAGACGAGTCGCCGGCCCGGGCTGGCTGGAGGGAACGCTTCGCTACAGTTCTGTGTGATGCGACCGTCGATCGCCTCGGTGCCGGGCGACGGCGGTGCCTCAGCCTGCCCCTGCGGTCCGCCGAACCGGCCTCGGATCCGGGGATGTCTCGTCCACGACGGAGACCTCGTCGGAGACCGGCGACTCGCCGTCTTCCTCTGCTTCCTGCTCTTGAATAACACGCTGGGCTGCTCGAACCAAGTCACAGCGGCGGGCGGCGTCGACGACCTCCGGGTCGAACTGCGTCCCCGCGTTCTCGGCCAGCTCGCTTCGGACCACGCCCGGCTCGAGGGCATCGCGGTAGGGGCGAGACGTGAGCATGGCGTCAACGGTATCCGCCACAGCGATGATCCGCGCCCCCCGGGGGATCTCCGCCTCCTCCAGGCCGTCGGGATAGCCGCCCCCGTCCCACCGTTCGTGATGGTGCCGGACGGCGGCCCGGACCCGGTCGTCCAGGCTGCGCACGGACGACAGCAGATCGACGCTCCGCTCGGGATGCTTCTTCATTAGTTCCCACTGGGCGTCGCTGAGGGGGCCTTCCTGATTCAGGATCTCTCGGTAGGCCCGGTCGATCTTGCCAATGTCGTGAAGGAGGGCCGCCCGCTCCACCCGTCTGAGATCCGGAACCCAGAGCCCGAGCTCCTCTCCGAGCATCCGGCTGAACTCCGCCACTCTGGCCGCATGCCCCGACGTATAGGGATCCTGGGACTCCAGAAGACGGATCGTCATCCGCAGGAGGTCCGTGTTCAGGTGCTCCAGCTCCACGTTCGCCCCGTACGTGAAGCGGAGCCCGAACAGGGGAACCAGGCCGAGGAGTGTCGCCGCGGGACCGAACGCCACTGCCAGGTACGCGATGCCGTAGGCGACGGGACTGACGAAGACGTCGAAGCCGCTCATCCGGCCGGACAGCTTCCACCACGTGGAGGTGACGGACCTCCCGCTGCTCAGGGCCACGACGACCGCCACGGCCCAGCTGTTAACGCTGAAGTAGACGACGACCGCCGTCAGGAAGGGAAGGAGGGTGGCCGGGAACGCCAGCGTGCCGAGTCCGGGATCGGCGCCGGCGGCCTGATAGGCCCATCCCGCCAGCGTGACGCTGAGGCCCATCTGGGCGGAGTTGTAGATCACCTTCCGCATCGGCTTGCCCTCGAGAGCCCACTGCATGAAGGGCACGCTCGCCAGGACCAGCAGCGCCCCGGCAGACGGGCCGAGGAGGACCACCGTGGCGAGATGCGGAACGTACTCGACCGAGGTCCTCGTACCGTCCGCCGTCACCGGGACCTTCATGGTCCCGGCGGCCACGGCGAACACGTAGAGGAAGCCGAGGGCCTTCCACCAGCCAGCAGAGGCGGGAGGAGGCACGGCGACCAGAGTGCCGACCATGACGAGCCCACAAGCTGCCACTGCAGCCTGTACGAGGCGATCCAGACCCTTCGGGCTCTCGCTGGAGACGCGGCTCGGGTTGCCCGATTCTGGTGGCGATTCCACGGCGGGGATCCGGTGCTGGACTATGGGCGAACGGGGGACTCGGGCCAGAGGGTATCGACGTGATGCTCCGCCGAGCTGAGCCCCTCACCTCTTCCTAGTCCAGGAGGAGCCTCACGGCGTCACGGTAGAAGTTCCAGGTCCTCCGCAACTGCTCGAGGACAGCTGGCGATCGCCGGCCACTGGTCGCTTCCATGGCATTCCTCCGGGTGCATTCTGTAGTGGCGAACCCCTCCTACAGAAAGCGTCGACGACTCTCGCCGGCGACTGAAGCCGGACGATCCTCTCCATCGCCGACCCGACTCTCCTACGGAAGCCACTCCCTGAACTGCTGCAGCAGGCGCTCGCGATCCCGCTCCTCCCGCACCAGGATGAAGACAGTGTCGTCGCCGGCCAGCGTGGCCACCACGCCGCTCAGCTCGGCGTCGTCGATGGCCACGGCCACCGGGTTGGCCGACCCCGGCGGCGTGGAGATCGCCACGATGGCCGTTCCCGTGTCGACCTCCGTCACGAATTCCTCGAAGGCCTCCCGGAGGTCCTCCTCCGCCGCCGGCGACGTGTCGCTCATGATCTCCGGCGGCGCGTACCGGTACTCGCCCTCGGCGGTCGGGACCTTCACCAGCCCCAGGCGCTTGATGTCCCGGGACACCGTGGACTGGGTCACCTCGATGCCCCGGTCCCGGAGCGCCTCCACGAGCTCCGACTGCGTGTGGACCACCCCGTTCCCCGTGATCTCGAGGATGGCCTGCTCCCGCCGCCGCCTGCTCATGCCAGTCCCTCCAGGAGAGCGCCGGAGCGGTGGAAGCGGACCACCGGCGGCTCCGGTCGCTCCCGGCTCCAGGTGCGGAGCTCGTCCACCCGTTCCCGGGCCTCCTCCAGCTGTTCGGCGACCCGCCCGGGCGCCGGCCCGCCGGGCGTGTCGTGGCTCCGGCACGCCGCCTCCGGCGACAGCACCTCGAAGACGTCCTCCCCGGCCGCGGGGCAGGCCTCCAGGATGACCTCCAGCGGCAGCTCCCACAGCTCCGTCCCGCGGGATTCCGCCTCCATGACGGCGCGGCCCACCTGCTCGTGCGCCTCCCGGAAGGGCACGCCCCGCCGCGCCAGGTAGTCGGCCAGCTCGGTGGCGGTGAGGAATCCGCCCCGGAGGGCCTCCGCCATGCGCTCCGGCCGCCACCGGACGCCCCGGGCCAGCACCCGCGCCGCACGCAGCGACTCCTCCGCCGTGTCCATCGCGTCGAAGAGGGGCTCCTTGTCCTCCTGAAGGTCGCTGTTGTAGGCGAACGGCAGGCCCTTCAGCGTGTGCAGGAAGCCCGACAGCCGGCCGGCCACGCGCCCCGCCTTGCCCCGGAGGACTTCGGCCGCCTCCGGATTCTTCTTCTGGGGCATGATGCTGCTCCCCTGCGCCACGGAGTCGTCCAGCTCCAGGAACCCGAACTCCGTGGAGGACCACAGAACGACCTCGCCGGCCCAGCGGGAGAGGTGGGTCATGAGAAGCGACGCCGTGAAGAGGGCCTCGGCCACGTAGTCGCGGTCCGCCACCGCCAGGAGGCTGTTGGGGTGGGGCCCCTGTTCGAAGCCCAGCAGCTCGGCCGTCCGCTCCGGGTCCACGTCGTGAGAGGTTCCGGCCAGAGCGCCGGCGCCCAGGGGCGAGACGCCGGCGGCGTCGTGGACCGACCGCAGCCGGCGTCCGTCCTCGAGCACGGACCAGGCGTGGGCCAGGAGGTGATGGGCCAGCGTCACCGGCTGGGCGCGCTGGAGGTGGGTGTAGCCGGGGAGCGCGGTCTCCCGGTGCTGCTCCGCCTCGTCGATCCAGGCCCGGCACAGCTCGGCGGCGGCTCCGGCCAGCCGGACCAGGGCGTCCCGGGTCCACAGCCGGAGGGCGACGGCGGTCTGGTCGTTCCGGCTCCGGCCGGTGTGCAGCCGGCCCGCGGGCTCCCCGATCCGCTCGCGCAGGGACCGCTCGATCCACCCGTGGACGTCCTCGTCGGGCGACCCGCCCTCCGGCACCCGGACCTCCCCGGCCTCCACGTCCTCCAGGAGGGCGGAGAGTCCACGGAGGACGGCCCGGGCGTCTTCCCCCTCCAGGACGCCGGTCTCGGCCAGGGTGCGGGCGTGGGCCAGGCTGCCCACCAGGTCGTGGCGCACCAGCCGCCGGTCGAAGGGGAGCGAGTTCGTGAAGTCGTGGATCGCGGGGTGCAGCCCGGACCGGAAGCGGCCGCCCCACAGCCCCTCGCCGGACGGTTCGCCCGCGTCGTCGGCGGGCCGGTCTCCGGTGTCGATCTCGGTGTTCATGGTAGTTCAGACTGCGGGTCACCCGCGGCCGGGGAAACCCCCGGCCAGCGGCGCGGGCTCGGGGCACCGCCGGTGTCTGCCGGCGCCCGCCGTCCTGGCCGGGACGCTCCGGAGGGTGAGTGGAGCGCGCGCCCTTCGCCTGCCCCGCTTCGGGGCGCCGGGCTCGCGCCCGGACCCGCCGTCCTCAGCCCACGGCCGCCCGGGCCCCGTTCCCGTCGCTCCTGCCGCCGGCCTCCGCTGTGCGCGGCGCCCCCGCGCTCTTCCAGCGATCGGCGTGGACGCCGGCGTAGACCCGGCTCGAGAGGCCCCACAGACGGATGAAGCCGGCGGCATCGGCGTGATCGTAGACGGCGTCCTCGCCGAAGGTGGCCAGGTCCTCCCGGTACAGGGAGTCCGGGGAGGTGCGCGCCACCGGCAGGCAGCTCCCCCGGTAGAGGCGGACCGTCACGGTGCCGGTCACGTTCCGGTGGGCGGATTCCACGAAGGCGTCCAGGGAGTCGCGGAGCGGTGTGAACCACTTCCCCCGGTAGACCAGCTCGCCGTAGCGGGAGGAGACGTCCTCCAGGAAGCTCGTGGTCGCGTGGTCCAGGGTCAGCGACCGCAGATCGGCGAGGGCCTCCGACAGCACGGTTCCGGCCGGGGTCTCGTACACGCCCCGGCTCTTCATACCCACCACGCGGTTCTCCACCAGATCCACGCGGCCCACGCCGTGGCGCCCGGCGATCCCGTTCAGGGCGTCGACCAGGTCCACGGGCGCCATCTCCTCGCCGTGGAGGGAGACGGGGCGGCCGGCCTCGAATCCGATCTCCACCTCCGCCGCCTCGTCCGGGGCGTCGGCGGGATCCACCGTCATGTCGTAGACGTCGTCCGGAGCCTGCACGCCGGGGTCCTCCAGGACGCCTCCCTCGAAGGAGGTGTGCCACAGGTTCTGGTCGATGCTGTACGGCCGATCGGTGCTCGCGGGAACGGGGATGCCCCGCTCGCCGGCGTACGCGATGGCGTCCTCCCGGGAGGAGATCTCCCACTCCCGCCAGGGCGCGACGATCGTCATCTGCGGCGCCAGGGCCTGGTAGGCGAGCTCGAAGCGGACCTGGTCGTTGCCCTTGCCCGTGCACCCGTGGGCCAGGGCGTCGCATCCCGTCTCCCGGGCCACGCGCACCTGGGCCGCCGCGATCAGGGGCCGCGCCAGGGCCGTCCCCAGGAGGTACCGGCTCTCGTACGCGGCGCCGGCCCGGAGCGCCGGGAAGATGTAGTCCCCGGCGAAGGGCTCCTGGAGATCCAGGACCCGGCACTCCTCCGCCCCGGTGTCCAGGGCCTTGCGCCGGACGGCCTCGAAGTCATCGCGCTGGCCCACGTCGGCGACCACGGCGACGACTTCGGCGCCGTAGTTCTCCCGCAGCCATGGGATCATGACGGACGTGTCGAGGCCCCCGGAGTACGCCAGGGCGATGCGGCTCGGTTCATTCATCGTTGTTCTTCTCGTTTCCGTATGACTGTGAATCGTCTCGATGTGACTCGTCGCTCGTCTCGTCCAGCTCGGGCTCGCGGGTCCCGCCCTGCCCGACGTCGGCCAGGGCATGGCCCAGGAGCTCCACGCCCAGATCCACCTCGGCCGACGCCACGATAAGGGGCGGTGCGAGGCGGATCGTGTCGTCACCGATGGCGTTCACCAGGAGGCCCCGGTCCAGGCACGCCCGGACCACGTCGCCGGCCGGCGGCCCGACGTCGACCCCCACCAGGAGGCCTGCGCCCCGGACGTCGTGGATCGGCGCGCCCCCGGCCGCCAGGCCCTCCACGCCGGAGCGCAGCCGCTCCCCCATGGCCGCGGCCCGCTCCGAGAGGCGGGACCGTCCCAGCGTCCGGAGCACCGCGCCGACGGCGGCCATGGCCAGGGGATTCCCGCCGAAGGTGGAGGCGTGATGCCCGGGCCCGAGCATCGCGGCCGCCTCCTCCCGGGCCAGGAGCGCCCCCACCGGCACGCCCCCGCCCAGCCCCTTCGCCGCGGTCACGGCGTCGGGCCGGATCCCGTGGCGCTGGAAGGCGAAGTCCGCGCCGGTGCGGCCGATGCCGGTCTGCACCTCGTCCAGCACCAGCAGCGCCCCGTGTTCGCCCGCCAGCTCCTCCAGGCCCGCCAGGTAGTCGTCGGAGGGGACGCGGACGCCGCGCTCGCCCTGGATCGGTTCCACCAGGATGGCGCAGGTGTCCGGCCCCATGGCCTCCCGTGCCGCCGGCAGGTCGTCGTACGGGACCCGGCGGAAGCCGCCCGGGAGCGGCTCGAAGGGCTCCCGGTAGTCCGGATTGGCCGTGGCGGCCAGCGCCCCGAGCGTGCGGCCGTGGAAGGCGCCCTCGGTCACCACGATCTCCGGCGCGTCGGTGCCCACCCGCTCCCGGCCCCAGCGGCGCGCCAGCTTCACGGCGGCCTCCACCGCCTCGGTTCCGCTGTTGCAGAAGAACGCGCGGTCCAGGCCCGCCGTCTCGGTCAGGAGGCGGGCGGCCTCGGCCTGCTCCGGAATGTGGAACAGGTTCGAGACGTGGAGGCACCGGCCGGCCTGCTCGCGGATGGCCTCGACCAGGGCCGGGTGCGCGTGCCCCAGCGTGGAGACCGCGATGCCGCCGATGAAGTCCAGGTACTCGTTTCCCTCCAGGTCACGGAGACGGACGCCCTGTCCCCGGTCGAAGGCCACCGGCAGGGGACGGTAGTTCTGGAACAGGTGACGGCCGCCGAGGCGGATCACCTCGTCCGTGTCGCGGCGGGCGCGAGAGTCCTCCGTGTTCACGTGCCCGTCTCCTCGATGCGGTGAGTGCTCTCGTCCCGCTCGTCCTCCGGCCCGACGGCGGGCGCGCTCCGGATCATCGTCCCGGCCCCGCGGTCGGTGAGCAGCTCCCGCAGGACGGCGTGCTCCGTGGCCGTGCCCACCACATGGGCGCTGTGGACGCCCTTCTCCAGCGCCGCCAGGCAGGCCTCGACCTTGGGCACCATGCCCCGCGAGACGGTTCCCTCGGCGATGAGCCCGCGGGCCTCCCCCGGGGTCAGCTCCGGGACGAGCTCGACGACGCCGCCCCCGGACTCCCGGAGGATCCCCTCGACGTCGGTCACCAGCACGAGCTTCTCGGCGCCCAGGGCCGATGCCAGCGCCGCGGCCGCGGCGTCGGCGTTCACGTTGAAGCAGCGGCCCCGACCGTCGGTGCCCACCGGGGACACCACCGGGAGGAAGCCCCCGTCGAAGAGGGTCTCCACCAGCGACGGGTCGACCCGCTCCACCTCGCCCACGCGCCCCAGACGGTCGGCGGCGGGATGGGAGCGGACCCGGAGCAGGCCGGCGTCGACGCCGGAGACGCCCGCGGCCCGGACACCCGCCTCCTGCAGCCGGAGCACGATCCGCTTGTTGACGCGGCCGGCCAGCACCATGACGACCACGTCCATGGTCTCCCCGTCGGTCACCCGCAGGCCGTCCACGAATTCCGGGCTGCCGCCCATCTTCTCGAGGACTCCGCTCACCTCCGGGCCACCGCCGTGCACGAGGACGGTGCGGACGCCGGCCCGGTGGAGGAGGGCCAGGTCCTCGGCCAGGCCCTCCGGCACGCCGTCGGCCAGGACGCTCCCTCCGACCTTCACCGCCACCGTCCGTCCCCGCCACGCGGCCACGTAGCCCAGGGCCTCCGCCAGGAGGTCCTCGGCGCCGTCCCCCGACGCTCCCTCCGCCGCCCGGCTCACGAGGTGTAGCTCCCGTTGATGCGCACGTACTCCTCGGTGAGATCGCACGTCCACATGTGGTGCCGGGCGCCGCCGAGGCCCAGGTCGACACGGATCTCCACCTCGTCGCCGTCCAGCGCCCGGGCCGCCTCCTCCTCCGCTCCGGCCACGGCGGTTCCGTCCTCCACCATCCGCACGTCCCCCACCCACACCGCGACGCTATCGGGGTCCATCTCGACGCCGGCGCTGCCGGCGGCGGCCACGAGCCGGCCCCAGTTGGGATCGCCGCCGTGAAGCGCCGTCTTCACCAGCGGGGACGTGGCCAGGCGGTCGGCGACGGCGCGGGCCTCCGCGTCGCCGGGGGCGCCGGTGACCGAGATCCGGGCCACCGTGGTGGCGCCCTCCCCGTCGCGGACGACCTCCAGGGCCAGGGAGCGGGCCACCGCGGCCATCGCCGCCTTCAGCCCGTCCAGCGCATCCCCCCGCTCCACGGCCGTTCCTCCGGCCGATCCGTTGGCCAGCGCCAGGACCGCGTCGTTGGTGCTCGTCTCGCCGTCCACGGTGATCCGGTTGAACGACCCGTCCACCGCCTCGCGCAGCGCCTCCCGCAGAATCGGGACGGGAACCCGGGCGTCGGTGGTGAGGAAGCCCAGGGTCGTGGCCATCCTGGGGTGGATCATCCCCGCTCCCTTGGCCATGCCGCCCACCGTCCACGTGCGGCCGTCGGCCGAGAAACGGGCCGCGGCGGTCTTGGTCCACCGGTCGGTGGTGAGGATGGCGCGGGAGGCGGCCCCGGCGTCCGGGGCCAGCTCCCCGGCGGCGGACCGGATGCCCGACCGCACCCGGTCCATGGGGAGGGGGACCCCGATGATCCCGGTGGAGGCCACCAGCACCTGCCGCGGGTCCACGTCCAGGGCCCGGCCGGCGAGGCGCGCCATCTCCTCCGCGTCCCGGTCGCCCTGCTCCCCCGTGCACGCGTTGGCGTTGGCGCTGTTGACGACCACGGCCCGGGCGTCTCCGTCTTCGACGGCGCGGCGGCTGTAGCGCACCGGCGCCGCCTGGACGCGATTCGTGGTGAACACGCCGGCCGCGGACGCCGGCCGGTCCGAGACCAGCAGCGCCAGGTCGGGCTTCCGGTACTTGAGCCCGCAGTGCACGCCGGCGGCGCGGAAGCCCGCCGGGCTGCACACGTCGCCGTCCATCGGGACGACACCCGAGGCGCCGGCCACGGCCCCGAGTCCCTCGCCGTCGGCCGCCGCGGACGACGCGTTCACGGATAGATCGGTAGATTCCACAGTCCCTCTCGCTCGTCCAGGTCGAACATCAGATTCATGCACTGGACCGCCTGACCGGCGGCCCCCTTCACCAGGTTGTCCAGGGCGGCCACGACCACCGCCACCTCCGGTCCCTCGTCCGGGACCCGGACGCTGAGATCGCAGAAGTTGGAGCCGGACGTGGCCTTGGTCTCCGGCAGCCGCTCGTCCACCCGGACGAACGGAGAGTCGCCGTAGCGCTCCTCCAGGAGGCCCAGCGCGCGCTCCCCGTCCAGGGGGCCCTCCAGCGGCACCTGGCACGTGGCCAGGATCCCCCGCGTCATGGGCACCACGTGGGGCACGAAGCTCACCCCGACGGCTCGCCCCGCCGCCGCCGTCACGGTCTGCTCCATCTCCGGCGTGTGGCGATGGCCCGGCACCCCGTACGCCCGGACGTTCTCGTTGGCCTCGGCGAAGGCGCCCCGCTCGCCGGGGGAGCGCCCGGCTCCGGAGACCCCGGACTTCGCGTCGACGAAACACGTGTCGCCGGCCGCCCCGTCCGCCATCAGCGGCGCCAGGGCGAGTCCCACGGCGGTGGGATAGCATCCCGGACACGCCACCAGCGACGCCTCCCGGAGCGATCCGTCGTCCAGCTCCGGAAGGCCGTAGACCGCCTCGCCCAGCAGCTCCGGAGCCGGGTGGACGCGATCGTACCACCGCGGATACGCCTCCGCGTCCCGGAGCCGGAAGTCGCCGCTCAGGTCCACCACGCGGGCTCCGGCCTCCAGGACCGCCGGCGCCACGTCCATGGCCATCCCGTGCGGGAGGGCCATGAAGACCACGTCCGCCCCCTCGGCCAGCTCGGCCGGCGCCGCGTCCCCGAGCTCCGTGCGGACGACGCCCCGGAGCGACGGCCAGGCCTCGTCGGCCCGACGACCGGACCACTCGCCGGCCGCCAGGCGCACCACCTCCACTGTCGGATGGGCGTGGAGGAGCCGTATCAGCTCCCCGCCCCCGTATCCGGACGCGCCGGCGATGCTGGCTCGAATCGGACGTGAATCGCTCATGAGCATATTTATACAGTGGTGTGCATGTTTATGCAAACCGGCGAATGAAGGTTCCGCCGGGGAGGGCGAGTGGAAGGGGGAAGGCGGAACGAAGGACGGGATCGGCTCGCGCACGTCTCTTGCGATTGGAAGGCGGTCACCCGCCCGAAGCGGAACGGCCCGCGGGCGGCCGCTTGCGGGACACGACGCCGCACGGCAGTCTGACGCCTCAGCGAGGCCGAACTGTTCTCTTCAACCCCGGAACGTCGATGTCAGTGCCTGGCTACGGAGTGCTCGCGGATCCCTGGTGGCTCGCCATCGTCTTCGTGCTCGTGATGGGCCACATCACCAACCTCGGCAACACGCTCTACCTGCACCGTTGTGCGACCCACGGCGGTGTCGAGTTCCACCCCGTGGTGGAGCACTTCCTCCGCTTCTGGATCTGGGCCACGACCGGCATCGTCACCAAGGAGTGGGTGGCGGTCCACCGGAAGCACCACGCGTACGCGGACCGCGAGGGCGATCCGCACTCGCCCGAGGAGGAGGGGCTGTGGGCCATCCTCCTGGCCGGCGTCTTCTTCTACCAGCGGGCCACCCGGGACGAGGAGCTGATGGAGAAGTACGGGAAGGGCCCCGACGACTGGATCGAGCGGAACGTCTATTCGAAGCACTCGAGTCTGGGGATCCTCCTGGTCCTGCTCCTCGACATCTACCTGTTCGGGGCCGGGATCGGGCTGGCCGTGTGGTCGACCATGGCCATCTGGATGCCGATCATGGGCAACATCATCAACGGCGCCGGCCATGCCCTGGGATACCGGAACTTCGAAACGCGGGATCACAGCTCGAACCTGTATCCCTGGGGGATCTGGATCCTGGGCGAGGAGCTGCACAACAACCACCACGCCGACCCGAAGTCGGCCAAGTTCAAGGCACACTGGTGGGAGTTCGACATCGGCTGGTACTACATCAAGCTCCTGGACGCCGTGGGGCTGGCGAACGTGGTCTACGCCCGGTCGGAGAGCCCCGAGGAGTTCGCCGCGGGACGCTACGACTGACGCCGGGCCCCCGCCGGCTGCGGTCCCGCCCGGTCCGGGGCTGGCGTCCGCCGGCAACTTGCCCGCCTGCCGGGGTACTCTCCGGAGCGTTGCCGACCACAGGGAGGACCAGCCGCCTCCACCCGATCGGAGAGATCCAGTGACCGACATCGGACCGACGCCCCGCCCCGCGATCCTCCGGGCCGTTCTCGTGACCGGCCTGCTCCTGCTTCTCGCGGCCGCCGCTCCCGCGGCAGCCCAGGAGGCGACGCCGTCCGGGGCGCCCTCGATCCTGGGACGGGCCGTCACCGCCGACGGCGATCCCGCCGCGGGCGCCGTCATACAGATCCGGAGGGCGGATCTCGAGGTCCGCGCCGACGGGCGGGGCGAGTTCGTCTTCTCCGGCCTGGAGCCGGGCGTCTACCGCGTCCAGGCCTCACTTCCCGAGCACGCCGTCGTGGTCGAGGACGCCCGGGTGGAGAGCGACGCACCGGCGCAGGTCACGCTGGAGCTCATCCCGCTGCACCGCCTGATGCAGGAGCTGCGGGTGACCGCCGATCGGCCTGCCGGGGGCGAGCGGAATCGGGGCTCCCGCACCGTGGTCCGGGCGGAACAGCTCCGCGAGGGCGGGGCGGGCAACCTCCTCCAGGCCCTCCTCGGACAGGTGCCCGGAACGCGCATCACCACGTCCGGAGGCGATCCCGGCGGCGAGGGGCGCATACTGATCCGGGGGCCCACCAGCATCACGCAGGGCAACGACCCGCTCCTCTTCATGGACGGCGTACGGATGGCCGGCACGAACCCGGCGCGGGTGCTGGAGGGCATGGCTCCCACCTCGGTGGACAGCCTGGAGGTGCTGCGCGGACCCGAGGCCTCGCGGTTCGGCCCCGGCTCCGCCGCCGGCGTCATCCTGATCCACACCCGCCGGGGCACCGACGGGCGGGCCGGCGACGGGGGAGGCGGGACCGACCGTTCCTGATCACCGCGTGAGACGGGGCGGGGAGGAGGCCGCCGACCTCGAGGAGCTCCGGGTCGAGTGCGTGGATCTGCGGGAGATCCGCCTGGCCCTGCGACGGCCCTTCCGGATCTCCTCGGGCACCCGGCACGAGCTGCGGGTCCTCCTGGTGCGGCTCCGCTCGTCCGACGGCACCCGCGTGTGGTCGGAGTGCGTGGCGGAGGAGCGGCCCGAGTACTCGCCGGAGACCGTCGACACCGCCTGGATCGCCCTCTCGGAGTGGCTGGCGCCCCTGATCGTCGGCCGCAGCTTCGATCATCCGGCGGCCGTCGACCCCCTCCTGGCGGACGCGGTCCGCGGGCACCGCATGGCCCGGGCGGCCCTGGAGATGGGGGCCTGGAACCTGGCGGCCCGACGCGCCGGGCGTCCGCTGGCCGACGTGCTCGGCGGGGAGCGCCGGGAGGTGGAGACGGGCATCTCGGTGGGCATCCAGGAGGACCCGGACCGGCTCGTGGAGCGGGCACGGGAGGCCTCCCGCCAGGGATACCGGAAGGTGAAGCTCAAGATCGAGCCCGGGGCCGACGTCGAGTACGTGTCCACCGTCCGCGAGGCCCTGGGCGACGACATCGCCCTGGCGGTGGACGGCAACGCGGCCTACACGCTGGACGACGTCGACCGTCTCCGGCGCCTGGACGACCTGGGCCTGCTCATGATCGAGCAGCCGCTGGACCGGGAGGACCTGGTGCGCCACGCCCGCCTCCAGCGGGAGCTGCGGACCCCGATCTGCCTGGACGAGTCGATCACCGGACCGGCGCGAGCCGAGGACATGCTGGAGCTCGGCAGCGGGCGCATCGTGAACGTGAAGCCCGGGCGGGTGGGCGGCTTCGGGCCGTCGATCCGGATTCACGACCTCTGCATGGCGCGGGACGTCCCGGTCTGGTGCGGCGGGATGCTCGAGACCGGGATCGGCCGCGGCTACAACGTGGCGCTGGCCTCCCTGCCGAACTTCCGCCTCCCCGGCGACCTCTCCCCGAGCGCCCGGTACTGGGAGCGGGACATCGTCGATCCCGAGTGGACCATGGACGACGAGGGGCGCGTCACGGTGCCCCGGGACCGGCCGGGCATCGGAGTCGAGGTGGACGAGGACCGGGTGGAAGAGCTCACCGTCCGACGGGCGGAGATCTCGTGACGCCGGCGGGCGGCGACCGGAGCGCCATCCCCGACGGCGTGCGGGAGCTCTTCCCTCCGGGCCTCGAGGGCCGGCTGCGCGAGCTGCGGCGATCCCTGCACCGCCATCCCGAGCTCTCGTGGCAGGAGGAGGAGACGCAGCGCCGGCTCGCAGAGGCCCTGGAGGACGTCTCCGTCTCCGAGGTCCGTACCGTGGCGAAGACCGGACTCGTGGCACGGATTCCGGGACGGAATCCCGGAGACGCGCCGGTGGCGATCCGCGGCGACACGGACGCCCTTCCGATCCACGAGCAGACGGGGCTGCCCTTCTCGTCGGAGAATTCCGGAGTGATGCACGCCTGCGGGCACGACGTCCACGCCTCCTGGGCCGTGGCGGCCGCGGCGCTGCTGGCACGGGAGCCGGCGGAAGCGGACGTCCTGGTCGTGCTCCAGCCGGCCGAAGAGAAGGCGGAGGGGGCGCGGGCGGTGCTGGAGAGCGGGGCCCTGGACGGGGTCCGGGCCATCTTCGGCGGCCACGTGGACAGCGACCTCCCCGTGGGGCGGGTCGTGGCGAAGGAGGGCCCCATCGCCGCCTCCGCGGATTTCTTCACGATCCGGCTGCGCGGGGCCGGCAGCCACGCCGCGAAGCCGCACGAGTCCCGGGATCCGATCCCGGCGCTCGCCTCGCTGGTCTCGACCCTCTACTCCCTGACCCCCCGCCGCCTGCACCCGGGTCAGCCCGGCGTCGTCAGCGCCACGGTGCTCCGGGCGGGCGAGGCCGACAACGTGGTGCCGGACGAGGGCGTCGTGCGGGGGACCGTGCGGGCCACCGAGCCCGAGGCCCGGTCGCTGCTCGTGGAGGAGGTGGCCCGGGTGGCCGAGTCGGTGGCGGAAACCCACCGGCTCGAGGCCGACGTCCAGATCCGATCCGGCGTTCCACCGGCCGTGAACACGCGGCGGGAAGCCGCGTGGGCACGCCGGGCGGTGACCGGGCTGCTCGGGGAGGACGCCGTGGCCGCGCTGGACCGGCCGAACATGGCCGGCGAGGACTTCGCCTTCTACCTGGAGGAGATGCCCGGGGCCTTCCTCAGGATCGGCGCGCGGGCTCCCGACGGCGGGTCGGACCCGGACGCCGGGACGCACTCTCCCCGCTTCGTGGCCTCCGAGGAGTCGCTCTTCGTGGGGGGCGCGGTCCTGGCCCGCACGGCCCGGCTGGCCGCCGGGTCCGGGCCCGGGAGCTGAGCTCTACCAGCTCCCCCGCTCGCCGGCCATCTCGATGTCCCGCTGGAGGCGCTCCTCGGCGCTCCGCCAGTTCTGCTCCACGGCGTCCTCGGCCCGCTCCCGGTCGCCGGACTCGACGGCCTCGATGATCTCGCGGTGCTCGCCCAGGGAGCGATCAAGCGAATACTGCTGGGTGGTCACGTAGAAGCGGGTGTACCGCTCGGCCTGCGGACGGTAGGCCGCGTGCAGCTTCCGCAGCCGGGAGCCGGCCCCCGGCTCCACGAAGGCCCGGTGGAACTCGGCATCCATGTCGAAGAACCGGTTCCGGTCGGGACGATCGGACTCGGCCACCTCGACCATCCGGTCGTTCACCGTGCGCAGGTCGTCCACGACGGCCTGCCGGTCCTCCTCGTCGAGGCCCGCCGTCCACCGCGCCGCCAGGCTCTCCAGCGAGCCCAGCAGGTACATCAGCTCGCGGGCGTCCTGCTTCGTCAGGGGAGCGACCACCGGTCGGGCGCGGCCGCCGTTTCGGCCCTCCGACTCGATGAACCCTTCCTGCTCCAGGCGCTGCAGCGCCGAGCGGACCGGCGTGCGGCTGACGCCGAGACGATCGGCGACGTCGGTCTCGATGATGCGGCTTCCCGGGGCGAGCTGCCCCCGAACGATGAGGTCCCGAAGGCGGCTGTAGGTTTCACCGGAGCGGTCTCCGGACGCCGCTCCCGCGCCGTCACCCGGATCGGCTTCAGAACTGGTCATGAGAGAATATGGGGTAGGAGTGGATGTGGTTCGGATCGGACGTCACCGCCGTCGCTCTCCCGCACCCCTGCGGTTCGGGAGACGTGGTCCGCAACTCGTGCTGCGCGGGACCGGAATCCCGTGCCGGGTCCGGCGAGAGGGTCGGGCGGGCAGTCAGCTCTGTATACGGTGACGCATCCCGTTCGTTCCGCCCCGCCGTCCCCGCGGAAACGGGTTCGTGGCCCGGCCGGGTGGACCGCGCCACGGACCCGCGGGGACGGTCCCCGAAGGGCGCTCCGGCGATCCGAGCTCAGTCCACCTCGTCCATGCCCCCGGAGACAGCGGCGCGCTCGGGCTTCGCGCCGTCCACCCGCTGGAACTGACCCTCGAGGCGCTCGAGCGTGTCACGGAAGGAGCTGTACTCGAGCTCCTGCATCGGGAGCATCGCCGGACCGACGAAGCCCTGGCGGCGAATCTCGTCCGCCTTCTGCTGGGCCTTCCGTCGCGTCTCGTCCCAGACCTCGTTGCCGAAGATGTCGACCCGCTCCGAGAGCTCGCCCTCGTCGTTGACGGAATAGGCGACGGCGGAGACGAGAGGCAGGCAGTACGGACCGGCCACCGCGCTGTTGATGGAGATCGGCATCAGGGGCATGTGGTGGCTGCCCCGGGCGTCGCCGGCCACGTAGTGGGCGGTGGTGTACGGGCTCAGGATCTCTTCCGGCGCGGGGAAGATGTTCTGGGTCCGAACGATGGCCACCGGGTCGTCCTTGCCCTTGTACTCGCCGGCGATGGTGTGCAGCCGATCGGTGGAGATGGAGACCACCTGCTGCTCGGGCCACTTCCGGTGGTGGATCGACTTGATCCCGAACCGGTTCTCGTCGCGGAGCAGCATGGCCAGGTCCAGGTGCTCCTCGGGCGTGTCCAGCTCGATGACCCGGTCGCCCCCGGCGTACTCCATGTCGATGACCCGGAAGGTGAACCCTTCCTTCATCTTCGGGAGCATGAGCCCCGCACAGTACATCGGGCTGGTGAAGACCGCGTACATGGGGAAGTTGAAGGCCCCCGGCCCGGACTTGTCCGAGGTGAAGATCATGAACGGCTCGGCCGACCGCTCCTCGGCGGTCTCGTCGAACTCGATCTCGGCCGCGCCGGGACCGGCGCCCCGGACGTTGCCCGAGGGGGCGTCGGCCAGCAGGTCCTGCCCGGCGCCGTACAGGCCCTCGTCCTGGGCCACGCGGGTGGCCTCCTCGAAGACCTCCCACGCGAAGTCGTGGATCTCCGGGTCGTCGGTGCCCGCGCGGTGCGTCATGAGGAGACACACGTCGTCGCCGGTGTGCGTGACGTCGAAGTCGAGGAGCATGCCCCGCTCGACGGCCTCCGCGAGCTTCTCGCGGGAGACCTCCATCATGCTCTCGGACGGCTTCGTGTGGCCGCCCACGCCGCCCACGTCGGCCTTGATCGCGCTGATCGTCAGCATTTGGCTCACCTCGGTTGAACTCCTGGCTCTTCCGGCTCGAGTAGCGGCAGCGGCCATCCCCGTCGATGCCCCGGTAACGGGATGTCCGTCCGCAAACGTAAAAGATCCGCTCGGGAACGTAGAAGTGCAAAAACCGAACCCGGACACGCGGCCGGCGGACGGCGCATGACCGGGGCAGACGCGCGGTGCTGTGGGGACCCCACGGGACACCCCGAGCGGCCCGTGGAAGCGCCGCACCAACCGTCGGGGACCCACCTCAATCGGGGCACGTACGTCGATCCGCGAGCGGCACCCGCTTACATTGGGGCGTTCGGGAGAGTGTTCGCGCTCCCACGGCGCTCATTCCTGCACGGGACGTCGCCATGACGACCAGGCTCATCGCCCTGCTCGCCGCCCTGGGGGTGGGCGCCACGGTGACCCTCTCCCCGCTTCCCGGGGGTCCGGCGGCCCAGGAACGGTTCGATCAGCTCTCCGCCGCCCAGCAGGTGCTCCCCGTGGGGTCGGATCGCGTCGCCGCGGGCATGGCGGTGACCCTCCGGGACAGCGTCGCCGGCGACGCCATGGCCACCGGTGGGCAGGTCAGCGTCCGGGCACCCGTGGTCGGCGACGTCCTCTCGGCCGGCGGGCGCGTGGAGGTCGGCGGGCGGGTGGGCGGCAGCGTCCGCGCGGCCGGCGGTCAGGTCCTGCTCGACTCCAGCGTGGGCCGGAACGTGACGCTGGCCGGAGGCGAGGTCCGCCTCGCCGGAGACGCCGACGTGGGCGGCAACGCCTACCTGGCCGGCGGAAGCATCCGGGTGACGGGTCCGGTCCGGGGCTCCGTTCTCGCCGGCGGCGGCGAGGTCCGGATCGACGGGCCCGTGGAGGGGGACGTCCGGGTCGCCGCCGACCACCTCACGCTGGGGCCCGACGCGCGAATACGGGGCGACCTCAGCTACCAGTCGCCGAACGCCCTCGACCGGTCGCCGGAGGCCGTGGTGAGCGGGACGGTCACCCGGGAGCCGATGGAGGAGCCGCCGGTGCCCGGGTGGGTCCCGCAGGTGTCGGGATGGGTGGGCGGTCTGCTCGGCCTCGCCGCCTTCCTCTTCACGGGACTGGTCCTCGGCGCCCTGTTCCCGTCGGGCGCCGACCGGCTCCTGGAGAGCGGCCGGGAGAGCCCGCTTCCCTCCCTCGGGGTCGGGCTGATCGCCCTTCTGGCGGTCCCGGCGCTGCTCGTGGCCTCGCTCATCACGGTGGTGGGGATACCGCTGGCCCTGATCGGCGGGGCGGTCTTCGCGTTCGCCCTCTACGTGGCCCGTGCCGTCCTCGCCCTGTGGATCGGGGAGCTCGTGCTGGGCGACCGGGCCGGACGGGGACGCCGCAGGATCCTCCTCGCCTTCCTCGTGGGCGGCGCCCTCCTCTTCCTTGTGGGGCTCGTGCCGTGGCTCGGAGCGGTGGTGAAGGTCCTGGCCACGGCCTTCGGACTCGGGGCCGCCGCCGTGGCGCTGCGGAGCGTCGCGGGGGTCGACACGCTGCGGCCGGCGGCCGCCGACTCCGGGAGCTGAGCCGACGCCATGACCTCCGCCCTGCCGGAGCCGCTGATCGAGTGCGTGCCCAACTTCAGCGAGGGCCGTGACCGCGGGCTCATCGACGACCTGGCGAGCGCCGCCTCCTCCGTGGACGGCGCGAAGGTCCTCGACGTGGCCCCGGACCGCTGGCACAACCGAACGGTCCTGACGATGGTGGGCGAGCCGGACCCCCTGGCCGAGGCCGTCTACCACACCGTGGTGGAGGCCGCCCGGCGGATCGACCTGAGGGAGCACGAGGGGGAGCACCCCCGCATCGGCGCCGCCGACGTCGTGCCCTTCGTGCCGCTGGACGGTCTGGACCTGGACGGAAACCGGGGGGCGGACATCCACCGCTGCGTGACGCTGGCCGGACGGGTGGGGCGACGGATCGCCGACGAGCTCCGGATCCCCGTGTTCCTGTACGGGGAGGCGGCCCGCCGGGCCGGACGCGACGTGCCGGCCAGCTTCCGGAAGGGCGGGTTCGAGACCCTGCGCGAGACGATCGAGTCCGACCCGGACCGGAAGCCCGACTTCGGCCCACCCCGCGTGCACCGCTCCGCCGGCGCCACCGCCGTGGGCGCCCGCCGCATCCTGGTCGCCTACAACGTCATCCTGGACACCGGCGACGTGGAGGTCGCCCGCCGTATCGCCCGGGCGATCCGGTCGTCCGACGGCGGCCTGCCCCACGTGCAGGCCCTGGGATTCGAGGTGGACGGCCGGGCGCAGGTGTCGACCAACCTGCTCAAGGTGCGGAGCGTCCCGCCCCTGGAGGTCTTCGAGGCCGTCCAGCGGGAGGCCGAGGGGGAGGGGGTCGAGGTGACCGGGAGCGAGATCGTCGGGCTCGCTCCGGAGGCGGCCCTGCCCGGGGACGCCCGGGAGTCCCTGATGCTGGACTGCGACCCGGCGGAGAAGTCCCTGGAGCGGAGGATCCGGGAGGCGTACCGGGGCTGAGAGGCGGCGGGCAGACTCTCTTGTTTCCCCTTCCGTCCGTCGAGTCGTCGTCAGCCGCCTTCATCCGGGCGATGGATGAGCGTATCCAGCATCCCGCGAAGGCGGGGCTCGTTGCGATACGAGTGCAGATCCGGAGTGACCTTGATCCAGATGTAGTTTCGATATCCGATCCGGAGAGCCTCGGTGAGGTGAGACAGGACCGCTCCGTCGCGATTCTGAGCGCCGGCGACCGTCGCCACGTTGAACTGGAGTCCCGCCCAGCTCCGGCGCCCCTCGAGTGCGGCCTGCGCGATCCGCCAGCCCCGCTCCCGCTCCCCCAGCCTCGACAGGGCTCGGGCCACTTCCAGCTGCTCGGCCGGCCGGGTGGGGGACTGACGCGCGAAGCGCTCGGCGTAGTCCCGATACCGCTGAAGATGGGCCCGTGCCGCGGAGTCCTCACCGAGCCGCTGGCTCGCGAGCCCCGCGTAGTAGAGCCCCTCGTCCCGCGCCCTGGCGGTGACGCCCTCCAGCTCGATCACCCGGTGGAAATGGCGCAGCGCCTCCCGCGGCCGTTCCCGCAGAAGGTCGACGAAGCCCGCCCGCAGCAGTGCCTTCAGCGACTCGGGCCGAACCTCGAGCGCGCGCTCGTAGGCTCGCCCGGCGGACGACAGGCTGTCGATGCCGAGGTATGCCCAACCGAGGTGATCCCACGCCCAGAAGTAGGTGCTGTCCATCCGTAGACGCCGGCGCGCCAGGCTCAGTGCCGAGTCCACTCGGCCCAGCTGATAGAGGTAGACGTTGTTGAGGCCTGCGTAGTAGAGATGCGTCGCGGAATCGATGGCGAGGGCACGACGGTAGTGTTCGGCCGCTTCCTTCGGGCGGCCCAGACGTGCCAGAACCCGACCCAGGTTGTTGTGCGGCTCGGCCCGGTTCGGGTAGAGATCGATCAGCGAACGGTACAGCCCGGCCGCCTTCTCCGGCTTCCCCTGCACGGCAGCCGCGTGGAACGCTCGAATCATAAAGCTCTCGAATTCCGTCAGATCGTCGGCGTTCTCCACTACCCGGCTCAGGAGGGCCGCGCCGCGCTCACGGTCGAACTGCTCGTAGACCAGCATTCCGAGCTGGGCCCTGGCACCAGTGAAGCTGCTGTCCACCTCCAGCGCGTGACGGAAGAGGCGTCGCGCTTCCGCGAAGTGACCCGCGGTGTATTCGTCCTTTCCGCGGGAGAAGAGCTTGAGGGCCGTGAACGAGGGAGTCGTCACTTCTGCCAGAGGACTTCGGTGCCGATCGATCTCGTCTTCCGACTCCCCCAATCGATCGCGTAGACGGACGGCCAGATCGTCCAGCGCCCCGAGCAATGCGTCCCTGCTCTCCGCCTCCACGGACGCAGTTGCTGCGGCCTCATCCATCCCGGCTGGATAGATCGTCAGGCCGACCCGGTATGTGCCCGCCAACTCGGAGACCGCCGGCACCACGGTCACCGGGACTCCCTCCCGAGTGGCGACCTCGCGGGCCCGGTCTGCAGTGAGACGCGCGGTGTCGGGGTCGAGACTCATTTGCTCGAGGGTCTCGTCGACCTTTCGCTCCGGGTAGACGTTCAGATAGGGAGACTGCTCGAGGCTGATTCGGAACGCCGTGGCCAAGCTGCCGGTGAGGGTGGAATCCGCCGTCCTGTTTCGGAAATCGGCGAGGATCAGCGAATCGCCCTCGCCGAACGCGAGGGTCTGGTGAGGCCAGAGGATCCAGACCAACGAGCCGGCGGCCAGTAACGCCAGGAGTCCGCCGCTGATCCACCTCTTCCAGCCGGCCCCGGTCTCAGCGACCTCGGCGGTCGTCTCCTCCGCCCCCTGAGGCGTCGGACGGAGACCTTCCGGGCCGACCTCGTACATCCATGCCAGTGCCACCACGACCGGAAAGCCGGCAATGGCCACCAGGACGACGGCGGAGAGCACCCATTCGGGCCAGTCCAGCGCGCGGACCAGCAGGGCGGTTGCCTGCCAGACGACGAAGGCCGCACCCGCGTACGTGACAGCGACGCGGTACATCTGCCGCCGCCTGAGCTCCGAAAGGAAATCCCTGATCCGCTGCACCAGATCGGACATGCCAGGACCTGACCCGGAGTCCAACCACGCAGTCAGAACGTACGGACAGACTCGTCGATCGGGGCGGCCGGCGCAACCGGTTTCCGCCAGGCCGGTGCTGGGCCCTCCTCGTCCGGACAGCGGGAGGTCCCGGGCCCGCCACCTCTGCGGCGGGCCCGGAGATCGACGTCAGTGGCTGACCATCGGCTCGAGTCGTCCGGCGGCCTTGATCCAGCCCACCACTTGCTTCTCCGACGGGAGCCGGCGGGTGATCTTCTTCGCGTCGTTCACCTCGTGCAGCTTCACCACGAGATTCCCGGCGTCGCGCCGGGCGAGCTCGGGGATGCTGTCCACTCCGGAAGCCTCGAGGAGCTCGGCGAACTCGCCCCCGACTCCCTTGACGCGCATGAGATCCGCGTGGTTGACGAGGCGCAGGAGCTTTCGCTCGTCGATGCGAGCCTCCCGGGCGATCCGCTCCCGTCCCTGTGGCTCACAGCACACCTCGAGCAGCTTCTCTGTGCTCCCGATGCCGACCTTCTTGAGCTTCCGGGCGGTGGCGGCGCCGATGCCCTCGATGGTGGTCACGGTGGCCATGGAATCCTTCCTCCGCTGAGGGGTTCAGGCCGAAGCGACGGGGGGAGCGCTGTCTCCGACGCTCCCGACCGGCTGGCTCCGGCCACGCTGGTGGCCGAACGGGGAGGTCTCCCCGCCCGGTCCGGAGGCTCCGGTGTTCGGAGCCACGGTCAATCACATGATCGCACAGAGAGGGCGGTGCGTCTGTAGGGAATCCCCCGACTCTCGCCTCCGGGGGGATAGAGGTAGCCGCCGTTCCGCGAGCAGGGGGCTCGACCGCCCACGTACCGATCACGAACACGAAAACCCCCGATCTCTCGGGGGTCTCGTGAGCGCGCCCGCCAGGATTCGAACCTGGGGCCTCAGGCTCCGCAAGCCTGCGCTCTATCCGAGCTGAGCTACGGGCGCAGGGCGCGTCGTCCTTCTGTCTTCACGCAGTGCCCAGGGTGGGATTCGAACCCACACGCCCACGAAGGGGCACTAGCCCCTCAAGCTAGCCTGTCTGCCAGTTCCAGCACCTGGGCATGGCGCGAGGCCCCGGTCCGTCGTACCGGCCGAGGAAGCCGGACTCCGGGGCGCGATCCCGAGTCCGCGACTCGGCACCGTGCGCCCGCCAGTGCTCGGGGGGGGATTCGAACCCCCACGGGATTACAAGTCCCACAGGGTCCTGAACCCTGCGCGTCTGCCAGTTCCGCCACCCGAGCGGGTCGTGACGTTCTCTCTGATGTGCCCGGCAGGATTCGAACCTGCGGCCTTCGGCTCCGGAGGCCGACGCTCTATCCGAGCTGAGCTACGGGCACCTCTGTCATGCAGCGAGGTGCGGCGCCAGGGACTTGAACCCCGAACCTACGGATTAAGAGTCCGTTGCTCTGCCAGTTGAGCTAGCGCCGCCGGTGTGAGAAACAGCCGAAAAAAGTGGAGCCGACGGGACTCGAACCCGTGACCTCGTGAATGCCATTCACGCGCTCTCCCAACTGAGCTACGGCCCCACGTGACTCGTCCGTCCTGTGCTGTCCGTCTCGCTCCGGCGCCGGGCGTCGTCTCCCCGTCGGCGTCCGGAGGGCACGCCCCCGAGGGGAATCGAACCCCTATCTTCACCTTGAAAGAGTGATGTCCTGAGCCATTAGACGACGGGGGCAGCGAGTACCATGCTGCCGACCCCACGGCCGGGCCTGCAAATCTACCGCGGTCGGAAGGCTCCGTTCCGTCACGCGCCCGGCAGGATTCGAACCTGCGACCCTCGGCTTAGAAGGCCGATGCTCTATCCAGCTGAGCTACGGGCGCATCGCCCCCCGATACCGGGCGAGAGCTCGCGACGGGATTCGAACCCGTGGCCTCGTCCTTACCAAGGACGCGCTCTACCCCTGAGCTACGCGAGCGGGGCTCCGGCCCGAGGCCGGAGAGCAGGGGCGGAGGGACTCGAACCCCCAACCGCCGGTTTTGGAGACCGGAGCTCTCCCAGTTGAGCTACGCCCCTATCAGGTCGCCCCTCTGTCCATGCCTGGGGGAGGAGTCGAACCTCCGACACCCGCTTTTTCAGAGCGGTGCTCTACCCCTGAGCTACCCAGGCCTCCGCTGGCGTCCGGTCCGAGCGGCCCGGGCTCCCGAGAGCTCCGGGGGCGGGATTCGAACCCGCGACTAAGTGGTTAACAGCCACCCGCTCTGCCACTGAGCTACCCCGGAAGGAGACCTGCCTTCCCGTCCATCCAGAAAAAAACCCCGCCGGCCGGGCGGGGCGTGGACGGTTCGTGGAGCCTCGAAGGCGTCTCTCGCCTCAGCGGACCGTCCGCCCCCCGGACGCCGCCCGGCTCCCGCCGCGTTCCCGCGGCCAGCCACGCCGCTTCGAACGGTGCCTGAAGTCTCTGCTTCGGAGTGGGAACACGTGGCGTCTCACTGGCTCCGGATCGGCGAGTCTCCGCGCCGGGCTCCACGAAAAAGGTAGCGGGGGCAGGATTCGAACCTGCGACCTTCGGGTTATGAGCCCGATGAGCTACCAGACTGCTCCACCCCGCACCGAATCATCTGAGCCGACGCCCGCCTCGTCCGGGCGCCGGATGCTGTCAAATAGCGGGGGCAGGATTCGAACCTGCGACCTTCGGGTTATGAGCCCGATGAGCTACCAGACTGCTCCACCCCGCATCGTGTGGGCCGGGTATCCTACTCACCCTCATCGGGACTGTCAACCCGCGGCGTTCGGGCCCTCGCCCGGCCGCTGATCGACCCGATCCCGGGAGGCGTTCGCGGAGAAATCCCCGTCCCTCTGTGCCCGGCCTCGCGTTGTTCACGCCGGCCGGCGCGTCTAATCTCTTATGCCCGTGATGCACCGCAGTTCCACCCCGGTCCCGGACTCGCTGGCCCGCCGTCTGGAGGAGACGGTGGGGACGGAGCACGTCCTCACCGAGCCGTCCCGCCTGATGGCCTACGAGTCCGACGCCCTGACCTCGGTGCGCGGGGACCCCGCCGCGGTGGTCTTCCCGGGCACGGAGGAGGAGACGGCGGAGGTCGTCCGGCTCCTGCACGGGGCGGAGGTGCCGTTCGTGCCCCGGGGCTCCGGCACCGGGCTCGCCGGGGGCGCCATCGCCCACGACGCCGTCCTGGTCTCCACGGTTCGCCTGAATCGGATCCTGGAGGTGGACCCGCAGTCGCGACGGGCCGTGGTGGAGCCCGGCGTCGTCACCGACGAGATCAGCGCGGCTGCCGCGGCCCACGGCCTCCGCTACCTGCCGGATCCGGCCAGCGGCTCCACCTGCACCATCGGCGGCAACGTGGCCACCAACGCCGGGGGGCCCCACTGTCTCCGGGACGGGGTGACCACGGATCACGTGCTGGGGCTTGACCTGGTCCTTCCCGACGGTCGCCGCCTGCGGCTGGACCGGGGCGACGACGGCGGGCTGGACCTGGCCGGCCTGGTGGTGGGCTCCGAGGGCACCCTGGGCGTGGTCACCAGAATCCGGGTCCGGCTGGCGCCGGCCGCGCCGGCGGTGGGCACGGCCCTGGCCCTCTTCGACGAGGTGGGGACCGCCGGCGCCGCCGTGAGCCGCATCATCGGAGAGGGCCTCCTCCCCGTGGCGCTGGAGCTGGTGGACCGGAACACCATCCGCATCGTCGAGGAATCGGAGTTCGCCGCCGGCCTCCCCACCGACGCCGGCGCCGCCCTCATCGTGGAGAGCGAGGGGCTGGAGGAGGAGGTCGAGGCGGAGGTGGAGCGGGTCCGCCAGGTCCTGGAGGCCTCCGGGGCCCCCGGGGTCGAGGTGGCCCGCGAGGAGCAGCGGCGGAAGCAGCTCTGGCAGGCCCGAAAGAAGGCCTACGGGGCTCTCGGGCGGCTGGCGCCGGACATCCTCGTGCAGGACGCCGCCGTTCCCAGGAGCTCCCTGCCCGACCTCCTGCCGGAGATCGAGCGCATCGCCGAGGAGCATGACGTCACCCTGGCCAACTTCTTCCACGCCGGCGACGGGAACCTCCACCCGAACCTGGTCTTCGACCGCCGCGACGCCGAGCAGCTGCGGCGCGTCGAGGAGGCCAGCGCGGAGATCATGGAGCTGTGCGTGGAGGCCGGCGGAACGATCACCGGAGAGCACGGGGTCGGACTGGACAAGCGCGAGTACATGTCGCTTATCTTCAGCGACGGAGAGCTGGCCGCCCAGCGCCGGCTCGGGCGGGCCTTCGACCCCGACGGGCGATGCAACCCGGACAAGATGCTGCCGGCGCCCGCCGGCGGAGGGCCGACCGGAGCGACGGCGGAATGAGGGGAGACCGACCACGATGGCACGCTACCGCAGGAAGGATCAGATCGAGGTCCCCGTGGCCGAGGGGCTCGAGGTCGACGGCTCGACCTACTCCGTGGACCTCATCGCCAAGCGGGCCACCGGCGTCGACGGCTACCGCTGCACCCTCTCGTTCATCGCCGAGGAGGACGGGGCGAACGCGTTCGTCGACCTCGAGCCGGCGCCCGGGCGCCGCGAGGCACGGGAGCGAGGCGAGGAGCTCCGGGACGAGCACGAGAAGCTGCGCGACCTGCTCCGGGGCGAGCTCGGCGCCTGAGGCGGGCCGCCCCACCGGCGGGGCCGGGCCGCGGCCATGAGCGCATCCCTCTCCGTTCACCGCCCGTCCGACACCGGGGAGGCCGCGTCCCTGATGTCGGAGCTCTCCGCCGACGGCCCGTCGCCCCTCTTCACCGGCTCCTCCCCCGGCGACCTGCCGGAATTCGTCCGCGAGGCCGTGGAGGCCGACGGCCGGCCCGTGGTCTCCACCGGGGAGCTGGACGGGATCGTGGACTACCGCCCCGAGGACCTGACGGTGACCGTCGGGGCCGGCGTGCGGATGTCCGGGCTTCGGGAGCGGCTCCGGGAGGAGGGGCAGTGGATCCCCCTCTCCGGCACGGGGCTCCGGCGTTCCGCCGGCGGGCTCGTGGCCGCCGTGCCTCCGACGCCCTACGCCGGCGAGTACGGCCCGGTGCGCCGACAGGTGCTGGCGGTGCGGGTCGTGAGCCACGGAGGGGAGCGCCTGGACTGGGGACGGGCGGTGGTGAAGAACGTGGCCGGCTACGACATGCCGCGTCTCGTGTGCGGCAGCCGGGGGCGGCTCGGTCTCGTCACCCGCGTGACCTTCCGGGTCTGGCCCCTGCCCGAGGTCCGCCGTCGCTTCGAGCTGCGTCCGGGACCAGGCTCCGGGGACTCGGCGGAGCTGGCGGGCGCCACCGTGGGTGTGGACGCCAGCCGGGACTGGCAGCCGGAAGCGGAAGCATGGCGGTGGTCCGCGGACGCCGGAGAGACGCCTGCGCTCGTGGTGGAGCTGTCCGGTTCTTCCGCCTCCGTCGACGCCCGCCGGGAGCGGCTCGAGCGGTGGGCCACGACACGCGACCTGCGCCTGGAGCGCGGGCCCGTCGGGGGCGGGGAGGCGGACGCGGACCCCCGCCCTGCCCGCCGGAGACCCTGCCTCCGTTTCCGCGTCGGCCCCGGTTATGTTGCGCACGTCGTGACCGCGCTCCGGGAGACGCCCGGAACGGTGGAGATCGTCGCCCATCCCCGGGAGGGCGTCGTCACCGCTCGCCTGGACCCCGGGACCGACGGCGACGCCGCCGTCTCGGCCGGGAACGCGGCCGCCCCGGACGCCGGGGTGGAGGTGGCCCGGGGGGGACCCGGCCTCCACGAGCGGGCCGCCTCCCTGCGGGACACCGGCCGCGTCGAGCTCGAGGGGCGGGTGGTGACGGCCCTCGGCGGCCGCGACCGGCCGTGGGCCGGCGACTTCGTCTGAATTCCGACCGGATCGTTCCATGAAGATCTACACGCGACGAGGCGACCAGGGCGAGACGGACCTCTTCGGAGGCGCGCGCGTCCGCAAGGACGACCCGCGGGTCGCGGCCTACGGCGCCGTGGACGAGCTGAACGCCGCCCTGGGGCTGGCTCTCGCCATGGACGAGGACGAGCAGGGAGGGGGTCACCTCGACGGGCAGCGGACGGCTGCGATCCAGGAGGACCTCTTCACCATCGGCTCGCGGCTGGCGGCGGCCGACCCGGCGGAGGCCACGGAGCGGGGCACCATCCCCCCGCTGGACAGCTCCCGCATCCAGGACCTGGAGGAGTGGATCGACGAGCTGGACCGGGAGCTCCCCGAGCTCGACGCGTTCATCCTGCCCGGCGGCAGCAGGGCCGGCGCGCAGCTGCACGTGGCCCGCACGATCTGTCGCCGCGCGGAGCGGGCCATCACCCGCCTCCTGGAGGAGCGCCCGGACCTGGAGGACGCGGTCCTCCCCTACGTGAACCGCCTGTCGGACCTCCTCTTCACCCTGGCCCGGGCTGTGAACCGCCGCGCAGGGTCGCGGGAGCGGCGGTGGACGCCGCAGCGGGAGCGCGCGGACGGGAGCGACGGGGAGGGCTCCACGTGACCGCGGTCCGGCGGTCCGTGGCGGCCGCCGCTGCGGTCCTCCTGGCAGCCCCGGGAGCGGGCTGCTGGGTCGAGGAGGTGCCCCCCTCGGAGCAGCGCGAGTGGCGGGGGGCGGAGGCGCCGGACTCGGTGATCCGGTCCGCGCTGGACAGCTCCGCGGCGGGGTGGAACCGGGGCGAGATCGGCGACTTCCTGGCTTCCTACCGGCAATCCGACTCCACCACCTACATCGGCTCCGGCGGGCTCCGATCCGGCTTCGCCGAGCTCCGTGAGCGCTACGAGCCCGTCTTCTCCGGGGAGGCCCGCCGCGACTCCCTCCGCTTCGGCGACGTCCGGGTCCGGGGGCTCGGCGAGGGGCGGGCCCTGAGCATCGGCCGGTACACTCTGCTACGCGGCGACTCGGTGACGGGCACGGGCTGGTTCTCGCTGGTCTGGGAGCGGATCCAGGGCCGGTGGTGGATCGTGCACGACCACAGCTCCGCGGTCCCCCTCCCCTCGGCGTCCCCGGACGGCTCCTGAGACGGTGACCGACGATCGGCGGGCCGGGCTGGCCGACCTCCACCTGGCGGAGGACGAGGAGGGGATCCTGGCCTGCGTCCACTGCGGCTTCTGCCTGCAGGCGTGTCCCACCTACCGCGTCCTCGGGGACGAGAACGACTCGCCCCGGGGACGGATCTATCTCATGCGCGCCCTCGTCGAGGAACGCCTGGACTCCGACGACGGGGCGTTCGCGACCCACATCGACCGCTGCCTGGGATGCCGGGCCTGCGAGACGGCCTGTCCCGCCGGCGTGGAGTACGGCTCCCTGCTGGAGCGGGCCCGGGCGGACCGCACCGAGGCGGCCGGCGGACCGGACCTCCTGACCCGCCTGCTGCTCTGGGTGTTCAGCGACGCCCTCCGCACCCGGCTTGCCCTGGGCCTGGGCCGCGCCCTGCGCGCCACGGGCCTGGCGGGAGCTCTGGAGCGGGTGCTGCCCGGCCGGGCCGGCCTGGCCATGCGGCTGCTGGCGTCGACCCGTCCCGCGGACGGGGCGGCGGATGCCGGGGATGCCGGAAATGCCGGGAGCGACGCGGAGGCGCCCGCTTCCGACGCGCCCTCCTTCGCCCTGCTGGAGGGATGCGTGATGTCGGGGCTCTTCGGGCACGTCAACGGGGCGACGAGGAGGGTCCTCGGCGCCCACGGTTACGGGGAGGTCGCGGCGACGGAGCAGGGCTGCTGCGGCGCGCTCCACGCGCACGCGGGGATGAAGGAGGAGGCCCGGGAGCTGGCCCGGCGGAACATCCGGGCCTTCGAGGAGAGCGGCGCCGACCGGATCGCCGTCAACTCGGCCGGCTGCGGCGCGGCCATGCGGGAGTACCCGGAGTGGATGGCCGGCGACCCGGTCTGGGTGGCCCGGGCGCGGGAGCTGGCCGACCGCGTCCGCGACGTCACCGAGCTCCTGGACGACGCCCCGGAGCGTCCGCCGCTCGCGCTGGCGGGACGGGTGGCGTACGACGCCCCCTGCCACCTGCTGCACGGCCAGGGAGTGGAGGACGAGCCCCTGGACGTGCTGGGCCGCATCGAGGGGCTCGAGGTGAGCCGTCTCCCGTCGTGCGACAGCTGCTGCGGCGGTGCCGGCATCTACAATCTCCTGCAGCCGGAGCTGGCGGAGCGCGTGCTGGCCCCCAAGCTCGACGACATCGAGGGCGACGCCCCCCGCTGGGTCGCCACCGGGAACCCGGGCTGTCTGATGCAGATCGGCTCGGGGCTCAGGGAGCGTCGGGCGGCGGTCCGGGCGGTCCATCCCGTGGAGCTGGTGGACCGGGCGCTGACCTGACGGGACGGGAGGCACGACCTCCACGGCGGCGCGTACGGAAGTTGCCGCGGACATGTCCCCGGAGCCCCGCCCCGAGCACTCGCCCATCGGCAGTGAGAGAGGAGACACATGGAGCTGGACGATCGCGTCGCCCTCGTCACCGGCGGAAGCACCGGCATCGGACGGGCCACCGCCCGCGCCCTGGCCCGGGACGGCGCCCGTGTCGCCATCTGCGCCCGCACGGAGCCGGACCTGGAGGAGGCGGCAGAGGAGATCCGATCGGAGGGCGGCGAGGTCCTGCCGGTCCCGGCCGACGTCTCCCGGCAGGAGGACGTGGAGCACCTGGCCGGGCGGGTCCGCGACGAGCTCGGTCCGGTCGACGTCCTGGTCAACAACGCCGGAATCGGCCTCTTCGGCTCCCTGGAGGAGCTGAGCGTGGACGACTTCGACCGCTGCTTCGGGGTCAACGTCCGGGGCGTCTTCCTGTGCTGCAAAGCGTTCGCCCCGGCCATGGCCGAGCGTGGCGACGGTGTGGTCGTCAACGTGGCCTCGCTGGCCGGGAAGAACTTCTTTCCGAAGGGCTCGGTCTACGCCGGCTCCAAGCACGCCGTCATGGGGCTCTCCAAGTCCCTGATGGTGGAGCTCCGTGACCGCGGCGTGCGGGTCCTCACCGTCTGCCCCGGTTCGGTGGACACGCCGTTCTTCGACGAGGCCGAGGGGCACGACCCCGACCGCGACAGGATCGTGGCGCCGGAGGACGTGGCGGAGCTGATCGTCGAGTCCGTCCGTCTCTCGGACCGCGGCACCGTGAGCGAAGTGGAGATCCGCCCGGTCAACCCGTAGCCGTGAGCCCGGCGACCACGCGTCCTGCCCGGCGGCTCCTGCCCGTCTTCGGTGTCCTGCTGCTCCTGGCGCCGCTGGCGTCATGCGCCGGCGAGGAGACGGAGACCGCCGGGACGACCCCGCCGGAGCTGACCCGCCTCTTCGCCGTCGACTCGCTCCGGAGTCCGGAGAGCGTGGCCTGGGACAGCGCCCGGAGCAGGTACCTGATCACGAACATCGCCGGCGAGCCGTCGGCGGAGGACGGAAACGGCTTCGTCACCGCCGTCTCCCCCTCCGGCGACTCGGTGCAGCGCCGGGCCATGACGTCCGGCAGCCTCGGCGCCGTCCTGGATGCGCCGAAGGGGATCGACGTCCGGGGCGACCGGGCGTGGATCGCCGACCTCCACACCGTGGTGGGCGTCGATCTGCGCGCCGACACGGCCGTCTTCGAGCTGACGATTCCGGAGAGCCGCTTCCTGAACGACGTGGCGGTGGGACACGACGGGGCGGTGTACGTGTCGGACTCCCGGGGCGATGCCGTCTACCGGGTCGATCCCGCCGGCGAGGCGTGGAGCCGACACGGCGCCGCCGGCTCGCTGAGCGGCGCCAACGGCCTGCACGCCGACCCGGCCGGTCCGGGCCTGCTGGTGGCCGGATGGGAGGGCGCCGTGCTCCGCCTCGACCCGGACAGCTCCGTCACCCTGCTGGCGGATCCGCTGGACGCCGAGAACCTGGACGGAATCCAGCCCGCCGGCGAGGACCGGATCCTGTATTCCGACTTCGGCCGCGGCACGCTGCACGCGCTGCACCGCCGGCGCCCCGGGCACTGGGAGCCCTCACCCCCCTGGCTCGAGGGCCTCACAACGCCCGCGGACTTCCTCCGGAGGGACGCCCTGCTGGCGGTGCCCGAGCTGCAGGCCGGTCGCGTCGTCTTCTACCGAATCGCGGAGCGGGAGGGGGCACCGTGAGGCCGCCGCCGAGCCTGCCCGCCCGCCGCGCACGCGAGACGAATTCACCGTACCCCACGGGCCACCCATGGACTACGACTATCTGATCGTGGGCGGCGGTCTCGCCGCCGCCTCGGCCGTCGACGGCATCCGGGAGGTCGACGAGGACGGCTCCATCGCCGTCCTGTCGGACGAGGAGGACGCTCCCTACCACCGGCCGCCGCTGTCGAAGGAGTTTCTCCAGGCACCCGACGGCGCCCCCCGGAGCCTCCTGCACGTGAAGCCCGAGGGATGGTTCGAGGAGGAGGCCGACGCGGAGCTGCACCTGGGCCGGCGCGCCACCCGTCTCTCCCCGGACGCCATGAAGGTGGAGACGGCCTCCGGCGGGGACGTCACGGCACGGCGGATCCTCCTGGTCACCGGCGGGCGACCGCGCGACCTCGACGTGCCGGGCACCGACCTGGAGGGCGTCGCGACGCTGCGGACGGCGGGCGACTCCGAGCGGATCCGGTCCCGGGCCCGGGAAGCGGACCGGACGGTGCTGGTCGGGGCCGGCTTCATCGGAATGGAGCTGGCCGCCGCGTTCACCGACTTCGACGCCCGGCCCACCGTGGTGGAGGTCCAGGACCGGGTGTGGGGACGGATGCTGCCGGGGCGCCTCGCGGACTGGATGCAGTCGTACTTCGAGGAGCGAGGCGTCGAGTTCCGGCTCGGAGAGAGCGTCGACGCCTTCGCGGGCGGCGACGCGGTGGAGGAGGCCGAGCTCTCCGGCGGCGGCCGGCTCGACTGCGGCCTGGCCGTGGTCGGCGTCGGGATCCGCCCCAACCACGAGCTGGCCGCCGACGCCGGGCTCGCGGTGGACGACGGCATCGTGGTCGACGAGCACGCCGAGACGGACGCGGAGGGGATCTACGCCGCCGGCGACGTGGCCCGATATCCCGACCCGGTCTTCGGAGATCGGGCGCGGGTGGAGCACTGGGACCACGCGAAGGCCCACGGGCGACTGGCCGGGCGCAACATGGCCGGCGCCGGCGAGAGCTACGACCACCTCTCCTATTTCTTCACCGACGTCTTCGACCTCAGCCTGAACGTCTACGGCCGCCCGACGACCGCCGACCGCACGGTCCTCCGCGGCGACCTGGAGGACGCGGCCGACGAGGGATGCGTGGCCCTGGGCGAGCGCGACGGACGGGTGGTGTCGGCGATCCTGATCAACGACCAGGAGCCGATGGACGCCTGCCGGCGGCTCGTGCGGGCCCGGGCGACGTTCGACGAGCGGCTGGGGGACCCGGGCGCCGGACTGGAGGATCTGGCCGACGAGCTCGGCGCCTGAGTGCGCCGCGCCGGCCGTGCGGAGAACGCGCCGCCGGCCGGATCGCAAACAAGCCGGGGGCTCACGGGTAGCAGCGTCCGCACCGCGGCTCCGGAGACGCCCTCCCGGAGAGCGAGAGACCGGGCCGGACGGCCCGACAGCGTCAACTTCAGCGAGGCACGACCATGGTGGAAGAAGCCACGATCAGGGACATCGACGAGATGGAGCCCGTCGCCCGGGACGTCATGGAGGCCCTCCGGGAAGTGCGGGATCCCGAGCTCGGGATGAACATCGTCGACCTGGGACTCGTCTACAACGTCGAGGTGGAGGACGCCGAGGCGCTGGTGACGATGACGCTCACCAGCCCGGGCTGTCCCGCCGGCGGCGAGATCCTCGAGAACAGCCAGAAGCAGGCCGAGTCGGTCGAGGAGATCGACGCCGCCGACATCAACCTGGTCTGGAAGCCCTTCTGGACGCCCGATCGCATCGACGACGAGGTCCGGGCCACGCTGGGAATCTGAGCGGCGCCGGAGAGTCGGCCGATTCCCGACGCCCGCCGTCGCAGGTCGACGGCGGTCAGCTCCCGGTCGTCCGCTCCTCGCACCCTCTCCTCCCTCCCCCCCATGCTCCTTCGACTCCTCCTCCTCTTCACGCTGGTCCCCATCGGCGAGCTGATGGTCCTCATCGAGCTCGGCGAGGCCATCGGGCTGGGGCCGACGCTCCTGCTGATCTTCGTGACGGGCATCGTGGGCGCCGCCCTCGCCCGCCGGGAGGGCACCCGCACCTGGCTCCAGGTCCAGCAGGAGCTGTCCCGGGGCGAGCTTCCGGCCGACTCGCTCCTGCACGGCCTGATGGTGCTGGTGGCCGGCGCCTTCCTGGTGACGCCCGGCGTGCTCACCGACGTCGCCGGCTTCCTGCTCCTCTTCCGGCCCGTCCGCGCGAAGCTCGTGGAGAGGGTCCGGGGCTGGCTCCGCCGGCAGGTGCGGCAGGGCAACGCACGCGTCCAGTTCGGGGAGTCCGGGTCCGCCTGGTTCTGGTCGTCCGGGGCGGGCTCGACGGCCCGGGACATGCACCGGGATGTGCAGCTCGACGAGGACGACGAGGACGAGTCGGGAACCGAGGGGCGGGGTCGAGTCATTGAGATGTAGCGGGCGCCCACGAGGAGCCCGCGGCGCCGCCCGGACGTGCCGGAGCGCGCCGGAGGAGACCACCACCGGACGAGGAGGGATCTCATGAAGCGCGGACTGAACCCGGAGCTCGGACTCGCCATCCTGCGTGTCGTGCTGGGCGTGATCTTCATCGCCCACGGCTACCCGAAGATCGCCGGCGGTGTGGCCGGCACCGGCGAGTTCCTCGGACAGCTGGGCATTCCGCTGGCCGGATTCTTCGCCTGGGTGGTGACGCTGCTCGAGGTCTTCGGGGGCATCGCGCTGGTCATCGGCTTCCTGGTCACCCCCGTCGCGCTGCTCCTCTCCTTCCACATGCTCGTGGGCATCGTCCTGGTCCACGCGCCCAACGGCTTCTACGTGATCGGGCCGGGGCAGGGCGGCATCGAGTTCAACCTGCTCCTCATCGCGGGCCTCCTGGCCCTGGTCCTGGTGGGTCCCGGCATGGCGGCGCTGGACAGCCGTGCCGGCGACGCCGGGGAGCCCATCTCCCCGGCCGGTGAAGCGGGCGCGGAGGGTCCGGAGAGCTGACGGAGCGACCGGAAGGGGCGGCCGGGGACGCCGGGGAGCGGATCATCGACGTCTCCGTTCCCCTCTCCGAGGAGACGGAACCGTGGCCCGGCGACGAGCCGGTCCGCCTGGACGCCACCGCGCGCATCGCGGACGGCGACAGCGTCAACGTGGGATCCCTGACCACCAGCCTCCACAACGGCACCCACGCCGACGCCCCGCTGCACGTGGTCGAGTCGGGAGCGTCCGCGGGGGCCCTGCCGCTGGGAGCGTTCATGGGCCCGGCGGTCGTCCTGGACGCGCCGGAGGCGCTGGAGCTGTCCGGCTCCGCCCTGGAGAGCGTCGTCCCGGAGGGAGACCGCGTTCTGCTCCGCTGGGGGCGGGAGGACCATCGCTCCTTCCCCGACCGGGTGGAGCCGGTTCCGCCGGCCTGGATACGCCGCCTGGCCGGGAGGGGCGTGCCCCTGCTGGGAACCGACGCGCCGTCCGTGGACGCGGTGGACAGCAGGGAGCTCCCGGCCCACCATGCCTGCGTCGAGGCGGGAATCCAGATCCTGGAGAACCTGGTCCTGGATCACGTCGATCCGGGCCGGTACGAGCTCCGGGCCCTTCCGCTCCGGATCCGGGCGGCCGACGCGGCGCCGGTCCGGGCCGTGCTGATCGAGGGGGACCACGGACCGGAAGACGGACCGGGCGGCGGCCGGTGAGGAGAGTGGACCCGCCGACGACGGCGACCGACGAGGACTCAGAACCGACGAGGAACCGGGGGGAGAGCATGCTGGAGGGCAGGAGAGTCGTCGAGAGGCTGGACGAGGCACGGGAGGAGGGGGCCTCACGCGACGAGCTGCTCCGATCCGCCGTCCGCGAGATCGAGGAGGGCGAGGACCACTTCGACTGGGTCGGGATCTACCTCCTCGAGGACGGCGACGAGCTGGTGCTCCACAACTACATCGGCCGTCCCACGGACCACGACCGGATTCCGGTCGGGAAGGGCGTCTGCGGCGAGGCCGTGGCCGAGGGCCGGGACATCAACGTCCCGGACGTCCGGGAACGCGAGAACTACCTGGCGTGCAGCACGGAGACGCGGTCGGAGCTCGTGGTCCTCATCCGCGACGGCGAGGACGGCCGGATCCACGGGCAGGTGGACCTGGACAGCGACGACCCGGACGCCTTCGACGAGCGGGACGAGCGCGAGCTCCGCGTGGTCGCCGACTGGCTGGCCGGGCTGTTCTGAGCCCGGGGAGCGACGCGAGCCGGCGCCCTCCCGAGCCTGGACTCGCGGAGCTGTTCAGGCCATGAAGATGGCCGTCCCGTACATCACCAGCAGACCGAGGCCCAGCCCGGCCGCGTTGAGCGGGGTCACCAGCACCTTCTGATCCGCGGACCGGAGCGTGGACGTCCCGATCTCCCAGGCGACCTGGAGGATGGCCCCGACACCCAGGGCCAGGAAGAGGGTCGTGGCGACGGGGCTGTAGGAGAAGCCGCCGATCCAGGTCCCGGCCACCGTGGGCAGGCCGGCCACCGCCCCCATGGCCGCCAGGTGCCAGAGGGACGGCCGGTCGTCGGCCACCGGAGCCACGATGGCCAGCCCCTCGGTGGTGTTGTGGGCGGCGAAGCCGATGACCAGGAAGCTGCCCAGCGCCAGCTCCCCCGCGGTGTACGCCGCCCCGATGGCCAGCCCCTCGCCCAGGTTGTGGAGGCCGATCCCCAGCGCGATCATGTACGCCAGCCGCAGGTTCGACGGCCCCCGGTCGGAACTCTCCTGTGCCGCGCCCGCCGCCCTGAGCGCCAGCACCGCCCCCAGCACGCCCAGGGCCAGAAGCCCCACGCCCTGATAGGCCCCGGGAACCATCTCCGCCACCTCGAAGGCCTCCACGAGCCCGTCCACGGCCAGGTAGAGCAACAGGCCCACGGTGAGGCTGAGGAAGAAGTTCAGCCACCGGCGGCTCAGGTCCCGCAGGTAGGGGAACCAGAGCAGCCCGATGAGGACCGGAACCACGCCGGCGTAGACGCCCAGCAGTGCGAACGCTCCCAGGAACTGCGCGTTCACCTCGGGCGTGGGGGCGGCCACCGGGACCTCGCGGCTGAAGGTGACCCCGGTGGAGGCCACCAGCGTGAACTCGTGCGGCTCCCCGGCGACCCAGCCGTAGGGAATGGTGATGGTCCGCTCGCCCAGGCGGTCGATGGTCCGCGGGCCGTCGATGGAGTGCTCCCAGTACGCCTCGTCCACCATCACCTGCGCCACGGTCACCGGCTCGGGCCCGCCGTTCACGACGTGCAGCTCCACGGTCCCCTCCCCGGGGAACGTGATCCGGTCGATGGTCAGCTCCTGCACCGGCGGCGACGTGTCCTCCATGAAGCCCATGGGCTCGAACCGGACGAAGAGGGTGATCATCACGCCCAGCAGGAGCAGGGGAAGGAGGCCGAAGGTCCACCTCCGGACGGTGTCGTTCATGGCAGCTCCCCCGGCTCAGCCGTAGCGGTAGACGGGCACGCCCTCGTCCGCCGCCAGCTCCGGCACGGCGTCGAAGAAGCCCATCCACCCCAGCTCGGCGAACTCGCTCTGGTGGGCGTGGAACATGTGCAGCCCCGGGTTCTCCAGCTCGAACTCCAGGATGTGTCGCTCGCCCTGGCACATGAGGATCGTGTCCGTGAACTCGTCCGGCTCCGGCTTCGTGCCCGTCCGGTAGACGTCGAACATGGCCGCGTGGAGGTGGAAGGAGTTCACGAAGTCGAACTCCGTCAGGTTCAGCAGGTAGACCCGGATGGGGTCGCCGACGCCGACGGTGATCGGGTTGCTCTGGTAGAAGAAGGCCGCGGTGTTGACCGCGTAGACCTCGTTGTCGGCGTCGAAGTTCGTGTCGAAGCCGTTCATGAGCATCACCATCTCCCGCGCCGGCTCACGGCCGCCCGGCGGGTCGACGATGAAGGTGCCGTACAGGCCCTTGTGGATGTGCCGCTTCAGGGGCACCGCGTGGCAGTGGTACATGTGGAGCCCGGCGGGCCGGGCCTCGAATTCGTAGACGAACTTCTCCCCCGGGTCGACCACCGGGAAGACGCCGTCCATCTCCGGGGCGTGGATGCCGTGGAAGTGGATCGTGTGGGGGTGGGAGCCGGCGTTCTGGAAGTTCACCCGGATCACGTCTCCCTCGGGGACCCGGATCGTCGGCCCGGGGACGCGCCCGTTGTAGGTCCACGCCGGGAACCAGACGCCGGGGGCCACCTCGATCTCCCGGTCCAGGGCCACGAAGTCGTACTCGTGGACCGTCGTCTCGCCCTCCTGCACGACCTCGCCGCCGTCGAACTCGGTCAGGTACTGCCGGGGGTCGAATCCGTCGCCGGGCTTGCCCCCCTCGTAGACGCCCATCCGGGCCTGGGACGTGCCCTCGAGGGAGTGGCGGACGTCGGCCTGGGTGGGCACCTCCGAGGGAGGGGTGGCCCGGGCGCGGTCCTCTGCCAGCCCGGCGTCGACGGTGTCGGCACCGCCGTAGCCGGCGTCCTGGCCCACGCCGGCGGCCTCCATGGCGTCCGCGGCCTCGCTCCGTCCCGCCATGCGGAGAACGGCGGCACCGGAGAGGCCCGCGACGCCCGTGGCGCCGAGTTTGAGCCAGTCCCGCCTGCTCATCGGTTCGGGGTCCATGCCTTCGCTCCCGCTCCTCCTCCCGGGGGACCGGCCGTCACGGAGTCGGGGCGACGGGCGGCGGAAGAGGAGTCGACGTGTGTTTAGTAGAAGCTAATTTAATTTTTAGTGTCATTAAAACATCTACCGCGCTGGCCGGCTCCCGTCAAACGCCGCCGTTTCTCGCCGGCGACCGGCAGCCTAGCTTGGTCCCGTGATCCGACTCGCCGACCGCTGTCCCCCCTCCGACCTCCCGGAGCGCATGGACCGGGGCGACCAGGACCCGGACCTCCTGGACCGGGCCCTGGACGCGCTGGCCCGGGCCAACCGGCGGTTCGGCGGCACCCGTGCCGTCTGGCGCCCGCTGGCGCGGGCCCTGGAGCGCCGCCCGCCCCCGTCCGGCGAGCTCCGGCTCCTGGACGTGGGCGCCGGCGGCGGCGACATGGGGCGGGAGCTGGGACGCCGGATGCGAGAGCGGGGCTTCGCCCCCCGCCTCCTCCTGGGCGACCCCCACGGGGAGACGCTCCGGCTGGCCCGGCACCGGGGAGACCGGAACGACGAGGCGGCCGGCGCCCGCTACCTCCGGCTGCGGGCCGAACGTCTTCCGCTCCGGGCCGACGCGGTGGACTTCGTCGTCTGCTCCACGACGCTCCACCACCTGGAGAGGGAGGCGGCCCGCAGCTTCCTGCGGGAGGCGGACCGGGTGGCCAGCCGGGCCTGGGTGGTGGCCGACCTCCGTCGCTCGTGGCCCGCCTACCTGGCCGTGCGGCTCCTGGCCCACACGCTGTGGCGGAACAACCCGCTGCCCCGCTCCGACGGGCCCCGCTCCGTGCGCCGGGCCTTCACGCCGGGGGAGGCCGAGCGGCTGCTCGTGGAGACGGGCCTCGAGGACGCCCGTGTGCGGCCGGCCCCGCCCTTCCGCCTGGCCATCCTGGGCGGCGCGGCCGCTCCTCCGCGCCGTTGACCGGACGGTCAGCGTGATGTCCGCGGCCGGGACGGGCGACCGGGACGTCGACGTGGCCGTCGTGGGGTCGGGGCCGGCGGGAAGTTCCCTGGCGATCCGTCTGGCCCGGGCCGGGGTCGAGGTGGCCCTGCTCGACGCGCGGTCCTTTCCCCGCTCCAAGCCGTGCGGCGACTGCCTCAGCCCCGGGGCCACCCCCCTCCTCCGGGAGCTCGGCGTGCTGCCGGAGCTGGAGGCGCGCGGGCCCGGTCGGCTCACGGGCTGGCGCGTCCGGAGCCCCGGCGGCACCTGGTTCGCCGGACGGTTCGACCCCGATCGGGGCCGGGGCCCCGCCGAGGGCCTCTCGCTCCCCCGCCGGGAGCTGGACGCCGCGCTGCTGGACGGAGCCCGCCGCGAGGGCGCCCGGCTCCTGGAGCGCACGCGCGCCGTGGGCCTCCTCCGGGAGAGGGGCCGGGCGGCCGGGCTCCGGATCCGCGACGGGCGGGGCCGTGAGCGGGAGCTGCGCGCCCGGTTCGTGGTGGGGGCGGACGGCCTCCGGTCCACGGTGGCCCGGGAGCTGGGCGGCGTGCACCCGGGGCCGCGGCGGCGAATCGCGCTGGTGCGCCGCGTGCACGCCCCGCGGGGACCGGCCCGCTCGGGCGAGCTCCGCCTCGGCGACGACGGCGTGCTGGGCCTGGCGCCGGTGGGCGGCGGCCGCTACAACCTGACGCTGGTGATCCCGCGCTCGGCGGCGCCGGCCGTCTCCCGGTCCCGGGAGGGCTATTTCCGCCGACGGGTGCGGGGATACGGCCTGGAGGCGTGGGTCGCGGAGACCGAGCCCGCCTCCGGGATCGAGGTCACGGGCCCCTTCGAGGTGAAGCCGGAGCGGCTGGCCGTGCCGGGGGCGCTGCTGGTGGGCGACGCGGCGGGCTATTTCGACCCCCTCACCGGCCAGGGCATCTTCCGGGCGCTGGCCACGGCCCGGCTGGCCGCCCGCTCGATCCTCCGGTGCCTGGACGATCCCGCCCTGGAGGGCGCGGCCCTCCAGCGCTACCGCGGGGAGGCCCGCCGACTCCTGGCCCCCGGCCGGCGGGTCCAGCGCTGGGTGGACGCCGCCGTCACGCGTCCCCGGGTGATCGACGGCCTGGCCCGGGTCCTCGCCGCGCGTCCCGCCCTGCCGTCGCTCCTCTTCGACGTCACCGGCGACCGGCTCCCGGCCCGGGCCCTGGTGCGTCCGGATCGCCTGGCACGGGCGCTGGCCTCGCCGGGGCCGGGGGAGCCGGGGGGAGACGCCCGACCCGTCTGGCCGCGGACCCCGGGACGATCGTCCCCGGACAGCTCATCCAGCATGATTTCCGACAGGACACACAGAACACCGGGAGCTACCTGATGGCCATGCACACCCACAACGAGATCCTGGTCGACGCCCCGGCGGACGTCACGTTCAGGACCGCCGCCGACGTGGAGCGATGGCCGGAGATCCTCCCCCACTACCGGTGGGTCACCTTCCACCGGAAGGACGGATTCGGCCGCGGCCGGGTGGAGATGGCCGCGCACCGGTACTTCGGGCCGGTCCCGTATCCCACCTGGTGGGTCTCCGAGATGGAGGCCGACCCGGAGGAGCAGGTGGTCCGGTACCGGCACGTGGACGGCATCACCGAGGGCATGGACGTGGAGTGGCGCCTCACGCCGGCCGGCGACGCCGGAGCCGGGGCCGACCGGACCCGCGTTGTGATCGTCCACGACTGGGAAGGCCCGGGATGGCCGCTCATCGGCCGGTTCGCCGCCGAGCATGTCATCGGCCCCCACTTCGTCCACGTGGTGGCGGACCGGACCCTGGCCGGAATCCGCGCCCGGGCGGAGCGGGAGGCAGCGGAGGCCGGAGCGAGCGGAGGGGCGGGACCCGAGGGGAGCGTGGAGCGATGAGCGACGACGGCGACCGCCGCGTGGCGGTCACGGGCATCGGGTGCGTCACGCCCATCGGAGAGGGAGTGGAGGGGCTGTGGGAGGGGCTGCGGCGGCGGCGATCCGGCGTCCGTGAGCTCACGCGGTTCGACGCCTCCGACTTCCGCTCCCGGGTGGCGGCCGAGGTCCGCGACTTCGACCCGGCGGCGCGACTCGGGGAGAAGCGGGCCCGTCGCCTGGACCGGTACGGGGCGCTGGCCCTGGCCTCGGCCGACATGGCCCTGGAGGACGCCGGGGTGGACCCGGACGAGCCCGATCCGGAGGCAGTGGCGGTGCAGATGGGCACGGCGCTGGGCGGCATCGCCTACGCCGAGGAGCAGCACGCTGCCTACATGGACGAGGGGGTGCGCGGCGTGAATCCCATGCTGGCGCTGACCGTCTTCGGCGGCGCCGCCAGCTGCAACATCGCCATCGAGTACGGCTACCAGGGCCCCAACTCCACCAACGCCATGAGCTGCGCCTCCGGGACCCTGGGCATCGGAGAGGGCTTCCGGGCCATCCGGCGCGGCGAGGCGGAGCTGGCTCTGGCCGGCGGCGCCGAGGCGCCGCTGGCCGCCCTCACCTTCGGCTCCTTCGCCATGATCCGGGCCATGTCCACGCGGAACGACGAGCCCGAGACCGCCTCCCGCCCCTTCGACCGGGACCGCGACGGCTTCGTCATGGGCGAGGGGGCCGCCGTGCTGGTGCTGGAGAGCATGGAGCGGGCCCGGGAGCGGGACGCCCGCGTCTACGGAGAGGTCGCCGGCTTCGGGACCACGAACGACGCCTACCACATGACGAAGCCCCGCCCGGACGGCAGCCAGGCGGCCCGGGCCATGGAGCAGGCGCTGGAGGACGCCGGGGTCGGGCCGGAAGACGTGGACCACGTGAACGCCCACGGCTCCTCCACGCCGCTCAACGATCCCACGGAGGCCCGGGCGATCCGCCGGGTCCTGGGGGCGCGGGCCGACGAGGTGCCGGTGAGCGCCACGAAGGGCTACTACGGCCACGCCCTGGGGGCCTCCGGGGCCATCGAGGCGGCCATCACCTGTCTGGCCCTCCGCCGCGGCTGGCTGCCGCCGACGCTGAACCTGGAGGAGCCGGACGATGAGGCGCCGCTCCGCTTCGTGCGCGGCGAGGGCGCCGCCTGGTCCGGCGAGTGGGCCCTGAGCAACTCCTTCGGCTTCGGGGGCATCAACGGGGCCCTGCTCTTCCGGGACGCCGACGGCTGACGCCGGCCGGGGCCCGGAACGGAGGACACCCGGACCCGGAGGATTACAAAGCGATCGAGTAAAGCGCAGGGTTCACGGGGACGTTCCGCCGTCTTCGGCGCCCGGGGCCCGCGCGCCGAGCCGGCCCAGGGCCCAGGCCGCGTGCTCGGCCACCAGCTCGGATCCCTCCTCCACGGCGCGCAGCAGGACCCGGGCGGCCTCCTGCGAGCCGCTGTTCCCGAGGCCGACGCACAGGTTCCGCAGCAGCCCCTCGCGTCCCGGCCGCTCGTAGGGCGTGTCGCCGTAGCGCGCCTCGAACTCCCGGTCGTCCAGATCCAGGAGCTCCTCGGCCCACGCGGTCATGGTCCCGGGCTCCACCGGCTTGCCCATCCGGAGGCCCGGATCCGCCGCCTCGCTCGTCTCACGGTTCCAGGGACAGACCTCCTGGCAGATGTCACAGCCGAACACCCGGTTGCCCACGGCCTCCCGCAGGTGGACCGGTATCGATCCCTCGAGCTCGATGGTCAGGTAGGAGATGCACCGCCGGGCGTCCAGCTCCCTCGGGCCGCGGATGGCGTCGGTCGGACAGGCCTCGATGCACCGCCGACACGAGCCGCAGCGGTCCTCCCGGAAGGGCTCGTCCGGCGGCAGATCCAGGGTCGTGAGCAGCTCGCCGAGCAGGAGGTAGGAGCCGCGCTCCGGGTCGATCAGGCAGGTGTTCTTCCCGATCCACCCGAGCCCGGCCCGCTGGGCGTGGTCCCGCTCGAGCACCGGCCCGTAATCCACGTAGGGTCTGGTCTCCGCCCCCGGGGCCAGCTCCTCGACCCGGTCGGCGAGCCGCTCCAGGCGCTCCTCGAAGAGGAGGTGGTAGTCCCGGTTCCCGTCCACGTAGCGGGCCACGACGGGCCGGAGACCGGACTCCGCACCGTCGTCCTCGCCGCGCGCCGGGGACGCCGCCGCCCCCGCCGTGGGCCGCTCCCCGGTGAGGTTCTCCGGAGTGGCGTACGACAGGCTCACCACGATCAGGCTCCGGCAGCCGGGCAGCGCCTCCGAGGGGTCCATCCGGCGTCGGACGGCGTAGTCCCGCCCCATCCACTCCATCTCGCCCTGCCAGCCGCGATCCAGCCACTCCCGGTACCAGTCGGCGTGGGCGGGCCGCTCCGCCGGCGCCACGCCCACCTGGTCGAAGCCCAGGTCCCGGGCCGCCCGTCGGATCGCCCGTCCCGGCTCCCGCCGGCTCTCCTCGGTCACGGTCGGTCGCCGGGAGGAGGGATCGACGCGGGCGTCGGCGGCCGGGTCACGGGCTCACCCTCCGCGGTTCAGTCGAACGCGTGGGCGCTCGGGCAGAGGTCCTCGAGAATGCAGTCGCCGCAGGAAGGGCTCCGTGCGCTGCAGGTGTTCCGGCCGTGGAGGATCAGCCTCCAGGCGAAGGAGCGCCACCGCTCCCGGGGGAGCACCTCCATGAGGTCCTCCTCGATCTTCTCCGGCCGCTCGTGGTCGGTGAGCCCGAGGCGCCGGGACACCCGCTGGACGTGCGTGTCCACCACCACGCCCTCGTTCCGCTCGAAGGCGTTGGAGAGGATCACGTTGGCCGTCTTGCGGGCCACGCCGGGGAGCTCCGTGAGCGCCTCCATGCTCCGCGGCACCCGGCCGTCGTGCTCCTCCACCAGCTTCCGGGCCATGCCCTGGATGTACTTCGCCTTGTTGCGGTAGAAGCCCGTGGAGCGGATCAGCTCCTCCAGCTCCTCCCGGTCCGCGCCGGCGTAGTCTTCGGCCGTCCGGTACCGGTCGAAGAGGTCGGGCGTCACCCGGTTCACCCGGGCGTCGGTGCACTGCGCCGAGAGGATGGTGGCCACCACCAGCTCCAGGGGGCTGGAGTGGTCCAGGGTGATCTCGAGGTCGTCGTAGGCTTCCTCCAGCCGCGGGATCATCTTCTGCACGCGGGCCCGCCGCTCCTCCGTCGTCCCGATCGCGTCCGTACTCCCCCCGTCGGTCATCAGCCCGCTCCCTCGGTCCGCGTGTCTGCCTCCGGGCTGCTTCCGGCCGCCGTCGCGCCGCCCGTCCCTCCGACGTCGGTCGAGCCGGCGGCGGCGAGCTCCACGGCCTCCTCCTTCCGGTCGATGCCCAGGTCCCGGGCCCGCGACACCCAGGCCCCGATGTCGCCCAGCGTGACGACGCCCAGGAGCACGCCGTCCTGCACCACCAGGATGCGGCTGTGCTCGTCCATCTTCAGGCCGGAGATCACCTCGTCCAGCGACTCGCGCGGGTTCACCGTCGGCACGTTCTCGATGGGCCGCATCAGGTCGTGGACCGTCGTCTCGGCCCACTTCTCCCGCGGCACCTCCTTCACGTGGTCCAGGGAGACCATCCCCACCAGCCGCCCCTCCCGGGTCACGGGGTAGGCGGAGTGCGGCCGGCGCTGGAAGCACGCCTCCACCGCCCGGTCCACGGGCAGTTCCTCCGGCAGGGTCACCGGGTCCCGAACCATGACCCGGGAGACGGGAATCCGGGAGAGGGTCTGGCGGGCCCGGAACTGCCGCCAGCTCGCGTCGGCGGCGTTGGAGAGGAACCAGCCGATGAAGGCCGACCAGAGCCCGCCCACCAGCTCGCCCATGAACAGCTCGAAGAGGCCGAGGCCGATGAGCAGGTAGCCCACCACCCGACCGCCGCGGCTGGCCCACCGGGTGGCCTTCTCCAGGTTCCCGGTGAAGTGCCACACCGTGGAGCGGAAGATCCGGCCGCCGTCCAGCGGGAATCCGGGGAGCATGTTGAAGGCGGCCAGGATCCCGTTGAGCCAGGCCAGGTACGTGGCCACCGCGATCGTCGGCTCGCCCAGGGCGAAGAAGTCCGCCCCGATGCTCAGGGCCCAGAAGAGGCCGGCCAGCGCGATGCTGGAGAGGGGCCCCACCACGGTGAGGAGGAACTCGTCGATGGCCTCCTCGGCCTCCATGCTGGTCTGGGCCACGCCGCCGAAGATGAAGAGCGTGATCCCCTCCACCTCGATGCCCCGCCTCCGGGCCATGGCCGAGTGCGACAGCTCGTGCAGGAGCACGGAGAGGAAGAAGAGGAGCGTGCCCACCAGCCCCATGGACGCGTAGGCGACGGTGGAGTAGCCCGGCACCTCGAGCGGGAAGACGCGGGCGCTGAACGTCCACAGGACCAGCGCGAAGATGACGAACCAGGAGTAGTCGATCCGGACGTTGAAGCCGAACCAGCGGCCGATGCTGAACCCGCGGTTGGTGAGCATGTGTCCTCAGTTCCTGGATTCGCTGGTCTCGTCCCGGACGGGACGCGCCCGCCCGCGGGCCTCGGCCGGCCGGTGCTCCTCCAGCCCCAGCCACCGCTTCCACCGGGGAGCGGGCCGCCGGAGGACGACCCACAGGCGCCCCCCGATCAGGTTGTCCACTCGGACGAAGAGGTGGGTCACCCTCTCCCCGTCACCGATCGGCTCCCCACGGCCCGGGGGCTCGCCTCCGGGCCGGGAGCTCCGCCCCGGCCGCAGTCGGTACGGGCTCCCTCGCCAGGTGAAGCGGACCTCGTCGTCCTCGCCGCCGCGACCGACCCGGCGCCCCTCGACGAACGCCTCCGACTCGACCCGGACGGCCCCCTCCTCGTCGGCGGGGAGAGCCCGGTAGAACTCCGGGTCGAACTCGAGTCCGGCGTGGCGGCGGTGGTTCTGCTCCACGACCCAGTCCAGCAGGTCGAGGCTCATCTCACCGGCGGCCCACTCCCGGTGGTGGAGCAGCTCGTGGAGAATCGTCTCCCACAGCTCCGCCGTCCAGTCGAAGCTCGGATCCCGCTCCGCCAGGGCCCGAAAGGAGCCGTGATGCAGCAGGAGACGGGACCGAAACTCACCCTCGTCGTAACCCGAGGGCCACGCCTCGGTCCGACACTCACCCAGGGTGTATACGCCGGGCACATCGGGGTGGGGAACGGGCTCCTCGGTGACCTCCACCGCGTCGACGCCCTGCTGGAACGACGCCGGGATCTCCTCCAGCATCCGGGCCGCCCGCTGCCGGAAGGTCTCGAGGTCCATCGGACGCGTCGCGGTCTACCCTCCGGGCTCCTCCGACCCCATGAACGGCGACGTGCTCACCACGTCCCTCAGGGCCCGGTACTCGCCCAGGTAGTACACCAGCGGGTTCTGGGCCCCGGGTCGGAAGATCTCCGCCGCCCGGACCTCTCCGATGAAGATCTCGTGGTCACCGGCGTCGGCGACCCTCCGGTCGACCCGGCAGTCGACGTAGCCGACGGCGGCCTCGAGCACCGGTGCGCCCGTCTCGGCCGTGGCCCACGGGACGTCGTCGAACTTGTCCGTGCGCCCGCCGGCGAAGCGACGGGCCAGCGGAGCCTGCTCCTCGTCCAGCAGGTTCACGGCGAAGCTCTCCTCCCGGGCGATGGCGGCCCGCGTGCGGGACCCGTCCTCCACGCAGATCAGCACCAGGGGCGGACGCAGCGAGACGGAGCAGACCGCCGTGGCCGTGAGCCCGGCCGGGCTGCCGTCGGGCTCGCGGGCCGTGACCACGGTCACCCCGCCGGGCAGGAAGGAGAGCGTCTCTCGGAAGGTGTCGGCTGAGACAGTCATCGGATGGTTGGAAATCGCAAGACACGGGCCGGACCGACGTCCCGGCGCGGCGGATCAGCCCGCCGGCGTCGCCTCCGTGGAGGCCTCCTCCCCGGCGCCGGACGTCCGTGCGTACAGCCAGCCGTTCAGCGCCAGGAACACGGTGACGGGCACGGCCCACTGCAGGAGGATCGTGCCCACGCTGTAGGTGGAGAACGGCGTGAAGGTGGCTGCCAGGTTCTCCAGGTCCACGGCCTGCCAGAGCCACCAGCCCAGGAGGACCACCGCCTCCACGACGACGAACTGGATCACCCAGTTCCACCACCTGCCGATGGTGATGTCCGCGCCCTCGGAGTTGATGATCTCCTGCCGGAAGCGGTCGACGCCGTAGCGGGTCACGGTGAGCGCGAAGAAGAGCCCCGACAGGATCAGGCCGATGCCCCACACGGTGTCCTGGTTGGTGAACACGTCCATGGACAGGGCCGAGGGGAGCCCCAGGACCAGGCCGGCGGTCACGACGGCGCCGATGGCCTTCTTCCGGCCGATCCCCACGTCGGTCAGGACGCGGGAGGCCAGCTCCACCATGGAGATGAGGCTGCTCCAGGCGGCGAACATCAGGGCCAGGAAGAAGAGCACCATGAAGGCCTCGCCGCCGGGGATCTGCCCGAAGAGCTGGGGCACCCAGATGAAGGTGAGGCCCGTGTTCGTGGCACCCACCACCTGGTTCTCCACCACGTCGGCCGGGAGCACCGAGAAGGCGGTGCACAGCACCATGATCCCGGCCAGCAGGGACACCGAGTTGTTGCCGAAGCCCAGCAGGAAGGAGTTGAGCGCGGTGTCCTCCTGCTTCCGGAGGTAGACGGCGTACGCCACGATCAGGCCCCACCCGGCGCCGGTGTCCCAGGCGTTCTGCGTCAGGGCCTCGATCCACAGGCGGGCGGAGAGGAGGTCGCCCCACTGCGGCTCGAACAGGAACTCGAGGCCGGCGCCCGCGCCGGGCAGGGTCACGGCCCGGATCGCCAGCACCACGACCAGCACGAAGAGGCTGGGGATGAGGACCTTGGCGGCCCGCTCGATGCCCTGGACCCCCTTCCACACCACGCCGCCGGCCAGCCCCATGGCCATCACGTGGGTGATGATGGCCCACGGGGTTCCGGCGAAGCTGTTCCAGTATCCCCGGGCGGCTTCGGCCGACGTCATGGGGACCGAGGTCGTGATGGATCCCCACAGGTACTTGATGGTCCACCCCATGACCACCGAGTAGTAGAACATGATGGCCGTGGCCGTGAAGGCGACGAACGCCCCCATCCAGGTGAACTCGCCCTCGGTGAGCCTGGCCAGGGCCCCCACCGGGCCGGAGCGCGTGCTCTTGCCGGCGGCGAACTCCACCAGGATCAGCGGCACCGACCAGAGCAGCAGGAAGACGACCCAGGCGACCAGGAACGAGCCGCCGCCGTTGGCCGCGGCCTCCTTCGGGAACCGCCAGATGTTGCCGGTCCCCACGGCCATGCCCAGCATGGCCAGCATGGTCCCCCAGCGCGACGAGAAGGTCCCGTCCTTCATGCCACTCCCCCTGCAGTCGCCGTCTCGGTTCGACGCTCGCTCACGATGTTCCCGAACGATCCCGCCCGGCAGCCGCCCGGCGCCCGCGGCGGGACGAGCTCCCGGTGAGCCACGTCAGCACGACGTCGTTGAACAGGCCCGGCATGGAGACGTGCGAGCAGTGGCCCGTCTCCGGAATCGGCACGTAGCGGGCGTTCGGGATCAGGTCTGCGATCTCCCGGGACCATTCCGGCGGACAGTATGCGTCCCGTTCGCCCTTGACCACCAGCGTGGGGGCCCCGATGGAGGGGAGCTCGGGACGCAGGTCTCCGTACCGCCGGAGCAGGTCCACCCGCCTGCTGCCCACGGCGGAGGAGACCGTGCGAGGCCCCCACTCCATGACGTAGTCCACCAGCTTGTCGCGCCCCGGCGAGTCGTCGAACATCCACACCTCGGAGCGGGCCCATCCGTAGGCCAGCGCCCGGGCCAGGGGCGCCGGCAGGTAGCGGGTCGTGGCCTGGGCCACCGGCACCAGCGCGGTCCGGTTCAGGCCCACGTGCTCCCAGGTGTACCGGGTGAGGGTGTTGGAGAGCACCAGGGCGCGGACCAGCTCCGGGTGCCGGGACGCGAAGCGCATGGCGATGGCCCCGCCCAGGCTCTGGCCCAGCAGCACCACGGGTCCCGTGCCCCGGCCGCGGATCAGCTCCCGGAGGTCGTCGGCGAAGCGGTCGAAGTCGTCCTCCGGCCCGAACTCGCTCCGGAGCCCGGCGCACAGGACGCGGAAGGACTCCGAGAAGCGCGGGATCTGATACCGGAAGGTGTCCACCACCCCGTCGGCCCCGGGCACCAGGAGCACGGGCGGGCCCGTTCCCCGGTCCACGCAGGGCACCGTGACGCCGTCGCGGTAGGTGAAGCGCCCCGACGGGATCTCCTCCCCGTCCAGGTCCCGGAGGGGCGGGCGCGACCGGGACGCGTTGCGCCGATCCATCCACCGGACGTAGCCGGCCAGGCCGGCGGCTCCGAGCAGGGCCTTCTGCCACGCCTTCACGGCGCCCCCCCGAGTCGCTTCCGGAATCGGGCGGCGACCTCCCCGGCGTCCCGCTTCTCCTCGTCCTCGTCGGGCCGGAGCCTGCGGCGCGACTCCCGCCACCCGCCGGCCAGCAGCTCCGCCAGGAACGGGCCGGCCGACGGGTTCCGGAACCAGTCCTCACCGAAGCGGTCGGTGAGCTCGGCTCCCAGCCGGTCGGCGAGCAGGCGCCCGCGGAGCCGCCGGGCCACCTGCAGGCCGCCGCCGACCACCTCCAGGAAGATCTGCGGAGGCGGCCGGAAGCCCGTCGCTGCCGCCATGCGGTCGGCGAAGGCCTGCACCACGGATCCCGGCTCCCGCTCCTCCCACAGGTCCAGCTCGAACTCCAGGCGCGCCACGTCCCGGCGGAAGTCCAGCAGGTCGACCCACGCGGCGAAGCGGGCGAAGGCCTCCCGCCGCTCCCGGGACAGCTCGAGGCGCTCGAGCCACGCCGGGCGGCCCAGGAGCTCCCGGAAGAGGGCGTCCCAGCAGTATCCCATGGAGGGATCCCCCAGGTAGCGATCCTCGAAGGGCAGGCCCGGGTCCAGGTGGCTGAGGCTGAGCGCCGTCCCCGCCACGCCCATGAAGTCGTGGGCGTCGCTCCAGCCGCCGTAGCCGGCCACCACCCCCACGATCCGTCCCGGGACCTCGGGCGCCGCGCAGAAGGACTCGGGGCGCTTCAGCGGCCGCTGCTCCACGTCCATCCGAACGTCGCCGAGGCCCGACAGCCGGAGGTCCAGGGCCGCCAGGTCCCGCCGCAGGAGGTCCCGGACGGCGTCGACCGAGGGGCCGGCCCCGGGGCCCGGGGGAAAGGGCCGGCGGCGGAGGGCGAGCTCGTCCCCCCGGCTGGCGTCCCCGGGCTCCACGCCCTGTCGGGCCAGGTGGAGCCGCAGGTGCTCGCGGTACAGGGACTCCGTGGCGTCGGCCACCCGCTTCCCCCGGGCCAGCAGTGGGCGATAGCTCTGCCTCCCGAAGCGCTCCAGGGCCTCCAGGTAGCCGCCGTAGCCCAGGTCCCGCACGGCGTCCCGCTCGCGCTCCAGGATGTCGAAGCGGAGAGAGACGGAGTCCTCGAGGATCTCCTCGGAGACGCCCTGCAGCTCGCGCCGCCGGGACGGATCCTCCTCGCGCGCCACGACCCGGGCCAGCTGGCGCAGGGGCGTCTCCTGATCCTCGAGGTCCACCGTGCTGGTGGCCTCCCAGGCGAAGTACTCGTCCATGAGCGGGGCCACCGAGCGCTCCACCTGGTGTTCGGCCACCCACTCCAGCAGGCAGCGCAGCCGGCGCTCCTCCTCCGGCTCGGCACCCGCCATGGCTCGCTCCACGTCGGCCAGGAGGTCCCGGTCGCCCAGGTCCGGGTGGTCCCGGTAGAGGCGGGCGAACTCGGGACGCGTCCGGAGCCCCGCCCGCGCCTGGAGGAGCTCGTCCCGCAGGCGCGGCTCGAACTCCTCCGCGCGGGCCCGGATCTCGCCGACCTCGAGGCTCACGTCGACACGTGGCCGGGTGGAGTCACCGACACGCGACCGGGCGGGGTCAGCTGTGGCGAGGGAGCCCGGCGCGCGTCCACACGGGGTCCCGGATCACCCGTCCAGGGCGTCGTCCAGGTACTCGCCCAGACGAGCCGCCGCCACCCGGTCCTGCTCGGTCGTGTCCCGGTCGCGCACCGTCACCGTGTCGTCGTCCAGGGTCTGGCCGTCCACGGTGATGCAGAACGGCGTGCCGGCCTCGTCCTGCCGCCGATAGCGGCGGCCGATGGAGCCGGAATCGTCGTGGGAGACGTTGAAGCCCTGCTCCCTGAGGTCCTCGGTGATCCGCTCCGACACCTCCGGCATGCCCTCCTTGTTGACCAGCGGGAAGACGGCGGCGGTCACCGGGGCGAGCTCCGGGGAGAGGCGGAGGACGGTCCGCTCGTCGCCGTCGATCTCCTCCTCCTCGTAGGCGTCGGCCAGCACCACCAGGAAGGTGCGGTCCAGGCCCGTCGACGTCTCGACGACGTAGGGGACGTACCGCCGCTCCTCCTTCTGGTCGTAGTAGGAGAGCTTCTTCCCCGACTCCTCCTGGTGCCGGCTCAGGTCGTAGTCCGTGCGGTTGTGGATGCCCTCGAACTCCGCCCAGCCGAAGGGGAACCGGTACTGGATGTCCACGGCGCGCTTGGCGTAGTGCGGCAGCTCGTCGGGGCCGTGGGGCTCGAACCGGAGGCGGTCGGCCCGGATCCCCAGGCTGTCGGTGAGCCACTCCATCCGCGCCTCGCGCCAGGTCTCGAACCACTCCTCGTCGGTGCCCGGCTCCACGAAGTACTGCATCTCCATCTGCTCGAACTCGCGCGTCCGGAAGATGAAGTTCCCGGGGGTGATCTCGTTCCGGAACGCCTTCCCGACCTGGGCGATCCCGAAGGGGATCTTCTGGCGGCCGGTCTCCTGCACGTTCCGGAAGTTGACGTAGATGCCCTGCGCCGTCTCGGGCCGCAGGTACGCCACGCTGCTCTCGTCTTCCACGGCCCCCATGAAGGTCTTGAACAGGAGGTTGAACTGCCGGGGCTCCGTGAATTCGCCGGTGACCCCGCACACCGGACACTGCTGCTCCTCCGGGCGGCCGGCCTCGATCTCGTCCAGCTCGTCGGCCCGGAAGCGGCGGTGGCAGTTCCGGCACTCCACCAGGGGATCGGTGAAGCCCTCCACGTGCCCGGAGGTCTCCCACACCCGGGGATTCATGAGGATGCCGGCGTCCAGCCCCTCGATGTCGGGACGCTGGTGGACCATCGCCTCCCACCAGGCGGAGCGGATGTTCTGCTTCAGCTCCACCCCCAGGGGGCCGTAGTCGTAGACGGATCCGATCCCCCCGTAGATCTCGGACGACTGGAAGATGAAGCCCCGCTGCTTGGAGAGGGACCGGAGCTTGTCCATGAGCTCCGGGGGATGGTCCGGCGCCTCCTCCGGCCGGTCGGTCCCGGCCGCGGCCGTCGCCTGCTCGGTCTCGCTCTGGTCCGTCATCGTTCCTCGCGTGTGCTGGCCTGACTGGTCTCGTCGCGTCGGGCGGGGCGGGCGGCGGTTCGCGGGAGAGGCCCGCTCGGTGCGCGCGGTGCTGAACGTCTCGCGTCCCGGCGCGCGACTCGCGACTGGATCGTGCGGACGGGCGGCCGCCCGGCGCCGCGTGGTGACGAAGGATAGGAGCGGCCGGACGGGTCCTGCAAGAAGTGCAGGGGGGCGGGCCGGAGATCTCCGGACCCGGGCGCGGCCCGGGCCCGGCGGCGGCCACCGCCTCCCGTCCCTACGGGGCGCTGTGCGATCCCGCGGTCCGCCGCTACTCTTATCCCACGAGCCCTGCCCGTCGCAGCCAGCGGTTCGCCGCCAGAGCCGCGAGCGCCCACACCAGACCGGAACGACGTCGATGACCGAGGACGAACGCGCCAGCGACTTCATCCGTGAGATCGTGGCCCGGGACGTGGAGGAGGGGAAGCACGGGGGAGAGGTCCGCACCCGCTTCCCGCCGGAGCCGAACGGCTTCCTGCACATCGGCCACGCCAAGGCCATCTGCCTGGACTTCGGCGTCGCCGAGGAATTCGGCGGCACCTGCAACCTCCGGATGGACGACACCAACCCCCTGACCGAGGACCCGAAGTACGTGGAGGCGGCGGCCCGGGACGTGGGCTGGCTGGGCTTCGAGTGGGAGGGGGAGATCCGCTACGCCTCCGAGTACTTCCCCCGCTTCTACGAGCTGGCCGTCCAGCTCGTCCGGGACGGCAAGGCCTACGTGGACAGCCTGTCGGAGGAGGAGATCCGGGAGTACCGGGGCACGGTCACCGAGCCGGGGCGGGCCAGTCCCTACCGGGACCGGAGCGTGGAGGAGAACCTCGACCTCTTCCGGGCCATGCGCGCCGGCGAGTTCGAGGACGGGGAGCACGTGCTGCGGGCGAAGATCGACCTGTCGGCGTCGAACATGAAGCTCCGCGACCCCCTCCTGTACCGGATCCTCCACGCCGAGCACTACCGCACCGGCGACGAGTGGCCGATCTACCCGATGTACGACTGGGCGCACCCGCTGGGGGACGCCATCGAGGGCATCACCCACTCCTTCTGCACGCTGGAGTTCGAGGAGAACCGCGCCCTCTACGACTGGGTCGTGGAGAACACCCGCCCCGACGGCCCCGACAGCGAACCCGGGTCCTGGGAGCCCCGCCCCCGGCAGTACGAGTTCTCGCGGCTGAACCTGGACTACACGCTCATGAGCAAGCGGAAGCTGGGCCGACTGGTGCAGGATGGCCACGTGGACGGGTGGGACGACCCCCGCCTCCCGACGCTGGCGGGCCTCCGGCGTCGCGGCGTCCCGCCGGGCGCCATCCGCGACCTGTGCGACATGGTCGGCGTCTCCCGCTCCGACCAGCAGGTCCAGATGTCCGCCCTGGAGCACGTGATCCGGGACCGGATGAACCGGGAGGCGCCCCGGGTCATGTGCGTCCTCCGGCCCCTGAAGCTGGTGATCGAGAACTACCCGGAAGACGAGGTCGAGGTGATGGAGACGCCCGCCTTCCCCCGGGACGTGGACCGGGACGGACCCGAGAGGGAGGTGCCCTTTACACGAGAGCTTTACATCGAGCGGGACGACTTCCGCCTGGACCCGCCGGAGGGATACTACCGGCTGGCGCCGGGGCGGGAGGTGCGGCTCCGGCACGGCTACGTGGTGCGGTGCACGGACGTGGTCCGGGACGAGGAGAGCGGCCAGGTGCTGGAGGTGCGGTGCACGTACGACCCCGACACGCGGGGCGGCCGCGTTCCGGACGACCGGAGCGTCCCGGGGACGATCCACTGGGTCTCCGCGGAGCGGTCGCTGCCCGTCGAGGTGCGACTCTACGACCGCCTCTTCGACGTTCCCTATCCCGAGGAAGGGACCGACGACTTCACCGAGAACCTGAACCCGGAGTCCCTGGAGGTGCTGGAGGGAGCCCGGATCGAGCCGGGAGTGGCCGACGACCCGGCCTGGACCCGCTATCAGTTCTACCGGCAGGGCTACTTCATGCAGGACGAGGACGAGGAAGTGCCCCTGGGACCGGAGTACGAGGAGGACGCCGCCCTGATCTTCAACCGGATCGTTCCCCTTCGCGACCCGTGGGCGGAGCGGGAGGAGGACGGGCAGGAGGCCCGCGGCGGAGGGCGAGGCGAGGCGGGGGGCGACGTTCCCGTGGAGGAGCTCCCTCCCGAGCAGCGTCCCGGGGCCGAGCACGAGCGGCGGGTCCCCGAGAGTCGGCGCCGGGCGCGGGAGGAGCACCCGGAGCTGGCCGAGCGCTTCCGACACTACCAGGAGGAGCTGGGACTCCCGGAGGAGGACGCCGACGTCCTCACCGGCGACCCGGCGGTCAACGCCTTCTACGAGGAGGCCCTGGAGAGCGGGGCGCCGCCGAAGCCCGCGGCCAACTGGCTGATCCACGAGCTGCGGGGCGAGCTCGACGAGAGGGAACTCTCCGACCTCCCCTTCGGCGGATCCGAGCTCGGTGAGCTGGCGGAGCTGGTGGAGGGGGGCACCCTCTCACAGCCCGCCGCCCGTGACGTGCTGGCGCGCCTGATCGAGGAGGGGGGCTCGCCGGCGGCCATCGTCGAGGAGGAGGGCCTGGAGCGCATCGGGGACCGGCAGAGCCTGGAGCCCCTGGCCCGGCGGCTGGCGGAGGAGAACCCCGAGAAGGTCGAGCGTTACCGCGGCGGTCAGGAGGGCCTGCTGGGCTTCTTCGTGGGCCAGGTCATGCAGGAGACCTCGGGCCGGGCCGACCCGGAGCTGGCCAAGGAGATCCTGCGCGAGACGCTGGCCGGGTCCGACGAGGAGTGACGGCCGACCGCCCGGTCAGTCACCGCCCGTCGGCGGCTCCCTGCGCAGCACGCGCTCGGCGGCGGCCGCCACGCCCCCGGCGTCCAGCACGCGTCCGCCGCCGTCCTCTCCCCGTACGCCGGGCGGGAGCTCGCCCTCGATCCGCCCGCAGACGAGCCGTACCGGCACCCCGGCCTCCCGCGCCCGGCGGATCACCTCCCCCACGACCTTTCCCCGCTCCGTGGTCCGGTCGTAGGCCCCCTCTCCGCTGACCACCAGGTCCGCGTCCTCCAGGGCGTCGCCGAACCCCACCCGCCGCAGGACCCAGTCGGTGCCGCCGACCACCCGGGCGCCCAGGAACACCTCCAGCCCGAAGGCCAGTCCGCCGGCGGCGCCGGCGCCGGGCCGGTCGGCCGCGGCCCGGACCCGGCCCGGGTCGGCCTCCAGGTCCCGGGACGCCACCTCCACGAGCCGTCTCAGCCCCGCCTCCAGCCGCTCCACGCCCGCAGGGTCCGCCCCCTTCTGAGGGGCGTAGGTGGCCGCCGCGCCCTCCGGCCCCAGGAGGGGGTTGTCCACGTCGGCCAGCGCCAGGAGCTCCGGCACCGCCCGGGACGCGCTTCCGTCCCCGGAAGATCCCGCGGGGCGGCGAATGTCGGCGAGATCGACCAGCGAGCCGCCACCGTCCGGGAGCTCGCCGCCCCGCTCGTCGAGGAAGCGGTAGCCGACGGTTCGCGCGGCGCCCGAGCCGCCGTCGCAGGTCGCGGATCCGCCCAGGCCCACGACCAGGCGGGCCGGCTCCCGGTCCATGGCGGCCAGCAGGAGGTCGCCCACCCCCCGGGTGTGGGTGGTCAGCGGGTCGCGGGCCTCCGGCGGGAGGAGGGCGAGGCCGCACGCGTCGGCGGACTCCACCACCGCGGTCCGTCCCCCGTCCAGCAGGAGGACCCGTCCCCGGACCTCAGCGCGGGAGCGATCGCCCGTGGTGGTGGCGTCCCCTGCCGGCGCCGGGCCGGACACGTCCCCCGCCTCCACGATCCGGCCCGCCCCGGCGCTCTCCAGGGATTCGATCAGCCCCGGTCCGCCGTCGGAGAGGGGCAGCCGCGTGCACGCGGCACCGGGCAGCGCCCTCCGCACGCCCTCCTCCATGGCACGGGCCGCGCGGGCGGCGCCCAGCGATCCCTTGAAGGCCGTCGGACAGATCAGGACGCGCATCGCGGCGGGAGCGGGAGTGAGCGGGGGCCCGAACGGTCGGGGCTCGTGCGGCGGGCACCGGGCCTCCATTATAGCGGTCCGTCGCTTCGAACCGATGGCCGGCGGCGCGCCGTCGACGGGGACGGCTCCGCCGCGACCGGGAGATGCCGGGAGACGCCGGGAGAGGACGGGAGATGACCGACTCCACCGACAGGGCCTCCTCCGCCCCCTTCGGCCCCGGCACCTCCGTCCGGGCCGTGGGGCACCGGGGAGCGGCCGCCGTGGCCCCCGAGAACACGCTTCCGGGCTTCCGGCACGCCGCCGAGGTCGGCGCCGACGGCGTGGAGTTCGACCTCCAGTGCACCCGCGACGGCGAACCCGTGGTGATCCACGACGAGACCGTGGACCGGACCACCGACGGCACCGGCGCGGTGGAGGAGATGAGCCTGGACGAGCTGAAGGAGCTCGACGCCGGCCACGCCTACACGCCGGACCGGGGCCGGAGCCACCCGTACCGGGGCCAGGGCGTCCGGGTACCGACCCTGGGCGAGGTGGCCGCGTCCACCGGTCAGCTCCCCATGATCGTGGAGGTGAAGAGTGCGCGGGCCGGCCGGGCGCTCGCGACGTGGCTCCGGGGGGAGGGGAGCGACCACCGGGACCGGATCGTCGTCGGGGGCTTCGACCCGGAGGAGGTGGCGCCCGCCGCCGGGGCGGCCCGGTGGCGATGTGCCTACCAGGACGAGCTCCTCCCCTTCGTCCTCCTGGGGAAGATCGGGCTCGACGGCCTGGCCTCGTCCCCGGGAGCAGACGCCGCCATGGTCCCGGAGAAGCGGTGGGGCATCCGGGTGGTGAGCTCCGGCTTCTGCCGACGGGCGCACCGGGAGGGCATGGGCGTCTTCGTGTGGACCGTGAACCGCCCGGACCGCATGCGGCGGCTCCTGGACCGGGGGGTGGACGGGCTCGTCTCGGACGCCCCCGGACGGGTACGACGGGTGCTGGAGGAGCGGGAGGCGCTGGCCGTGGACGAGCC
>CANPVF010000125.1 GCA_947581645.1 Candidatus Caribbeanibacter nitroreducens | reverse complement strand
GTCCTCCGTGCTCGGTGAGCTCGCGGCGGAGCGCGGCGAGAACGGGTTCGGAGAAGGGCAGGGCGTCGGCCAGGCGGGCGGCGCGCCCCCGGTCGCCGGGATCCAGGGGGCGGTACTCCAGGTAGCGGCGGATCAGGAGGAGGTCGGTGTCCGGGTCCCGAAGGAGCCGGCCGTCCTCCTCGAATCGCTCCAGGGCGTCCCTCACCTCCCCCGGATCGGCGCCGGTCTCACGGGCCGTGGCGGCGGGAGCCAGGACGAAGCATCCGAGCAGGTTCCTTCCGGTGAGCAGGTGGAGCCACAGCCTGCGGGTGGCGGGACTCCAGCGCCGGAAGTCGCGCCGGTCCCAGGGGCTGTGGCTGGCCCGTGGCCCGTTCACGGTGGCGGCGTGCTTCCGGCCGCTACTCCACCAGCTCCAGGTTCAGCTGGTCGGGGTCGGGCACCTGCTCCGGCAGGTCCCAGCCGCAGAAGGGACAGTGCCCGATCTCGGTACGGTACTCGGAGTTCCGGGCCCACCATCTCCCGTCCTCGTGGGCCACCAGGGTCACCGCCTCGCCGTCCAGGGCGGCGTAGGAACGGGGCTCGGGCTGGCTCCCGCAGGTGTGCCTCACGTACCCGTCGCGGGCCTCCAGGCGGGAGGGCAGGGAGCGGCGGTCGGCTGTCGGGGCGGACTCGGTGGACATGGATGGGCTCCTGCTCCGGTCTTCGGTCTCTGTTCGGGTCCGGAGAGAATGGGCGGCCGCCGAGCCGCGTGCAAGCGTCCGGCCGGCCCCGGTGCACCGCCGGTCCGGGCGCAGGGCCCTCGTGACTGTTGATCGACCGTCCGGCGGGCCGAACCGTAAGACACCGTCTCGCCCCATCGTCGTGCATCCGTCCGTCCACCTCGCCGATGACCGAACGCGATCCGAGCGAAGCCGGCGCCGGGAGCCGCCCCAACGTGGTCGTGGTCCTCCTGGACGACGTCCGGACGGACGACCTGGACCGCCCGTTCGTCGACCTCCCCCACATCGACCGCCTGCGGGAGGAGGCGGCGGACTTCCGGAACGGCTTCACGGTCGTGCCGCTCTGCTCGCCCAGCCGGGCGGCGCTCCTCACGGGGCAGTACCCGCACAACAACACCATCGTCGACAACCGGGAGCGGGGCGAGGAGAGCCATCTCCTGGTGACCTTCCCCCGGCTCCTGCACGACGCCGGGTATCGCACGGGCTTCGTGGGGAAGTGGCACATGGATCACGACGACGACACCCGCCGCCCGGGCTTCGACCGATGGGTGAGCTTCGAGGGGCAGGGGGAGTACTTCGATCCTCCGCTCAACGTGGACGGCGAGCGCGGGCGCGCCGACGGCTACATCACGGACGTTCTGAGCGAGCACTCTGTGGACTTCGTGGAGGAGGTGTCGGAGGGCGAGGCCCCCTTCGCGCTGGTGGTCGCCCACAAGGCGGTGCACCCGGAGCTCGACGCCGACGGCTACCGGAGGTTCCCGCCGGCGCCCCGGGACGCGCACCTGTACGACGGCGTGGAGGTGGAGCTGTCGCCGGCGGCGGAGCAGGGGGCCGAGGGGAAGCCGGCCCTGGCGCGGACCGAGCCCTGGGCGGACCCCCGGGCCGCGCCCTCCGAGACGACGGAGACCGTGGTGCGGGACCGCCTCGAGATGGTCTCCAGCGTGGACGAGGCCGTCGGCGACCTCCTCCGGGCGCTCCGGGACGCCGGCGAGCTGGAGGACACCCTCTTCGTGCTCACCAGCGACCAGGGCTTCTTCTACGGCGAGTTCGGACTGGAGCACGAGCGGCGACTCGCCTACGAGCCGAGCATCCGGGTGCCCATGGTGGTGCGCTACCCGGAGCTGGCGGACGGGGGAACCCGGCCGGCCGGGATGGCCCTCAACATCGACGTGGCTCCCACCGCCCTGGAGCTGGCCGGACTGGACGTGCCGGCGTGGATGGAGGGGCGGTCGCTGGTCCCGCTGCTTCGGGACGGGGAGCGGGCGGACTGGCGGGAGGAGTTCCTGGTGGAGTACTACTCGGACGAGGTCTTCCCCCGGACCCGGGAGATGGGCTACCGGGCGGTGCGCACGGAGCGCTACAAGTACGTCCGCTACGAGGAGCTCCGGAGGATGGACGAGCTGTACGATCTGGAGCGCGACCCGCACGAGATGCGGAACCTGCTGTCCGGGCAGGGGGACGCCGAATACCGGATTCGGCGCCTGCGGGAGCGCCTTGATGAGCGCCTGGACGACGCCCTGGAGGCGTCCATGGAGCTTCCGGCGGCCAGGAGCGACGTGCTGGGGGGCTGAGTCGGGTCCCGGTCCGCCTCAGCTCCCGTCCGGCGGCGGCGTGTAGGACGCCGCGGCGTCGCACCCCGGGTTCTCCGTCAGCCGGATCAGGTCCGTGCCGTCGGCGGCCATTGAGTAGATCTCGCTGTTCCCGTCCCGGTCCGACTCGAAGACCAGCCGCTCGCCGTCCGGCGACCAGGCGGGACGGAGGTCGGCGGCGTCGCTGTCGAGCACGACCCGGCGGTCGGTGCCGTCGGTGGCCACGGTCTCGATGTCGAAGTCGCCGGAGCTCCCGGCCGAGAAGGCGATGCCGGAGTTCCCCGGCCCCCAGGCGGGCGTGTAGCCCGGCGGCTGTCCCGTGTCGGGGATCTCCCGCAGCTCGGAGCCGCCCGGGGCCACCGTGTACAGGGAGAGGGCGCCTCCGCCGTCGGAGTTGTAGACGAGCCGCGTGCCGTCGGGCGACCAGTCCACGGTGAGCTCCTGCGCCGTGTCCCGCGTGAGCTGCACCAGGCTGTCGTTCGCCAGGTGAGCGATGAAGACGCTCTGCGCCCCGCCCCGACTGGAGATGAAGGCGATCCGGCCGCCGTCGGGGGACCAGGCCGGGCCCGAGTCCTGGTCGGGGTGGGCGGTGAGCTGCCGCAGGTCGCTGCCGTCGGCGGCCACGGTGAACAGCTCCTGCTGGTTCCCGGACCGGTCGGACCAGAAGGCAATTCGGGTCCCGTCGGGCGAGACCTCCGGCCCGCCCTCGGTGGCCGAATGGTCGGTGAGCCGCGTGGCGTCGCTGCCGTCGGGGTTCATGACCCACAGGTCGGTGTCGCCGCCTCCGTCCCGGTCGCTGACGAAGACCACCTTGCCCAGCAGCGCCGTGTCGCAGGCCACGGAGAGGGAGAGCTCCGCCGTGTCGCCGGCCGAGATCCGGGCCGTCGCGGTGCGCCCTCCCGTCCGGCAGTTCCGCTGCACGTCGGAGATCTCGGCCTCCACCCGGCCCGTCGGGAGGCCGTCGATGACGCCGGTCCCGGACAGGGGAAGGGAGATCGTGTCGCCGGCGGCGGCCAGGCGGTAGCCGTCCGGGTCCAGGGTCGAGCCCTCGGTCGTGGTCGTCACGGCCAAAGCCCCGGTGCCCCCGTCCGGATCCGTCGGCCCGTCTCCGCACGCGGCGCCGAGTACGACGGCCACGGCGATCAGGGCGGCTGTTCCCGGCGCTCGACCTCTCACCCGTTCCTCCACGTTCTCCCGGTTCACGCTCGTCCTCCCGCCCGGACCCTAACGCCGCCGGCCCCTCTCCCGAAGCCGGTGGCCCGAGACGGACCGTACGCGCCTTCCGGAGCGGGTGGAGCCTCGCTACGTTTCCCGCTCACGTTCGCACGTGCCGCTGACGGTCCGGTCGGCGCGCCGCTGTTCCGCTGCCGACGCGCCCATCTCCTCATACGAACCGGAGACCGCGAATCATGAGACTCGACGCCCCGCGCCTGACCGCTGCCGCGCTCCTCGTCCTCGCCTCGGGCCTGATCGCCTGCTCCTCTCCCGCCCAGCAGACCGGCGACCTGTTTCCGAACGACATCGAGGCGGAGCAGGGCGTGATCACGGTGAACGTGGTGGAGTTCGCTTCCATTCCCGACGTCGACGGGGAGCCGGCGCGGATGATGACCATGGTCCACGAGGAGGACACGGGCCGCCTCTTCATCAGCGACCAGCGGGGCCCCATCTACATCGTGAGCGAGGACGGCGAGAGCGTCACCGAGTACATCGACGTGGACGCCGGGGAGTGGGGCGTGGACGTGGACGCCGGGTGGCGTGAGAAGGGGGTCCAGAACTTCGCCTTCCACCCGCAGTTCGGAGAGGAGGGGACGCCGGGTTACGGCAAGTTCTACGTGTGGACGGACACGCCGAACAAGCGCCCGGAGCCCGACTTCGTGCCCGGGGCCGGTGAGGACTCCCACGACATGGTGCTGGTGGAGTTCACCGCCGAGAACCCGGAGGCGGACAGCTACGACGGCGGGCAGCCCCGGGTGCTGGCCCGCTTCGAGCAGCCCTACGGCAACCACAACGGCGGCGAGCTCACCTTCAACCCGCTGGCCGAGCCCGGCGACGCCGACTACGGGATGCTGTACGTGGGCGTCGGTGACGGCGGGGCCGGCGGCGATCCCCACGACCTGGCCCAGGACCTCTCCTCCGGGTTCGGAAAGATCCTGCGGATCGACCCGCTGGGCTCGAACGGCCCGAACGGGGAGTACGGGATCCCGGACGACAACCCCTTCGCGGGCGACGACGATCCCGAGACCCTGGGCGAGATCTGGGCGTGGGGGCTCCGGAACCCGCAGCACCTGGCGTGGGACCCGGCCACGGGACAGGCCTACGTGGCCGACATCGGCCAGAACACCGTGGAGGAAGTGAGCCCCATCAGCGCGGGCGCCGACCTGGGGTGGAACGACTGGGAGGGGAGCTTCGAGTTCGTGGACGGCGGCGTGATCGTCGACAGCCGCCGCTCGGACCCGGACGCCACCTACCCGATCGCCGAGTACGACCACTCCGACCCCGTCCTGGTGAGCCGCCAGGCGGTGACGGGGCTCGAGGTCTACCGGGACGGGTCCGTCTCCGCCCTCCGCGGGCGCATCCTGTTCGGCGACCTGGCTGCCGGCGAGATCTTCCACGTGAGCGCCGACGACGTGCCGGAGGGCGGCCAGGACCCGATCCGCCGCGTGCTGCTGGACGACGGGAGCGGTGAGCCGAAGACTCTGCTGCAGCTGGTGCAGGAGAAGAACGAGGCCCAGGGCAGGGATCCGGCCGGTCGTGTCGACCTCCGGATGGCCATGGGACCCGAGGGCCGGGTCTTCCTGCTCAACAAGCACGACGGGACG
>CANPVF010000124.1 GCA_947581645.1 Candidatus Caribbeanibacter nitroreducens | reverse complement strand
GGCAGGCCCCGGTCGAGGAGCTGGAGGAGGTCGGGGGCGTGGGGCCGAAGATGGCCGATCAGATCGCCGGATTCTTCGCCGACGAGCGGAACGCCGAGCTCCTGGACGCCCTGGCCGAGCGCGTGGAGATCCTGCAGCCGGAGCTCCCGGAGGAGCGCCCCCTGGACGGCCGGCGCTTCGTCTTCACCGGCGCCCTGGACCGCTTCACGCGGAGCGAGGCGCAGGAAACGGTCGAGCGGCTCGGCGCCCGGGCCACGTCCTCCGTGTCCGGGGCCACCGACGTCCTGGTCGCGGGGGCGAATCCGGGCTCCAAGCTGGAGGAGGCACGGGAGGAAGAGGTGGAGATCATGGACGAGGAGACGTTCGTGGCCCTGCTCCGGGAGCACGGGGCGGGTCCCGACGGCGGCGGGGAGGAGTGACCGTGGAGAACCGGGAGATCGCGCGCACGCTGGAGGACGTGGCCGACCTGCTGGACATCAGCGGGGCGAACCCCTTCCGGGTGCGGGCCTACCGGAACGCCGCCCGCACCGTGAAGGAGCACACGCGGCCGCTCCGGGCCATGGTGGAGGAGGGCGCCGACCTGACGGAGCTCCCGGACGTGGGCGACGACATCTCGGGCTACGTCGAGGAGCTGGTGGAGACCGGCGACCTGGAGCTCCTGGACGAGCTCACCGAGGAGGTGCCCTACAGCCTCATCGAGCTGACCCGGCTGCCCGGCGTCGGCCCGAAGAAGACGAAGAAGCTGTGGGAGCGACTCGGCGTGGAGACCGTGGACCAGCTCGAGGAGGCCGCCGGCGCCGGCGAGGTCCAGGAGCTGGACGGCTTCGGCGCCAGGACCCAGGAGAAGATCCTCTCCGGCATCGAGCAGTACCGGCGCCACCAGGAGCGCTTCCGCCTCTCGGAGGCGGACCGCCTGGTGGCACCGCTCCTGGAGCACCTGCGGGAGCACGACGGCCTGGAGCGAATCGAGGTGGCCGGGAGCTACCGCCGCCGGAAGGAGACCGTGGGCGACGTCGACCTGCTGGCCATCTCCGACGACGGCGCCTCGCTCATGGAGCGGTTCACGGGCTTCGATCGGGTCGAGGAGGTGGAAGCCGCCGGCGACACGCGGGGCACCGTCCGGCTCGACTCCGGGCTGGACGTGGACCTCCGGGTGCTCCCGGCGGAGAGCTACGGCGCCGCCCTGGCCTACTTCACCGGCTCGAAGGAGCACAACGTCCGCGTGCGGAAGCGGGCCGTCCGGCGCGGGCTCCGGGTCTCCGAGTACGGGGTGTACCGCGAGGAGGACGGCGCCGGGAGCGCGGAGGCGGGCGACGATGCCGGGGACGGCAGCGACCCGCGGTCCGGCGAGCGGATCGGCGGCCGCACCGAGGAGGAGGTCTACGCGGCCGTGGACCTGCCCTGGATCCCGCCGGAGCTCCGGGAGGACCGGGGCGAGATCGAGGCCGCCGAAGCCGGGGAGTTGCCGGGACTGGTGACCCGCGACGACCTCCGGGGGGACCTGCAGATGCACACCACGTGGTCCGACGGGAAGCAGTCGGTGGCCGAGATGATGGAGGCGTGCCGCGACCTGGGCTACGAGTACCTGGCCGTCACCGACCACAGCCAGTCGCTGGGCGTCACCGGCGGCATGGACGAGGAGAAGCTCCGCCGGCAGTGGGAGGCGATGGACGAGGTCGAGGACCGGGTCGACGGGATCCGTCTGCTGCGGAGCATGGAGGTGGACATCCTGGCCGACGGGAGCCTCGACCTGGCGGACGGGATGCTGGAGGAGCTGGACGTGGTGCTGGTCTCGGTCCACTCCCGCTTCAACCTGCCCGCCGACGAGCAGACCGAGCGCCTCGTGACGGCCCTCCGGCACCCGCAGGTGGACATCCTGGCCCATCCCACGGGGCGGCTCATCAACCAGCGCGATCCCTATGCCTTCGACCTGGATCGAGTGCTGGACGTGGCCGCCGGGGAGGGCGTGGCCGTGGAGCTGAACGCCAACCCGAGCCGACTCGACCTCAGGGACACGCACCTGATGAAGGCCCGGGAGCGCGACATTCCCGTGGTGATCAGCACCGACGCTCACCGGGCCGCCGAGCTGGAGCTCATCTCCTACGGGGTGGAGCAGGCCCGGCGCGCGTGGCTGGAGCCGGAGGCGGTGCTCAACACGCGCCCCGCGGACGAGCTGCTGGCGGCGCTCCCCGGCGACTGAGCGCCTACTCCCGCCTCCGGAACCGGGCGAAGGAGCGTCCCGCGAGGATCCAGCAGGTGGCGGCGAACAGCGCCAGGAGGAGCAGCTCCGTCCCGTACGCCGACCATCCCTGCCCCCGGAAGCCGGCCCGGCCGAAGGTCACCGCCCAGTCCACCGGGTTGAAGGCGGCCATCCGGGCCATCCACTCCGGCATCAGCTCCCGGGTGATCAGCAGGGAGGAGAGGAAGAGGAGGGGGAGGACGAGGAAGTTCGTCAGGGCGAGCATCGTCTCCTCCTTCCTCACCACCAGGGCCAGGCCGGTGGAGGCGCCCCCGAAGGCCGCCCCGAGCAGCGCGGCCGCGGCCAGCACCGCCGCCACCCCTTCGAGGCCACCGGGCGGACGCACGCCCAGGGCGAAGGCCGTCCCCAGGATGATCAGGGCCTGCAGCATCACCACGGTGGCCGAGTGGAGTCCCCGGGCGCCGATGAGGGCCGTGCGGCTCACCGGCGTGGCCAGCAGCCGGTCGAAGATGCCCCGGTCCAGGTCCCGGATCACCCCCATGCCCGCGTAGGCCGAGCTCCACGAGGCCGTCATCACCGCCAGGCCGGGCGTCAGGAAGGCCAGGTAGGTGGCGTCCTCGAACTCGGGCAGGCGCCCGACGGCGCCGAAGAGCTGGCCGAAGAGGATCAGCCACAGGATGGGCTGGACGATGGACATGACCAGGTACGCCCGGATCCGCAGGCTGTAGCGCACCTCGCGCAGGTAGAGGGGGCCCAGGTCCCGGGCGAAGCGCAGGAGCCGACTCACGCGCGCACTCCCGCGTCCTCTCCGTCTCCGGCCGCCTCCGCGGCTTCCTCGAAGGTCTGTCCCGTGGCCTCCAGGTAGACGTCCTCCAGCGTGGGGCGCGACAGCGCCACCTCCGCCACGGTCAGCCCGGAGCGCTCCAGGGCGGCCACCAGGTCCGGCACCGCCCGCGCCCCGTGGGTCACGTGGGCGTGGAGGAGCCCGGACTCCGGGTCCGTGGCCGCGTCCACCACGCTGTCGAGCCCCCGGAGCACGGTGCCGGCCTCCTCGGTCCGGTCCTCGTCCTCCAGCTCCACCGTCACCCGGTCGCCCCGGATGTCGGATTTCAGCCCGTCGGGGCTCCCGCGGGCGACGATCCGTCCCGCGTCCAGGATCGCCACGCGCCCGGAGAGCAGGTCGGCCTCTTCCATGTAGTGGGTGGTGAGGAGCACGGTGAGCTCCTCCTCGCGGGTGAGCCGCGTCAGCTCCCGCCACACCGAGCGCCGGGCCTCCGGATCCAGGCCCGTGGTCGGCTCGTCCAGGAAGAGCACCCGGGGCCCGTGGACCACCCCCATGGCCAGGTCGAGCTTGCGCTTCATCCCGCCCGAGTAGCCCTGCACCCGCCGGTCGGCCGCCTCCGTGAGCCCGAAGGAGGCCAGCAGGCGGTCCGCGCGTTCGTCGAGCGCATCCCGGGAGACCCGCTGGAGCCGGCCCTGGAGCATCAGGTTCTCCCGCCCCGTGGCCTCGGGGTCCACGGTGCTTCCCTGCGCCACGTAGCCGATGTTCTCCTGCACGCGGCGCCGCTCCCGGACCACGTCGTGGCCGGCCACCCGCGCCGAGCCCGACGTGGGCGAGCTCAGGGTGCAGAGGATGCGCACGGCCGTGGTCTTCCCTGCGCCGTTGGGGCCCAGCAGACCGAAGACGCTTCCGCTCCCGGCTTCGAAGGAGATGCCCCGTAGGGCCTCCACGCCGTTCCGGTACGTCTTGGCCAGGTCCCGGACCTCGACGGCGTTCATTCCGCCGCCTCCGGCCGCCCCCGACCCTCGGCCCCGGGCCCTCGCTTCGGCGTGATCGGCAGGATGAGGCGCACGACCCGCTCGTAGGAGACGTAGTCCCAGGCCCAGTTCAGCAGCACCACCAGCCGGTTCCGGAACCCGATGAGCTTGGCCAGGTGGATCATGAGCCACAGGAGCCAGGCGGCGAAGCCGGTGAAGGCGCGGCCGAAGACGTGCGCCACGCCGTGGTTCCGGCCGATGACCGCCAGCATGCCCGGGTCGTCGTAGCGGAACGCCTCCGGCGGCCGTCCCTCGATCTGACGGCGCACGTTCCGGGCGGCGTGCTCGCCCTGCTGGATCGCGGCCGGGGCGATCATGGGCAGGTCATCGCCGTCCTGGCGGAACCCCGAGAGGTCACCCACGACCTGCACCTCCGGGTGGCCCGGCACGGTGAGGTCGTCGTTCACCCGGACCCGTCCCCCGTCGCCGGTGGGGAGCCCCCAGCGGCCGGCGTCCGGGTCTCCCCGCACCCCCCCGGTCCACACCACCGTGTCCGTGGGCAGGGCGGTTCCGTCGGAGAGGCGCACGCGGTCGGCGCCGACCTCCTCGACGGCGACCCCGGTCCGGACGTCGACACCCATGTTTCCGAGACGGCGTCCGGCGTAGCGTCCCAGCTTCTCCGGCATGGCGGCCAGCAGGCGGTCCAGGGCCTCCACCAGGAGGACCGACACCTCGTCCACGTCCAGGTCCGGGAAATCGCGGGAGAGGGGACCCTGGATCAGCTCGGCCAGGGCGCCGGCGTACTCGACGCCCGTGGGCCCTCCGCCGACGATCACGAAGCGCAGCATTCTCCGCCGGGCCTCCGGGTCGTCGGCCCGGGCAGCCTCCTCGAAGCGCTCCAGGACGTGATTCCGGAGGGCGATCCCCTCCTCGATCTCCTTCAGGGGATACGCGTGCTCCGCGGCCCCCTCGACGCCGAAGAAGTGGGCGTCGCTGCCCGTGGCCAGGATCAGGTGGTCGTAGGAGACCTCACGCCCGTCGGCCCGGACCGTCCGCCGATCCAGGTCCACGTCCTCGACCTCGGCCATCCGGAACCGGGCGTTCTCCTGCCCGCGGAGGATCTTCCGCACCGGATAGGCGATCTCGGTGGCGTTCAGCTCGGCGGCGCCGATCTGGTAGAGGAGGGGATAGAACGTGTGGTAGTTGTTGCGGTCCAGGAGAAGGACGTCCACCGGGGCGTCGGCCAGGGACCGGACGGACCACAGCCCTCCGAATCCCGCCCCCACCACCACGACGCGCGGACGCCCCGTCTCCGTCATCCGCCCTCCGATTCCTCCAGCCGGATCTCGACGCCGCGATCGGCCAGTGCCTCCACGAAGGGGCCGTAGGGGATCCCCTCGTCCGGCGGCAGGACGCCGGTCCGCTCGATCTCGTCCCGCCCCAGCATGAGACCGACGACGGCCAGCGAGTAGCCCGTGCACCGCATCATGGCGCTGATCCCCGTCTCCTCGTCTTCACGGTCCAGGAGGTTCCAGGTGAGGGTGACGTCGCGGCCGTCGCGCTCGCCGGTGCCGACGACGCGGAGAGCCACCAGGTCCGGCTCGTCCGGGTGCTCGAGCTTCGGGCGGGCGCAGGCCACGAAGACGTCGCGCGGCACCACCTCCCGCCCGTCCACGTCCACCGGCTCCCGGGACAGGAGGCCCAGCTCCCGGATCGCCTCCATGATCCGCGCGTGCCCGGGGTAGCGGAGCGTCTTGTACTCCAGCCTCTCCACCCGGCCCTCCAGCCGCCACGGGAGCACCGACGCGCCCCCCGCCGTGTGGAAGGCCTCCAGAGCGCCCAGCCCGTCGAACTCCAGCTCCTCGACCTCCGAGAGCGCCTCCACCTGCCGACGGCGGCCGTCCCGGATGACCGAGGAGGGAGTGGTATAGTAGTCCAGCGCGCCCCTGAGGGAATAGACCACCTGGTAGTCGAGCGGGGGGCGGGGGTTCTGCGGGAGGCCGCCCACGAACATGCGCACGGACTCGGCGCGGTCCAGGCGGCGCACGGCCTCGGCGGCCAGCACGTTCACGATCCCCGGCGCCAGCCCGACGTCCGGGACCTGGGTGACGCCGGCGTCCCGGGCCTCTCCGTCCCGGTCCATCTGCCTGAACACGATCTCCGTGTTGCCGCCGAGGTCGCTGTAGTCCAGGCCCTCGTCGATGGCCAGCCGCGCCAGGTCGTCGTTGAAGAAATACGGCGCGGCGGAGAGCGCCACCCGGTGTCCGGACATGGCCCGGCGCACGTCGTCCTCGTCGGCGAAGTCGGCCCGCTGCCACCGGAGCCGGTCGTCGTCCGGCAGGAAGTCGGGCGCGTCGTCGGCGCCCCTCTCCAGGTCGGCGATCGTCACCCGCTCCACGTCGTCCTGACGGAGGAGGTCGTACGCGCAGGCGGTGCCCTGGAGGCCCCCGCCCAGGATCAGGAATCGCATGGTTCCTCGCTTTCGACGTCTATGTCCGGCGGTGGATCCGCACTCGCTCCGGCGCGGGAACGTCGCGGGTCTCCCGCGTGCGGCGGTCGGGAGCGGGGCGGTCCGTCGTGAATGTGGCTTGAGGTCGGCGGCGGAGACTACCGGTCCGGAACGGCGGCGCGCAACCGGATGACCCGGAGGGCCGGGCGGACGATCGGCGGGCTGCGACACGGCCGCTCGGCGGGTGCGGGGGGAGAGATGCGGGAGGTCACGGAGGTGCGAATGGCGACGCGACGGCCGGGACCCGTCTCGGTGCTGCGGGACGTGTCGGTGGATCGGGACCGCCGGGAACCGCCCGGTCGTCAGCTGGAGCGGCAGCTGGCCGTCATGGTCCGGACGGGGCGGCTTGAGCCGGGGCGGCGTCTTCCCTCCACCCGGCGGCTGGCGGCGGCGGTGGGACTGCACCGGAACACCGTGGCCGCCGCGTACAGGCGGCTCGCCGGTCGGGAGCTCCTGGTGATGCGGCACGGCGCCCGGGCCCGGGTGGCTTCGGGGCCGGACGGCGAGGTCGACGGCCCGGTGGACGGGGTCCTGGCCGCGGCGGGTGACGGCGGGACGGCCCGGCTCCTGGCGGCGGAGCTGCGGGCGGCGCTGCCGCGGGCCGTCGACGTCGAGCCTGCGGCGCCGGGCACGCCTCCCGGAAAGCGGCAGCTCGTGGCGGCGCTGCCGGGGCCCGCCCTGCGCCGGGCGGGCCCGGAGTCGTCGCTGGGGCTCCGGCAGGACCGGCGCGAAGCGGTCCGGGCGGCGCTCCGCCGGGCCCCTCCCCTCGCCGTGGTGGCCGTGCTCACGGGATGTCCGGCCCTCCGGGAGGCCGTGCTGAGCGACGTGGCCGGGCTCCGGCGAGAGGATCTCTCGCTCCACGCGGCGTCCGTGTCGCGCCCCCGCCGCGAGATCGGGACAGCGATCTCGACGCCGGCCGCGGACCTGGTCATTGCGGACCGGCTCGCCGCCGACGCATTCTGTGGAGCGAGCACGTCGTCGCCCGGCCCCGCCGTCGTTCCGGCCCGACTCGTCTGCCGCGACGGGCTGGAAGCCGTCGCCCGTGCAGTCGGCGGCCCGGGCGCCTGACTCCTCCGTGAGCGTCCGCCGCAGCGATCCGTCCGTCAGGAAGGTGTCCCATGGATATGGAGAAGGCTCAGGTCGTCCGCGCCCGCGTCCCCGACGACCGGCGCGAGGAGTACCTGGAGGCGTGGGGGGAGTGGAGCGGGCAGCTGCTGCCCATGGGCATCGACTGTCAGCTGCTGGAGAGCGAGGAGGAGCGGGGGCGCTTCGTGGAGCTGACCTGGTTCGAGGGCGCGGACGCTGCGGCCATGGCCGACGACCGGCTGGCGCGGATCAACGACCGGTTGGACCGTGCGGCCGCCGAGCGCCAGGGGGCTCGGGAGCTCTACCGGCGTCGCGGGAAGGAGTAGGAGCCGGTCCGGCGGCAGTCGGCGTAGCCCCGGTGGGGGACGACGGGAGCGGAGGCCTCGGCCCCTTCAGGAGGCCCGCGATCGCCGGAACTTGAACGGCCGGAGAGGATAGACTAACATCGCCGACGCTCCCTCTCGGGGGCGACGATGGCCCGTGGTGTAATCGGCAACACGCTTGGCTCTGGACCAAGAGAGTCCTGGTTCGAATCCAGGCGGGCCAACTTCCCATCGAGCCTGTCCGAGCCGCCGCGGCCCACCACGCCGCGGCGAGCTTTTTCGGGGCAGGTCGACCGGCCCCGGACGACGGGCCGGCTTCACGGAGGGGTGGCTGAGTGGCTTAAAGCGGCGCCCTGCTAAGGCGTTGGGCCTCGTGCCCACGAGGGTTCGAATCCCTCCCCCTCCGCTCCCGGACGGCGCCCGACAGGGCGGAGTCCGGTGTGTTCACATACGGATGGGTGGCCGAGTGGCTTAAGGCGCACGATTGGAAATCGTGTGGGGGCTCAACGTCCCTCGAGGGTTCGAATCCCTCCCCATCCGCTATCCCCCTCACGGAGGGGTGGCAGAATTGGCAATGCACCGGTCTCGAAAACCGGCGCCCTCACGGGCTTGTGGGTTCGAGTCCCACCCCCTCCGCTCCCCACCACGTCCGGATCAGCCATCCGGCGGATCTGAGATCCGTTCGAAGCTGATTCCCTGCACCCGCCCGGCGTCCAGCTGGAAGCCGTCGGGTCGCTCCCCGGCTGGGTCCGGAAACCGGAGGGTGAGGAACGACCGCTCGAAGACTCCCTCCCCGGCCGGCTCCAGCTCGCCATCGAGGCGGTTGCCGACCACGAGCCGGAGCTCCCTGCCGTCGAGCTCGATCCGGTAGACCGCGTCCAGCTCGGGGCTCTCGTAGCGTCCCCGGTACCGCTGGAGAGTCCCGGGGGCGGGCGACCACCCGGCCTCCTCCTCTTCGCCCCCGGCGTCCGGGGAGCCCTCTCCGGCCTCCCCTTCCCCCGGCGGCGTCATGACGGAGTCCAGGTAGATCTCCGCCACGGCGCCGAGCTTCTCCATGGGCTCGGCGTCCGCCCGGTTGCAGAGGGCGACGGCCGAGAAGTCCTGCTCCGGGAAGCGCATCATCCCGGCCCGGTACCCGACGAAGGCGCCTCCGTGGCTGACGCGACGCAGCCCCCGGTACCGGTCCACCCGGAGTCCGCGGGCGTATTCGATGGTGTCGCCTGAGGAGAGGACCCCGCGTCGCGTCATCCGCTCGCCGAACTCCGCGCCACCGACCGACGGATCGGACAGGTTCTCCGACCAGCGGAAGAAGTCCTGAACCGAGGTGTAGACGCCGCCGTCGCCCACCATCGGGAGGGTGGTGACGCTTCGGCGGTACCCGCCCTCCTCCCGGGGCTCGTATCCGGTGGCCCGCTTCGGAACCAGGTGGTCGGGGCGGTCGTGGAAGTGGCTCCGGTCCATGCCGAGCGGCCCGAAGATCCGGTCCCGGGCGAACGCCCGCAGGGAGCGGCCGGAGGCGGATTCGACGATCTTTCCGAGGAGGAAGTAGCCGGCGTTGCTGTACAGGTAGTCGGAGCCGGGCCGGAAGTTGAGGGCGTCCTGTCGGCCGAGGATCCCGACGACCTCGCTGTCGTCGTAGTAGTCCTCCTCCCGCTTCCCGGCGAGCGTCATGAGCGTGAGATAGTCCCGGACCCCCGAGGTGTGGTGGAGCAGGTGACGGATCGTCACCCCGGAGTAGGGATCCGACGGGAGCTCCGGGACCCAGCGGCGGACGGGATCGTCCAGGGAGAGAGTACCGTCGCGGGCCAGGAGCAGCACCGCCGCGGCCGTGAACTGCTTGGAGACCGAACCGATCCGGAAGACGCTCTCGGGCGCGATCGGGATTCCGTGCTCCAGGTTGGCCATACCGTACCCCCGGGCCAGGAGGGTCTCTCCGTCCCGGCGGACCCCCACGGCACAGCCCGGAGATCGGGTGTCGTCGAAGGCGGAGAACACGCTGTCCACCCGTGCTGGCCCGGCGCTCCGTCCCTCCGACTCTCGGGACCGGGTGAAGTTCAGGACGCGTCCCGCCCGAACGCCCGTGAATTCGCCGTCCCGGATGGCGAGGCGGCCGTTCACGAGCACGTGCACCATGCCCTCGGCCAGCTGCCTCGGCTCCAGGTAGGTGCTGCGGTCCCGGACCCGCTCCGGGTCGAAGACCACCACGTCCGCCTTCTGCCCCTCCGCCAGCACTCCCCGGTCGTGGATCGGGTACGCCTCCCGGTACAGGGAGGTCATGCGACGGATCGCCTCCTCCAGCTCGAGCGTGCCCCGGTCCCGGACCCAGGTCTCGATGATGGTCGGAAACGTCCCGTAGCCACGGGGGTGCGGAATGCCCGCTCCCGCCGGCGAGAGAACGCCGTCGGAGGCGATCATCGTCCACGGTTTCCGGAGGAAGGTCTCGATGTCGCCTTCCTTCATTCCGAACGTGACGAACCCGGCGCCACCCTCCAGCAGGAGGTCCAGGGCGAGGGAGGCGGGAGCCGTGTCGCGGCTGCGGGACGCCTCGGCCAGGGTCATCCCCTCGAGCCCGGAATCCGACGGCACGCCTCGGAGCTGGATGCGGGAGGGGCCGCCCTCCAGTTCGATGGAGCGGCGAATGCCCGACAGCAGGCTGTCCCGGGCCTGCGGTTCGTCCTGCAGCCGGGCCCGCAGGGCTTCCTCCCCACCGGCGAGCGCCTCGCGGGGGACCAGTATGCTGGCGACGCTTCCCCCGGCTGCCCGGTACGGATAGAGGTCCGCGAAGACGGCCAGGCCGTCGGAGCGTGCCTCCTCGATCTGTTCGACGAGCTCGTCGGAGAGCCCCCACTCCCGTGGTCCGAAGGCCTTGATGTGAGTGTGGATCGCAGTGATACGGGCCCGTCGCGCGATCTCGATGAGCTCCCGGTTGGCCGCCAGCCCCCCCACGCTGTACCCACCCTCGTCGCGGACGTGGCTCTGGTAGACACCGCCGTGACGCGCGGCCACCCGGGCGGCGTCGACCACTTCGTCGGTCTCCGCGTACGTCCCCGGCGGATAGAACAGACCCGTGGAGAGTCCGATCGCCCCGGCCTCCATGCCCTGCCGCACGCGGCGCCGCAGCTCCTCTCGCTCCGCCGGGGTGGGGGCTCGATCCTCCTCCCCCATGACCGCCGAGCGGACCGAACCGTAGGGGACGAATTGGGCCACGTTCACGCCGATCCCGTCTTCCCGGAGAGCCCGGCGCTGCGCCGTGAGGTCGGCGGGTCCGCCGCCGTCCGGGTTCACCATGACCGTGGTGACCCCCTGGGCGAGCTGCGGTCGGGCCGCGCTCAGGGTCGAGTCCGTGAGGCCGATGCCGGCGTGGGTGTGGCCGTCGATGAAGCCGGGGGCCACGACGAGGCCGCTGGCGTCGATCACCGTGTCCGCGGTCGCTCCCGAGAGATCTCCCACCGCCGCGATGCTGTCGCCGCTGATCCCGACGTCGGCATTCACGGCCGGGGAGCCCGTCCCGTCGATCATCCGCCCGCCGCGGAGGAGGAGGTCGTAGGAGGCAGCCTGTGATGACCGTCGACCGAAGCCCGTCACCAGGACGGCCGTGGCGGCGAGAGCGAAGGCGAGGAGAGCCGCCCGTCGAATTCCGCCGGCGGGTCGAGACAGTCCTGAGAGGATCCCCGGAATTCGCCGTCGTTCGTGCATCGACTCCCCTTCCCGTTCGGAGTCAGCCGGGCGCCGCCGACGTCTCTGTTGCGACGCGGACAATATGGCGACGGAGACTGCCCCGGAGACAACCGCGGGGGCGTACGGTGACGGCGGGGGGAGGGGGCGAGGAAGGTCGAGCGGGAGAGCTCAGCCGGTAGCTCTCCGGTACGGCGCGGCCCGAGAGCCGGGGGCTTCGCAGACCGCTCGTTGCGCGGACGCCGGCCTGATCGGGCGGCGCCGTGGTCTCCCGACTACTCTGCGGACAGAAGCAGCCGAAGGGCGTCCCGGTAGAAGGACCAGGCGCGCCGCACCCGGTCGACCACGGTCGGGTTCTGGGGTCGAGCCGTCTCCATCGCTCACCTCCTTCGGAGTCCCGTGTGCCTGGTAGACGTCTGAAGAGCGCCCAGTGTTACAGACTCCAGTCGGGAGGGGCGGGTTCAGCATCCCGTTGCGTCACGGGTTCGTGGCCGGTCGGCCGGGTCCTTGCGGTACCCGGCGCCTGCGCAGGTGTCCGCCGGACCGCAATCCCGGAGAGGATCACACGATGTTTCTGTACCTGGTCGATCTGATCGGAGTGGCCGTCTTCGCGGTGAGCGGGGCGCTCGCGGCGGGGCGGAAGCGGCTCGACCTGCTGGGGGTGGTCGTCGTCGCCATGGTGACGGCCATCGGCGGCGGCACCACCCGCGACCTCCTGCTGGACCGGCACCCCGTCTTCTGGGTGGAGGACCCCACCTATCTCGCCGTGAT
>CANPVF010000123.1 GCA_947581645.1 Candidatus Caribbeanibacter nitroreducens | reverse complement strand
GGCGGCCCGGCCCGCCTTCCGGGATCCCATCGGGCCCGGTCCGGATCGCTATCGAGGCTTTCCCCACGACGCTGTGGACCGCCTCCCCACAGATCCGGTCACGGCGACGGGTCAGGTTGGGGATGTCGTCTGGCTCGAGACCGCGGTGCCGCCGCGGGTCCGCACGTCCTCGACCACAGCCCGGAGCGTCCCATGCTTCCCATTCGCCAGATCCTCGTGCCCCTGGACGGCTCCACGACCGCCGAGTCCTCGCTCGGTCACGCCCGGGCCGTGGCACGTCCCCTGGACGTCCCGCTGCACCTGGTGCGGGTGGTGCCGCCCTCCGCCGCCTCGGACCGGGACGGGGCGCAGGATCCCGTTCGGTGGCGCCTCGAGCGGAGCGACGCCGAGGCCTACCTGGCCGAGACGGCCCGGGAGCTCCGAGACGACGGCTTCGAGACGGAGACCGCGGTCCTGGCCGGTCGGCCGGCGGAGGAGATCGTCTCCTACGCGAGGAGGAACGGAGTGGATCTGGTCGTCCTGAGCCGACGTGGGAAGGACGGCTGCGTCGGCGCGCCCATGGGAGGCACCGCCTACAAGGTCGTCTACCGGATCGGCACCTCGGTGCTGCTCACACCGCCCGGGACAGGGACGGCTTCCCGCGACGAGGTCCGGTACCGACGGCTCCTGGTGCCCGTGGACGGCTCCCCCGCCTCGGAGTGGGCGCTCCAGGCGGCGGCCTCCCTGCTCCCCGGCCGGGGCGGCGAGCTGGTGGCGGCCCGGGCGCTGGAGCTGGAGTCCAGCGACAGCGTGAGGGGGCCGCGCCGGGACGCCGAGGCCTTTCTCGCCCGGGCCCGACGGCGTGTCTCCCGGCCGGGGCTCCGCCTGGACGAGGTACCCGTGGTGCCGGCGGACCAGGCGGCGGGTCGCCTGCACGTCCTGGCCGAAGAACGGGACGTCGACCTGATCGTGCTGAGCGCACACGGCCGCTCGACGGACGTCCCCTGGCCCTACGGCAGCGTGGCCACCAATCTTCTGCTGCACGGCCGGCGGCCGACCCTCGTCCTCCAGGACCAGCCGGAGCCCCGATTCGCGGAGCCGCCGGAGCGGGAGAAGCCGGTCCGGCGACCCGCGACGGGGCGCCGGAGCCCGCAGGCCGGGACGTCCGCGCCCGGTTCCGGCGGCGCGAGTCCCTCCGACCCCTGATCCGGGAGCGGCTCCGTGTTCGACGACATCCTGGTTCCACTGGACGGATCGGAGGCGGCGGAGGCCGCCCTCGGACACGCCGTGGCCGTGACGCGGGCCACCGGAGCCACATTACACGTTCTCCGGGTCATCCGACCGGGCCGGGCCGGCGGCCTCGAGCACGACGCGGTGGAGTGGCGCCTGGACCGAACGGAGGCGAAGACCTACGTGGACGAGTGCGCCGATCGGCTGCGTCCGCTGGGCGTCGACGCCGTGTGCGAAGTGAGCGAGGGGCGTCCCGAGGAGGAGATCATCGCCTGTGCCCGGCGACACTCGGCCGGTCTCATCGTCCTCACCACGCAGGGCCGGACCGGTGCGCCGGAATTCGAGATCGGCTCGACGGCGTACAAGGTGGTGCAGGCCGCCGGCACGTCCGTGCTCCTGGTGCGCCCCGGGGAGGACGGCGGCCACCGCCCCGCGGAGGACGGCTACCGCCGGGTCCTGGTCCCCGTCGACGGATCCAGCCGCGGCGAGTGGGCGGTCTGCCTGGCCGCCGGGCTCCTCTCGGGCTCCTCCGGGGGGCGGCTCATCCTGGTCCACGTGGTCCCGGTCCCCGAGATGGTCTCCCGGATCCCGGCGGACGAGGAGCTCGACTCCCTCCGTGGACAGATCGTCGAGGCCAGCCACCGTGCGGCGGAGCGCTACTTCGACCAGCTCCGGTCCAGGATCGAGCGACCCGACCTGTCGGTGGAGAGCCGGATCCTGGTCTCGCCTCAGGTGACCGGCACCCTGCAGCAGGCAGCTGAAGCGAGTGAGGCGGACCTGGTGGTCATGAGCGCGCACGGGGCGTCCGGAAGCGCGCCGTGGCCATACGGGAGCGTCGCCTCGCACCTGATCCGGTACGGCCGCCGGCCGCTTCTGGTGCTGCAGGACGAACCCGCCGGCGATCGCCCCTCCGGGCAGCCGCAGGCCCTCGGCGAGCAGAGCCGACCTCGGTGAACGACCCCGGCGACCACACGGACGGGCAGCCACGCAGGTCGGACTCGGTGCCGGAGGAGAGGATCCGGGAGTTCGCGGCCCGCGCACGCGCTAGCATCGCGGGCGGGGCCGATCTCGGCGAGCACCTCGACGCCCTGGCCGAGCTCCTGGGGCGGGTCTATCGGGAGGTCCAGGCCTCCGAGCAGCTCTCGTCCGCGCATCCGCGCCTCGTCGAGTGGCTCCTGGACAACGAGTATCTGGTGCGGCGCTCGGTGCGTCAGGCACGGGACTCGGTGCCCTCCTCCTTCGAGCGACGCCTCCCCCGGCTGACGGCGGGCCCCCGGGCCGGACGCCCCCGGGTCGAGGCGCTGGCCCGGGATCTCCTCACGCCGGAGCATCATCAGCTGGACCGGGAGCTGCTGCTCCGATACGTCGACGCCTTCCAGGAGGAGCGCCCGCTGACCACCGGGGAGCTCTGGGCGCTGCCCGCCTATCTCCGCCTGGCGGCACTGGAGCGGCTGGCCGTCCGTGCCGCGGCGGTCCTGGACCTCCCGGTGCCCGAGCGGATCCCGGCCACCGGGGACGGGGCGCCCGGGGCCGGACTCCCGTCGCGCGAGGTGGGGAGGTGCGTCGAGAGCCTCCGCTGGCTGGACGAGGAAGACTGGCGTCCGCTCTTCGAGCGCCTGAGCCGCGTCGAGGCCGAGCTCCGCCGGGACCCGTCCGGCGACTACGCCCGGATGGACTTCGAGAGCCGGGATCGCTACCGGAAAGCCGTGGAGGAGGTGGCCGCCTGGTCCGGGTCGCCGGAGCCCCGTATCGCCGCCCTGGCGTGCCGCATGGCCCGGAACGCCGGGGACGGCAGCAGCGTCGGTGCCGCCCGGGGCCACGTCGGCCACTACCTCATCGGCGACGGACGGGCCGACCTGGAGGAGCGCGCCGGAGCCCGTCCCCCCCTCCGTACGAGGCTCCGGCGGTGGGGGCTTCGGCACGCGCGCCCCCTCTACTTCGCCGGCATCGCCGGGATCGCCGCCGCCCTGCTCGCCGCCCTCTTCCACTCGCTGGACGGCCAGGGCCCCGTCCCGGCGCTCCTCCTGGCCGCGGTGGTCCCGGCGGTGACACTGGCCGTCTCCATCGTCCGGTGGATCGTGACCCACACGGCTCCCACCCGCACGCTGCCCAAGCTCGAGATCGACGGGGACCTGCCCGAGTCGTGTCGCACCGCCGTCGTCGTGCCCTGTCTCTTCGGCAGCGAGAGCGAGGTCGAGCAGCTGCTGGAGAAGCTGGAAGTCCTCTACGAGGGGAACGGCGGCCGCGGGCGACTCACCTTCGGTCTGCTCTCCGACTTCACCGACGCTCCCGAGAAGGAGATGCCGGGCGACGGCCGGCTCCTGGACCGGGCGCGGGAGGGCATCGAGGAGCTCAACCGCCGGTACGGCGGCCCCGGCCGCAGCCCCTTCTTCCTGCTGCACCGCGAGCGCCTGTGGAATGACGGCGAGGGCTGCTGGATGGGCTGGGAGCGGAAGCGGGGCAAGCTGGAGGAGTTCAACCAGCTGGTCCTGGACGAGGGCGAGACCAGCTACACCGTCAGCGCCGGCGACGTGGAGCATCTCTCCGACGTCCGATTCGCGCTGACCCTGGACGCCGACACCCGGATGCCTCCCGGGGAGGCGGTCCGGCTGGTAGGCACCATGGCCCATCCCATGAACCGGCCGGCCCTCGACGCCAGCGGCGAGCTTCGCTCCGGCTACTCCATCCTCCAGCCCCGACTGCAGTCGGCGCCTCCCCCCGAGGGGTTCACGTTCTTCGCCCGGATCCAGGAGGGCAACACGGGCCTGGACCTGTACAGCCACGCCGTCTCCGACGTCTACCAGGACCTCTTCGGCGAGGGCATCTTCGTCGGCAAGGGGATCTACGACGTGGAGGCCTTCCACCGGACGACGGTGGGCCGGGTTCCGGAGAACGCCCTCCTCAGCCACGACATCTTCGAGGGCATCTGCGGACGGGCCGGACTGGTCTCGGACGTCGTCCTGCTGGAGGACTACCCGGGGAGCGTCCTCACCTATCTCCGTCGCCTGCACCGGTGGATTCGCGGCGACTGGCAGTGGCTTCCCTGGCTCCTGCCTCGTGTCCCCACGCAGGAGGAATGGGTCCCGAACCCCTTCGACGTCCTGGACCGGTGGAAGATCGCCGACAACCTGTTCCGGAGCCTCCTCCCGCCCTCGCTCGTGGTGCTGGCGGCCCTGGGCTGGATCTCGGGGACGCTGTCGCCCTGGATCTGGACGGCCCTCGTGGCCGCCACGCCCGGCGTGCCCATCGTGCTCGGTGCCGCCGAGGTGGCTGCGCGCCAGCTGTTCCGCCCCCGGGCGGGCGCCGAACGACGGGAGTCGGAGCCCACGCTGCGGTCCCGGGTCGGGCGGACCGCATCCGTGGCCCGCCTCCAGGGCGAGCGGTGGGCCCTGTCGACGACCCTGCTCCTGGCCGAGAGCATGGTCGCGGCGGACGCGGTGGTCCGCACGCTGTTCCGCATGACGATCACCCGCCGGCACCTCCTGGAGTGGACGACGTCGGCCCAGGCCGCGCGGCGGGCCACCGACCGGGCCCTGGTCGTCTGGCGGGAGATGAGCGCCACCGTGGCCGCCGCCGTCGGTCTCGGGGGACTCGTGTGGCTCCTGCGGCCCGGGGCACTGGCGGCAGCAGTGCCGCTCCTCGCTGCCTGGATTCTCTCGCCCCAGCTGAGTCACCTCATCAGCCGGCGTCCCGACCGCGGGCCCGAAGAGCTGGCGCCGGAGGACCACCGTTTCCTGCGGGAGGTGGCGCTCCGCACGTGGATGTTCTTCGAGCGGTTCACCCGATCCGAGGACCACTGGCTCCCGCCCGACAACTTCCGGGAATCGGGTGGCGGCCAGGTGGCGCGCCGGACCTCCCCGACCAACATCGGTCTCGGCCTCACCTCCACGCTGGCGGCGTGGGACTTCGGCTTCGTCGGCCCGCTCTTCCTGGAGGCCTCTCTCCGGAACACCCTCGAGGCGATGGAGCGGCTGGAGCGGTACCGGGGCCACTTCCTCAACTGGTACAGCACGCGGGACCTGAGCTCGCTGGAGCCCCGGTATGTCTCCACGGTGGACAGCGGCAACCTGGCGGCCGCCCTCGTCGTGGTCTCGGAGGGGGCCGGGAGCCTGGCCGACGAGCCGGTCCTCCGCTCCCGGCAGGTGGACAGCCTCGATGACGTGCTCCGGATCCTGGCCGACGTCCTGTCGGAGCTGGACGGAGACGCTCGGGACGTCCGGAGGCGTCTCCTCGACCGGGTACGGAGCCTCCGCTCGCGCCTCCCGGAGGTCCGGGACGATCCGCCCGCCTTCGTCCGGGAGCTCCTCCGCCTCCAGGACGAGGAGATTCCGGCCCTGGAGGGGGACCTCGTCACGATGCTCGACCGGCTGGAGCCGACTGCCGGTGAGCCGGAGGTCCGGGAGAAGCTCAGGGTGGTGCGAATCTGGTCCCGCAAGCTGAACCAGCAGGTCTCGCACACGCTGAGGGAGGTCCGCACGGCGCTTCCCTGGCTGACCGGGGACCTCGCCCCTCCGCCTCCCTCGGCCGACGTCCCGGAGGACGCGTCGTCCCGGGACCGGATGCAGCTCCGCGAGCTCCTCGCGGCGAACCCGCCGCTGGCCGAGATTCCGGAGCTGGCGGCCCGCGCCCGGGAGCGTCTGGACAGGCTGGAGAAGGACAGGAGCGATTCGACCGACGAGTTCCGGCGCTGGGCCGACGGGCTGCGCTCCTCCCTGGAGGAGGGAGCCGAGAACGCCCGGCGCCTGATCCGGGACCTCTCGGAGATCGCCCGGATCGCGGATCGGTTCGCCCGCGACATGGACTTCGGCTTCCTGTACGACCGGAGCCGGGATCTCTTCTATCTCGGCTTCGACCTCTCGGCCGGCGAGCTCGACGCGCACCACTACGACCTCCTTGCCTCCGAGGCGCGCCTGGCCGGCCTCATCGGGGTCAGCCGCGGCGACGCGCCTCCGCGTCACTGGCTCCACCTCGGGCGCCCCTTCGGTCCGGACGGGGAGGGACCGGTACTCCTCTCCTGGGGCGGGTCGATGTTCGAGTACCTCCTGCCGGCTCAGTTCACCCGCACGCCCCCCGACTCGCTCCTGGAGCGGGGCTACCGGCAGGCCATCCGTGCTCACGTGCGGCACGGCCGCCGGCACGACGTGCCGTGGGGACTCTCCGAAGCGGCGTACCGCAAGCCGTCCGATCCGGACGGTTACGGATACCGCGCGTTCGGCGTCCCGGCCCTGGCCCTGCGACGCGGGGCCGACGACCCCCTGGTCGTGGCGCCGTACGCCTCGGCCCTGGCCCTCCCCTTCAGCCCCACCGAGGCCACGCGGAATCTGAAGCGCTTCCGGGAGCGGGGGCTCCTCGCGGACTACGGCTTCTACGAGTCCCTGGACCTGGGGCCGAGGGGCTCGGGGGGGAGCGGCGATCCCGTGCGGGCCTTCATGGCCCATCACCAGGGAATGACCCTCCTCGGAATCGACAATTGCCTCCACGACCGGCCCATGGTGCACCGCTTCCACGCCTCCGCCGGCGTCGAGGCCGCCGAGCACCTGCTGCACGAGCAGGCCCCCTGGCAGGTGCCCGTCGAGAAGCCGTGGACGCCGCCGGAGAGGGAGCGCCCCGAGGTGGAGGCCGAACCCGGGATCGCCGAGTGGTGGACGCCGGCCGAGGACGCCGCGAGGCCGCAGATCCAGCTGCTCTCCAACGGGAGCTATCGCGTGCTCGTCTCCTCGTCGGGCGGGGGCGGCAGTTCCTGGAACGGCCGTATGATCACACGGTGGACCCCAGATCCGACGGTCGAGAAGAGGGCCACGGCCATCTACCTGCGGGATCGCAACACGGGGGACGTCTGGACGGCGGGAGGAGGCGGGGAGAACGGTGCCCGGGAAGCCTGCGAGTTCTCGCCGCACGAGGTGCGCTTCCGCCGCCGCCAGCGCGGGCTCGCCCTGGAGACACGGGTGACCGTCGCCCCGGACGCCGACGTGGAGATCCGGCACGTCCGGGTCTCGAACTCCACGGGACGGACCCGGAGCGTCACGGTGGCCAGCTACGGGGAAGTCTCCCTGGCACCGCCGGACGACGACCTGCGGCATCCGGCCTACAGCCGCCTCTTCGTGGAGCCCCGGGTGGGCGACGACGGCAGGACGTTGCTCTACCGCCGCCGCTCACGCGAGTCCCGATCGTCCCCGGCCTGGGCGGCTCACTACCTCGTGGGAGGTCCGCGCGGGCGGGACGGGGACGACGTCCGGTGGGAGACCGACCGCGAGCGGTTCCTGGGCCGGAACGGCACGCCCGACGCGCCGCCGGGGCTCACGGACCCGGCGCAGGGCCGCGACGAGCGGTCGCCATCCAGCATCGATCCCATCTTCTCCCTCTCCGCGGACCTGGAGCTGGAGCCCTTCGGAAGCGCCGAGGTGGCCTTCGTCACCGTGGCCGCCGGATCCCGGGCCGACGTGCTGGGCCTCCGTGCCCACTTCGACACCCTCTCCCGGGTCGAGGCTACCTTCGAGGACGCCCGGTCCGCGGCCGTCGCGCGGATGGGCCGCCTGGACATGGACGACGGGGACGGCCGGCGGTCGCAGGAGCTGCTCTCGGCCCTCCTGGGAGCTCCCCTGCCCGGCCTGTCCCGCGCCCCGGACCGCGAGGGGGGCGAAGCCGGCGGACGCCCCGAGCTCTGGTCGCAGGGCATCTCGGGAGACGACCCGATCCTCCTGGTGCGGGTCCCCACTCCGGAGGACGTGGCGTTCGTGGATCGGCTGCTCCGCCTGCACCGGGAGTGGGGCGAGCTCGGCTTCAGCGTGGACCTGGTCCTCCTGCACGGTGAGCCGCCGGGCTACGTACAGCGGATCCGCGACCGGGTGGAGGGACTCGTGGAGCGGCTGGGGCCGGGCCCGGGAATCGGCGACGACGGCGGCGTCCACCTGGTGAGCGAGCCCGGGGCCGACGACCGGGAGGTCGACGCCGTCCTGCGGGCCGCGTCGGTCGTCCTGGACGCCGCGGACGGCAGCCTGGCGGACCAGCTGGAACCCGTCCGCCGGAGCCCGGACCGTCTCCCGACCTTCGTGCCGGTCCCCTCGACGCCGGAGCAGGTCGCCGAGGAGACGCCGCCCCTGCCGGAGCCGGAGGAGCTCGACGGCTGGAACGGATACGGCGGATTCGCCGAGAACGGAGACTACGTCGTCCGCCGCGACCCGGACCGGCCGACGCCGGCCCCGTGGATCAACGTGATCTCGAACCCGGAGTTCGGCTTCCTCGCCTCGGAGGTATCCCTCGGGTGCACCTGGTCCCGGAACGCCGGCGAGCGCCGGCTCACGCCGTGGCGGAACGATCCGGTCCTCGACCGGCCGAGCGAGGTGGTCTACCTCCGGGACGAGGAGACCGCCGACGTCTGGTCGGCCACGCCGCTCCCCGCCGGCGGCGACCGATCCTACCTGATCCGCCACGGTCCCGGCCGCACCTCGTACCGTCATCACCGCGCGGGCCTCGTCCAGACCCTCCGGGTGACGGCCGCGCCGGACGATCCCGTGAAGATCGCCGCGCTGGAGATCGAGAACGTCTGGAACCGGCCCCGGCGCGTCACCGCCACCTATTACGCCGAGTGGGTCCTGGGCGAGCGCCGGCCGGAGAGCATCCGGTGGCTGTCTACCGGCTACGACGCCGAGACGCACACGCTGCTGGCCCGGAATCCGGCCGACGGCGAGCACGGCGAGCGGGTGGCCTTCCTGACCTCGGAGCGCCCGCCCCACGGGCTGACCGCGGACCGGACGGAGTTCCTGGGCCGGGACGGGGACCTGGGCCGGCCCGAAGCCCTGGAGCTGATCGGGCTCTCCGACCGGGTGCCCAGGGACTCGGACCCCTGCGGCGCCTACCAGGTGCACCTGGACCTGGATCCGGGCGAGACCGCCACCGTCCACTTCGTGCTCGGCGACGGTCGGGACCGGCAGCACGCCCTGGAGCTCGCCTCGAGATACTCGGTGCCGGAGGCCGCCGCAGCCGCCGCCGGGCGCCAGCGAGAGGCCTGGGACGAGCGCCTCGGGGCGCTCACCGTGAGCACGCCGGACGACCAGGGCCTGGACCGGCTGATCAACCGGTGGCTCCCGTACCAGACCCTGTCGGCCCGGCTCTGGGCGCGGACGGCGGCCTACCAGTCCAGCGGGGCGTTCGGATTCCGGGACCAGCTGCAGGACGTGCTCGCGCTCCTGCACCACGACCCGGACCTGGCCCGGGAGCACCTGCTCCGGGCGGCCGGTCGGCAGTTCGAGGCCGGCGACGTGCTGCACTGGTGGCAGCCCGGCGGGGCGCGCGGCGTTCGCACCCGGTGCAGCGACGACCTCCTCTGGCTGCCCTACGCTGCCGCCCGCTACGTCCGGGTCACCGGCGACACGTCGGTGCTGGACGAGGAGGTGCCGTTCCTCGAGGGAGCGGAGCTGGCTCCGGAGGAGTCGGAGCGATACGCCGACTTCGGCCACGGCGACGAGGTCGGGACCCTGTACGAGCACTGCCTGCGGGCCGTGGAGCGCGCCGACACGGCCGGTCCCCACGGCCTGCCGCTCATCGGGAGCGGCGACTGGAACGACGGCATGAACCGGGTGGGCATCGAGGGGCGGGGCGAGAGCGTCTGGCTCGGCTGGTTCCTGCACCGGGTCCTGCGGGACGTGGCCGAGCTCGCCGACAGGCGCGGCGACGCCGGACGGGCCCACGACCTGCGGGAGCGTGCCGACGACCTGTCGGCCCGCGTGGAGGACGCCGGATGGGACGGCTCCTGGTACCGCCGGGCGTACTACGACGACGGCACGGCCCTGGGATCGGCCGAGAACCGGGAGGGACGCATCGACGCCATCAGCCAGGCGTGGTCCGTCCTGTCCGGCGGCGCCGACCGCCGCCGGGCGTACCGGGCCATGGAGGCCGTCGACCAGCACCTGCTGCGGCGGGACGACCGCCTGGTCCTCCTCCTGGCCCCGCCCTTCCGTGACACCCGGCGGGACCCGGGCTACATCCGGGCCTATCCGCCTGGGGTGCGCGAGAACGGCGGCCAGTACTCCCACGCCGCCGCGTGGGTGGGATGGGCCTTCGCCGACCTGGGCGACGCCCATCGGGCGTGGGAGGTCCTCCGGGTGCTGAACCCCATGGCGCGCAGCGACACGCCGTCGGCGGCCGAGCGCTACGCCGTGGAGCCCTACGTGCAGTGCGCCGACGTCTACGGCGCGGAGCCCTTCACCGGCCGGGGCGGGTGGACCTGGTACACGGGTTCGGCGGCCTGGACCTACCGCCTGGCGGTGGAACGCATCCTGGGCCTGCAGCGGCGCGGCGACCGGGTGCGGCTGGACCCGTGCCCGCCGCCGGGCTGGGACGGGTGGGAGATGCGGCTCCGGGAGCGGGAGACGGAGTGGCGGATCCGGGTCCGGGTGTCCTCCGACGCCGAGGCCGGCGTGCAGTCCCTCGAGCTGGACGGGAGACACGTGGAGGGGAACGCGTTCCCCCTGCAGCACGACGGCGGCGTCCACGAGGTGGTGGTCCGGGTGGGGCGGCCGGATCCGGACGCCCCGTGATCACTACGGCTTTCGCACCAGGCGGATTCCGGGCTCGTCCTCGTAGGGCGGCACCTGCACCTCGACCACGCCGCTCTCCCCCACGTCCAGCTGGAGGCCGGTGACGACGGCCGTCACCGGCACGTCGTTCGTCCCGCGGGAGCAGAGCACGGCGGCCCGGACCCGGTCCGCGCCCGCCGCCACGGCGATCTGGGCCGCCCGGAACAGCGTGCGGCCCGTGTAGAGGACGTCGTCCACGACCAGGACGCTCTTCCCGTCCACGTCCAGCTCCGGCTCCTCCTCCAGCTCCGGACGGTCGTGGAGCAGGGTCAGGTCGTCCGCGTATCGCTTCAGGACGACCTCCTGGACCGGCACGTCCCGGTCCTGCACGTCGCCCAGCCTGTCCGCCAGGCGCTCCGCCAGCGGAACGCCGCGTCGGCGCACGCCCAGCAGCTCCAGGTCGTCCTCGCCCAGCGCCACGATCCGGCGCGCCATGTCGTCCAGGAGCCGTCCGAAGCGCTCGCGATCCGCGACCCGGAAGCTCCCGTTCGCGCTCAACCGTCGGACCCGTCCGAGCGATGCAGCTCCTGCCCCTCTTCGTCCACCACCGAGACGGTGACGTCGAGCCCGTCCCGCACGCTCTGGGTGACGACGCAGTAGTCCTCGAAGACATCCAGGCAGCGGCCGATTCGGTCCCGCTCCTCCTGGTCGAGGTCCACCAGGATCTCCACCTCGGTGCCTCCGATTCGGAGACGTCCCTCGTCGTTCCGCGTCATGGTGGTCGTCACGTCGGTCATGACCTCGTTCGGAGCCACGTCCGACTTCTGCAGGCAGAAGAGGAGGCTGGCGCTGAGGCAGTTCCCCACCGCCGCCGAGAGCACCCGGGACGCGTTCGGCCCTTCGTTCTCACCGAGGGGCTCGGGCTCGTCCATCAACAGCTGCTCGAACTCCTCGCCGAACGTGACGCGGAACTGGAAGCCGTCGATGCGCTCCAGGCTCACCGTGAGGCGAGACTCGTGTCCGTCACTGCCGCTCTTCTCCGTCACCTGTTCTCCTCCGTCCAGTGGTTCCCCGGATGGTCGTCGATCGCCTCGGCGGCGTCGCTGCCCGCCGACGTCAGACTCCGATGCCCTCCGTGCCCTCGGCCTCGGGGAGACCCGCGGCCTCCCTCAGGTTCTCGGCGTGAATCCTCAGTCGGCGCGCCAGCTTCTGTTCGTTGGTGCAGGTGGCCAGCTCGTCGGCCGCCACGTGCATGTCGTCCAGGGCGCCGTCCTCCAGGATCTCGGTCATTCTCTGCAGCCGCTTCTCCGCGTTCTCCATGGCACTCCCTCCGCCGATCATCTGGTTGAACCTGCTGCCGTCGATCGTACCCGCGGCAAGCTAACGACAGCTCCGCGACGGGAATGTGGGGAAAGCGCCGCGGACGGCCATGGGGAGATCCCCGTCCCGTCTCCGACCGGATCCGTCTCTCGCGGCGTGCCGGCCGATCAGCCGACCTCGGAGGGCGTCGCGGGGACCCGGGCGCGAACCTGCGTCCCCCTGCCGGGGGCCGACTCCAGCTCGATCCGACCTCCGACGGCACCGACCCGCTCTCGCATGCCCACCAGACCGTAGCGGTCGCCCTCGGCGACCGTGTCGGGATCGAAGCCCCGGCCGTCGTCCTCCACGGCCAGCTCCAGCCACCCGTCGCCGTCCTCCCGCAGCCGGACGGAGATCCGGGAGGGATCGGCATGCTGGACGGCGTTCCGCACGGCTTCCTGGGTCACGCGGTACAGGACCAGCTGGACCCGCCCCTCCGGACGGCCGTCGACCTGCTCGATGCGGAGCTCACGCTCGATGCCCGTGTCCTCGAGCTGCCGCTGGGCCTCGTGCTGCAGGGCGGCTCCCAGCCCGAGCTCGGAGAGGGCCGGCGGACGGAGCCCGCGGATGATCTGCCGGACCTGCTCCGAGGCGGCCCTGATCTCCTCCTGGAGCTGCTCCAGGAGCTCGTCCCGCCTCTCGCCCTCGGCCCGCCGCACGAGCCGGGTCTCGACCTGCAGGGCGGCCAGCCGCTGCGCCAGGTCGTCGTGCAGCTCCTGCGCGATGCGGAGGCGCTCCTCCTCGGCGGCCTCGACGGCCTCGATCCCCCAGGTCCGCACTTCCCGCCGCTCCGAGATGTCGCGCACGGCGGCCATGATCCGGGGGCCGTCGTCCAGCTGCACGGGGCTCAGGCTGATCTCCACCGGGAAGGTGGCTCCGTCCCGTCGCTCCGCCTCCAGCTCCAGTCCCACCCCCATGGGGCGGCTCACCGGGTCCTCCATGTACTCCTCCCGGTGGTCCCGGTGCGTCTGCTCGAGGCCCTCGGGCACGAGCACCTCGACGAGCTCCCCTTCCAGCTCCTCCGGCCGGTAGCCGAACAGCTCCGCCGCCTGACGGTTGACGACCCGGATCACGCCCTCCCCGTCCACCAGGACCACGGCGGTCGGCGTCTCCCGGAAGAGGGTCCGGAGGTCTGAGCACGAGAGTCGGGTCATCGGCGGGATCGGAGTGGCGGTGTGCCGAGAGGGACGCCGTGCCGAAGACGAGCCCCTGGTCGACGAGACCACGATCGATCGTCACATACAACATACAGTCGTATGTGTATCTTGGGTAACGCAGACGGCACGGTGATGCCACGAGACGGGAAGCCTCCCCACACCTGGGGGATGGAAGCTCCCGACAGCGTCTCCCCTCCCGTCGGGGCTAGTGTTGCGGTGACCGTGAGAGCAGGATCCGCAAGAAAGGCCGCCGCGAACGATGGCTCGAAGACTCTTCGTCACCGACCCCAGCCCCGTCTTCCGGGAGAGCCTGCGGAACCTGATGGAAGCCGAGGCTCCGAACTGGGTGATCGTCGGCGAGGCGGCCACGGGGGTCGACACGCTCGCGTCGGCCCGCCGGCTGGAGCCCGACGTCATACTGCTGGAGCGCCACCTGGAGGACGAGGACGGACTCGAGGTGCTCCCCCGCCTCACGGAGGCCTGCCCGGACGCCCACGTGCTGATGATCAGCTTCGACTGGGAGCCCGCGACCCGCCAGGCCGCCCTGGAGCGCGGGGCGCGTGGCGTGCTCCTCAAGGACGACGCGGATCATCTCGTGGAGGCGCTCCGGGACGTGGGCGGCGACGCGGGCCCGGGCGCCGACCGGCGTTGACGGGCGGCGCCAGGCGGCGGGAGTTTGCCGCCGTCTCGACGCGCTCCTGATCCGTCGGATCCACCCGGAGCCCCTCCATGTTCCTTCGCAACCTGGCCATCGCGCTCGGCCTCGGCCTCCTGATCGGACTTCAGCGCGAGCGAGCCGCCGGCCAGGTCGCCGGGATCCGGACGTTCGCCCTCATCGCCGTCCTCGGCACCGTCGCCGGCACGCTGGGAGACCGATACGGCGGGTGGCTGGTGGTGGCGGCGTTTCTCGGCGTGGCGGCGATCCTGGCCGTGGCCAACAGGATCCGCATGGACGCGGGAGAGGCGGATCCCGGCACCACCACCGAGATGGCGGCGCTGCTCACCCTGCTGCTGGGAACCGGGCTGTCCGCCGGCTACGTGACCGAGTCGATCGTCGTCGGCGGGGGGACCGCCGTCCTGCTCCAGTTCAAGGAGCCGCTCCACCGGTTCGTCGAACGTATCGGCCCCGACGAGTCCCGGGCCGTCTTCCGTCTCGTCCTCCTGGCGCTGGTGGTCCTCCCGCTGCTCCCGAACCGGGCCCTGGGGCCCTACGGCGTGCTGAACCCGCAGGAGATCTGGCTCATGGTGGTGCTGATCGTGGGCATCAGCCTGGCGGCGTACGTGGCGTACCGGCTGCTGGGCCCGCGGGGAGGCACGCTGGCCGCCGGCCTCCTCGGGGGGCTCATCTCCAGCACCGCCACCACCGTGAGCCAGGCCCGGCGGCAGGAGGGACCGCGCCGGGCCGCCGCGGCATCGGTCATCGTGCTGGCCTCCACCGCCGTCTTCGCCAGGATCCTGGTGGAGGTGGCCGTCGTGAACGCGGCGATGCTGCCCCGGGCCGCCCCTCCCCTGCTGCTGATGACGGCGTGCATGACCGGCGCCGCGGCCTGGGGATACCTGCGCGATCACGGAGAGATGGAAGCGGATCCCGCCGACCGGGAAGTGCCGTCGCAGCTCGGCACGGCGCTCGGGTTCGGGCTCCTCTACGCCGTCGTCCTCGTGGCCGCGGCCGCAGCCCGCGATCAGTTCGGAACGGGCGGGCTGTACGCCGTCTCGGCCCTCTCCGGGCTCACCGACGTGGACGCCATCACGATCTCGGCGGCGCAGCTGGTGGGGGGCGGGCGCGTCGAGGCCTCCACGGGATGGCGGATGATCGTGCTGGCCTCCATGTCGAACCTGGTGTTCAAGGCCGGCGCGGTGCTGGTGCTGGCGGATCGGAGCCTGTTCTGGCCGGTGCTCCGGCGCTTCGGCGTCGGCCTGGCGGGCGGCACCGCGCTCCTCTTTCTCTGGCCCGGCTGAGTCCGGGTCCCCCCGCCGCGTCACGCCCGCGCCTCACCGGGATCCACCGGACGACGGCCCGCTGTCTACAGGTCCACCTGGGTGCCCATCTCCACCACCTGCTCGGACGGTATGTGGAAGTAGCGGGGCGCCCGCTCGGCGTTGCGGGACATGAGCGCGAAAAGCCGCTCCCGCCACCTGGCCATGCCGGGCTCCTCGGTGGCGATCAGCGTCTCTCGCCCCAGGAAGTATGTGACCTCGTCCGGATCCACGCCTTCCCCGTCCAGCTCCAGCCGCCGCAGGAGCGACGGCACGTTCGGATCCTCGGCGAAACCGACGTCGGCCAGCACCCGGTAGATCCCGTCTCCGTGGTCCTCCACGTCGAAGCGCTCCCGGGCGTCCACGTAGGGGACCTCGCGGGTGATCAGCGTCAGGAACACGACCCGCTCGTGGAGCACCCTGTTGTGCTCCAGGTTGTGCAGGAGCGCCGGCGGCGTGCCCTTGGGGCGGGAGTCCATGAACACCGCGGTGCCCGGGACCCTCTCCGGCGGCTCCTCGGTGATCTTCTCCATGAACTCGGAGATCGGGATGATGAGCTCCTCGAGACGATCGGCGAGGATGTAGCGTCCCCGTTTCCACGTCGTCATGAGGACGAAGACGCCGCCCGCCACCACCAGCGGGAACCAGCCGCCCTGGGGAATCTTCGGGATCATCGCTCCCCAGAAGGACAGGTCCACGCTCAGCAACGCCGCCGCCAGCGCCGCGGTCCCGAGCAGGCCCCACTCGAAGCGCGTGCGGGCCACCACCGCGAACAGCACGGTGGTGAACACCATGTCCGTGGTCACCGCCACCCCGTAGGCCGCCGCCAGGTTGCTGGAGGTGCGGAAGCCGAGGACCAGGCCGATGCAGGCGACCATCAGCGTCCAGTTGATGGCCGGCATGTAGATCTGGCCCAGCTTCTCGGCCGAGGTGTGATCCACCTCCAGGCGGGGGAGATAGCCGAGCTGCACGGCCTGGCGGGTGAGCGAGAACGCGCCGGAGATCACCGCCTGGGAGGCGATCACCGTGGCGGCCGTGGTGAGCCCCACCAGGGGATAGAGCGCCCAGTCCGGCGCCATCAGGAAGAAGGGCTGGCGGACCGCCTCCGGGTTCTGGAGCAGCATGGCCCCCTGCCCGAAGTAGTTGAGCAGCAGGCAGGGGAGGACGAGGCCGAACCAGGTGAGGCGTATCGGCCGCGTGCCGAAGTGCCCCAGGTCCGCGTACAGGGCCTCTCCGCCCGTGACCACCAGGAAGACCGACCCCAGCACCCAGAAGCCCTGCACGCCGTTCCGGACGAAGAAGTCCGCCGCGTGCAGGGGGTTCAGGGCGGCCAGCACCTCGGGGCTCCCGACGAGCTGGGTGGCGCCGAGGACGCCCAGGGTCAGGAACCAGATCAGCGTCACCGGCCCGAAGACCTTGCCCACGCCCTCGGTGCCGGTGCGCTGAAAGATGAACAGCCCGATCAGGATGCCGATGGTGATGGGGATGATGTACGGCTCGAAGACCGGCGTGGCGACCTCCAGCCCCTCCACGGCGCTCAGCACCGAGATGGCCGGCGTGATCATGCTGTCGCCGTACAGGAGGGCGGCGCCGAAGAGGCCGGCCAGCGCCAGCATCCAGCGGCGCCCGGTGGCCCGCTCGTCCGGCGGCAGGATGAGCGCCGTGAGCGCCACGATGCCCCCCTCGCCCTGGTTGTCCGCCTGCATGACCAGGCCCAGGTACTTCACCGAGATGACGATGATCAGGGACCAGAAGATGAGGGAGAGGATGCCGAGGACGTTCGCCCCGGTGGGATCGATGCCGTAGGAGTGGTGGAAGGACTCCCGGAAGGCGTAGATCGGGCTCGTTCCGATGTCGCCGTACACGACGCCGATGGCGGCCAGCGAGAGCACCAGGAGCCGGGTCCCGGTGGGCTTCCCGTCGTCACCCCCGTGTCCGTGGGACCCGCCTTCTCCGTTCTGCCCGGACCGGGCGTCGCTGGACTCGCTGCTCAAAGAGGGATCCTCGCTGGAGTTCGAGTTTGCGCGAAGCTACGGGGCTGCGGCGATCGCGGCCGTCGGGAGCGGGTCGAACGGGACGTGGGGAAATCCCCGACCCCGTCGTGCCGGGAGTCCCTGCCCGCTCCGTCCATCCTCTCCCGACACCCGGGGGAGCCCCGAGGACGTATCCTGTCCGTGAGTCGCGTCGGGGGCCCCGTCTCCCGGCGACGAGAATCTCTACGCCAACCACCAGCGGGACGACGACCATGAACGATGCCAGGCCCCGGATCCTGATCCTCGGCGCCAACTTCGCCGGGCTGACCACCGCCCGCTACGTGGCGGAGAAGGTCGGTGACCGGTCGAGGATCACGGTGATCGACCGGAAGCCCTACCTGACCTTCATCCCGAACATCCCGCTGGAGGTGTGGAACGACAACAACCCGGAGGTCTCGCTCCACCTGCCCACGACCCGGTTCTTCGAGAAGGACGGGAGCGACTTCATCCAGGGCGAGGTGCGCGGCATCGACGTGGAGAGCCGAACCGTGGAGTACGTGCCGGGCGAGCGGCCGGGGTCCGCGGCGGAAGAGATCGGGTACGACTATCTCGTCATCGCCCTTGGCAACCGGCTGGCCCTCGACGAGATCCAGGGCTTCGCCGAGCACGGCCACACCTTCACCGACACGTACTACGGGGACGAGGTGCGCCGGTACCTCCACGGCGGCGGCTACCGCGGCGGGCCCGTGGCCATCGGCTCCGACTTCTTCCAGCAGGGCCGGCATCCGGAGCTCCCGGAGCTGCCGGTGGCGGAGGCCGCGTGCGAGGGGCCGCCCGTGGAGATCGCCTTCTCCATGGCGCACTGGCTCGAGCAGCGGGGGCTCGGCGACGCGAGCACCATCACGCTCTTCACGCCGGCGGAGGTGATCGCCGAGGACGCCGGCGAGAAGATCCTCGATCAGCTCCTCCCGATGATGGAGGAGATGGGCTTCGGCTACCTGGCCGACACCCGGGGCATCGAGAGGGTTCACGCCGACGGCATCGAGTTCGACGACGGGAGCAGCGTGGAGGCCGAGCTCAAGATCATCTTTCCGAACTGGAAGCCGCACGACTTCCTCCGCGGCCTGCCGATCAGCGACGACCAGGGGTTCATCGTCACCGACCTCCACATGCGGAACCCGGACTACCCGGAGGTCTTCGCGGTGGGCGACGCCGCCTCGGTGACCGTACCGAAACTCGGCTCGCTGGGCCACCGGGAGGCGGAGATCGTGTCCGACACCCTGGCCCGCGACGTGGGCGGCGAGGACATCGACGTGGAGCCCATGGAGTTCGAAGTGGTGTGCATGGGAGACATGGGCGGACACCGCGGCTTCTACATGCACACCGACGAGTGGTGGGGGGGCGACACCAGCATCCTGAAGATCGGCTACACGCCTCATATGCTGAAGATGGGCTTCAAGGAGATGTATTATTCCCTGGGCGGGAAGATACCGCGCTGGGGCCTGCCGCTGTCCGAGTTCGTGGCGGACCGGAGCCCCGTATGAGCGCTCCCCACGGAGCCCGCCGCACCGTCCACGCACGTCGACGACGAGACATCGAGGAGGAATACGATGGAGACACCACCGGAGATCAGCTTCCGCAACCTGGAGCCTACCGAGGAACTCAAGCGGGACATCCGCGGGAGGATCGAGAATCTGGAGAACTTCTACGAGCCCATCATCACCTGCCGGGTCATGGTGGAGATGCCGCACAAGCGACACGAGACCGGCAACCAGTACCACGTGCGCATCGACGCACGGGTGCCGGGGAAGGAGCTCGTGGTGAGCCAGGACCCGGGCGACGATCCCTCCCGGGAGGAGCTGTCCGTGGCTCTCACCTCGGCCTTCCACGCCATGGAGCGGCAGCTGGAGGATTACGCGCGCAAGCAGCGCGGTGACGTCAAGCACCCGGACGTGGACAGCGTGGGCCGGGTCCGGGATCTCTTCCTGGGCGAGGGCTACGGGTTCATCGAGAGCGAGGACGGGCGGGAGATCTACTTCCACGAGAACGACGTTCGAGAGGGCGATTTCGAGCAGCTGGAGAAGGGCACGCCGGTGGCGTTCGCCGAGGAGTCCGGAGAGGAGGGCCCCCAGGCCAGCGTCGTTCGTCCCTATCCCCGTTCCAGGCCGTAGACGGCCACGTCTCCGCTCACCCCTACCCGATCTCCCGCGACCCGAACACCTCCGAAGGAGGATCGCCATGCCCCTGGTCGTTCGACAGCTGAAGAAGGCCACCGTCAAGCGCGGCGGACCGGACGGCTTCTGCCCCCTGGTGAAGTGCGAGTACTGCGACCGGACCATCGAGCCCGGCTCCGACGGCCGCGCCGGCTGGGAGCGGAAGGAAACCGCCGCCTACCGGGAGGTGACCTTCGTCCACGACGACTGCCTGGAACCGTACCAGGAGAAGCGCAACACGCGGATCAAGACGATGCCCCTGGACGACTTCGCCCGGCACCTGGTGCACAACCTCTCGGCCGAGGGCTAGAGGGCGTCGTAGGTCTCCTCGATCTTCCGCCGCATGGGCGGGTCCGGGAGCCGCCCCATCATGGCGCCCACGTTGTCCCGGGCGTGCCCCGGCTCCGTGGTCCCGGGGATGGCCACCGTGACGGCCGGGTGTGAGATCACGTACTTGAGGAAGACCTGCGCCCAGGTGTCGGCGTCGATCTCTCCGGCCCAGTCGGGCAGGGGCTCCCCCTCCACCGCCTCGAACAGCTCGCCGCGGCCGAACGGCAGGTTGATCAGGGTGGCGATCTCCCGCTCCCGGGCCATGGGCAGGATCCGGTCCGCGGCGCTCCTGTCGCCCAGCGAGTAGTCGACCTGGATGAAGTCGAGCTCCTCCCGCTCCATGATTCGGGCCATCTGGTCGTACTGTCGGTCGCTGGAGGTGGTGATCCCCAGGTACCGGACCCGGCCCTCCTCCTTCCAGTCCCGCAGGGTCTCCAGCTGCGTCTCCCACCCCCGGAGGTTGTGGACCTGCATCAGGTCCACGTAGTCGGTGCCGATCCGGTCCAGCGAGGCCTCCATGCGCTCGACCCCGGCCTCCCGTCCCCGGCGGTCCACCTTGGTGGCGATGAACATGTCCTCCCGGACCCCGAGCTCCTCCAGGATGCGGCCCAGGTGGCTCTCCGAGTCGCCGTAGGACGGGGCCGTGTCCAGCACGCGGCCGCCCATCTCGTGGAAGGCCTCGATCGTGCGCCGATACCGCCCCTCCTCCTCGATCCACTCGGTGCGGTAGTTCCGCATCCCGATCCCGATGGCCGGGATCCGCTCTCCGCTCGAGGGGATGGTGTGGTGGATCAGGTCCGCCTCCTGGATCTCCCGGAGCCCGCGCCCCGACGCCCGTCCCGCCCCGCCGCCGACGGCGAGGAAGGCTCCGGCGCCCAGTCCGAGCCTGAGCAGGTCCCGTCTCGACAGCGTCATCTGAATCCTCCCTGCGCGATGGTGAAACGTCGCGATACAGTGCGGCCCGTCATCCCGTCGGCGCCACCCCGGTCCCGGACGACCCGGCGTCCTCCGCCGCGGCCTTCTCGTCCTGCTCTCCTCCCAGGTTGAGCCCCAGCAGCGCCCAGAGGCCGGCCACCGGAGCCGCCGTCAGGGCGATGGCCCCCAGCGAGAGGCCCAGGGCCTGGAGGCCGGCGAAGATCCAGCCGCTGGTCAGGTCCCCGCCCCGGTACACCGCAGCGTCGATGAAGGCCTTCGATTTGTACTTCTGCTCCCGTCCGACGACGGTGAACAGGATCTCCCGGGCCGGCCTCGTGACCCCGTACCGGCCGGCGCGATAGGCTACCTGCACGACCACGAGCACGGCCAGCGACGGGACGGCCCCCAGGGCCGCGAACCCGAGGCACGCCAGGGCCGGAATCAGCGCCAGGCTCACCCCCACGCCCACCGCCCGTATGATCCGGGCCGTCAGGTACACCTGAAAGACGATCGTGAGGACGTTCACGGCCAGGTCGATCTGTGCGTAGAACGCGGTGCGCTCCCCCCGGTCGGAGATCGCCTCTCCCACCAGGTGGGCCTGCTCGAAGTAGAGGATGGTGGACGCGAAGGTCATGAGCGCGATGAACGCCGCGATCCCCAGCAGGTAGCGGTTGCTGAACACCACCTTGATGCCGCTCCACGCGTCCCCCGCCAGGGGCTCGTCCACCTCGTCGGCGTCGCCTTCGCCCTCGTCCGGGCGCTCCTCCGTCCCCCGGATCGACTCCAGGTCCTCGCCGGCGAACCACCGGTTCATGGGCTTCACGCACCAGGAGGCCGCCTCCAGGGGCACGCAGGCCACCAGCAGGAGGCCGAACGTGGGCACCGCCTCGGCGATGCCGGCGGTGACCGAGGAGCCGACGATGCCCCCCAGGGAGCTGCCCACGGCGATGAACGCGTACAGACGGCGCCCCTGGTCGTTGTCGAAGCAGTCGTTCACGAACCCCCAGAACACCGTGACCACGAAGAGGGCGAAGACGCTGGTCCAGACGTAGAACACGCGGTCGATCCAGGGGCGGGCCCCGGCGGGGAGCAGCACCAGGGCGGCGAAGAACGCCACCAGACAGGCGATGAAGAAGCGGTTGGCCAGCGGCACGAAGTCCGTGCGCTTCAGGCGGGACGAGACCCAGGAGTAGAGCGGGACCGCCCCCAGCATCACGAAGAAGACCGCCGTCCAGAGGAGCTGCAGGTTGCCCCGGTCGGCGGAGCTGATGTCGTCCCGGACCGCCCGCAGGATGTAGTAGGAGAACAGGATGAAGAAGCCGTAGGCGGTGGCCCACAGGAGGGCCTTCAGCTCTTCGTCGCGGACGTCGACGATCTTCTGGAAGAGCCTCTTGACCATCCTGCGTCCCTCGTCCCCGAGCGGCGGTCCCCGCGGGTTCTGTCCTCCCAACAACGGGGACCGGCGAGACGTTGCCCCGGGGAGAGTGGAATCCCGGGGGGACGATCGGTCAAGTCGTGCGGGCCGGGCCTCCCGCCCTCCCGGTGGATCGGACCCGGCCCGTAGGCCCGATCGGACTCCCGGCGGTCATCCGACTGCTGCCGCTCGAGCCGCACCGTCCTGGCGCACGGCCGCCGGCAGCTCGACCCGGATCCGCCCCGGGCCGGACGCCCCGTCGGCCACCACGCGGCCGCCGACGTAGACCGCCCGCTCACGGATCTCCGTGAGCTCCGGCGAGTCCGGCCAGCGTGCCCAGCGCGCCGACACCGCCGGTCCCTCCATGCGTCCCGCCAGCTCCAGAGTCACCCGATCCGGGCTGGTCCGGAGCCGCATCTCGACGTCGCGGCACTGCGTCCGCTGGACCACGTTCATCAGCAGGTCCTGGGCGATACGATAGAGGGCCAGGCGCCCCTCCTCGTCGAGGACGCCGTTCACCGGGTCCCGCTCCACCTCCACGTCGATCCCGGTGGACTCGGCGAAGGAGCGCGCGAAGGCCTGGATCGCCCGCCCCACGCCGATGTCCCCGAGCTCCGGCGGGTGGAGATCCCGGGCGAGGCCACGCACGCTCTCCAGCACCGACGCCGCCTCCTCGCGGAGCTCGTCGAGGAGGGCGTTCCGCTCCTCGTCGTCGGCGGGTGAGCGGGCCACCTTGAGCTTGAGGAGACAGGCGGCGATCCGCTGGGCCACGTCCTCCTGCAGGTGACCGGCCAGGGCCCGGCGCTCCTCCTCGCGCCGCTCCACGCTGCGCCGCGCCACCTCGCGCAGCCGTGCCCGGAGCTCCGTGATCCCGTCCAGCGCGTCGTTGAACTGCCCCGCGATCTGCTCCAGCTGCCGATCGGCGAAGAGCGTGGGCTCCGCGCGAGCCGAGAAGTCGCCCGCCTCGACCCGCCCGGCGACCCGCTCGAGCTCCCGTATCGGACGCAGTGCCAGCCGCACCAGCGCTCCGTGCAGCACGGCCAGGAGCACGCCGCCGACGGCGAATGCACCGGCGATCACGAGGCCGTCCGGCGCCGCCTGCACGGCCGGGACGTGCCGCACCGCCACAAGCGTCACCGCCGCCACGGCCGCGGCTACCGCGACGCTGGCCGCCACCAGCTTGTAGCCGAGCGGCACGCCCAGGAGGGTGCCGATCCAACCGTGACGCGCCGGGGTCATCGTCCGCTGGCGCCGCTTCTGGCGCGTTCTGGTCCGGACGGTAGTGGCTGGATATGCTTCATGGGTGTCATCTCGGGGGCAGGGGGTCGCCTCTTCGCTGTACGATCCGGAACCTACCGGCGGTCACGCCACCGATCTGTCGGGCAACGGCGGGCGACCGCCGTAGGGCCGATCCGCCCCTCCGGTCGGGAAAACTCCCACACGGCCGCGTCGAATCGGGACAGAGAGTCACGGGGAAGGAACTGACATGGGCAGGCCGATCCAGGTACTTCTGGCCGACGACCACGCCATGTTTCGGGCGGGGCTCAGGGCCCTCCTGGATGCCGAGAGCAACATCGCAATCGTGGGCGAGGCCTCCGACGGCGACGAGGCCGTGGATATGGCCAGGACCGAGGATCCGGACATCGTGATCATGGACCTCTCCATGCCGGAGGCCGACGGCCTGGAGGCCACGCGCCGCATCTCCGCGCTGGACCTGGACGTGGACGTCCTCGTGCTCACGGTGCACGCCGAGGAGGAGTACCTGGTCCCCGTGGTGGAGGCGGGCGCCAGCGGGTACCTGACCAAGACCAGCGCCGACCGTGATCTGGTGGAGGCCATCAACGTCGTGGCCAAGGGCGAGGTCTACCTCCCGCCGCAGGCCACCAAGCTCCTCCTGAAGGAGTACAAGGCTGCCGAGGAGGGAGGCGAGCAGAGCCGCCTCCACGAGCTCAGCTCCCGCGAGCAGGAGGTCCTGGCGCTCACGGCCGAGGGCTTCAGCTCCCGGGAGATCGGCGAGAAGCTCTTCATCTCCCCCAAGACCGTGGACACCTACCGGTCACGGATCATGAAGAAGCTGGAGCTGAACCACCGCTCCGAGCTGGTGCGGTTCGCCCTGAAGGTCGGGCTCCTGAAGGAGGTGTGATCGGCGGGCGGGGGTTTCCCCACGGGGACGGTCTCCCTTTCTCCACCCCGGCGTGCGAGATCTCCCGACTTCGCTCCCTCCGCGACCCGCGGTAGGTTGGCCGTGACGTTCCGCGCGGCCGGTGCGGACCGGCCGATTCGGACGCTTCGCGACGTGTGAACGGAAACCGTGAGCCGAGGACCATCCATGCTGAACATCGACCGGATTCTCTTCCCGACGGACTTCTCGGAGTCCTCCCGTCAGGCCCTCCCCTACGCGGTGGCGCTGGCCGAGGCGCACGACGCCGAGCTCCATCTTCTCCATGCCAACGTGCTGCACGCGTCGGACCCGGCCAATCCGAGCCACCACTTCCCGGAGATGGAGAGCCTGACGACGGAGCTGGAGCAGCGGGCGGACGCCCGGATGAAGGACATCGTCGAGGAGCACGCCCCCGAGCCGCTCACCGTGGTGCGGGAGCAGCGCAGGGGCATCTCCGCGCCGCCGGTCGTGATGGAGTACGTCGACGAGAAGGACATCGACCTCGTGGTCATGGGCACCCACGGGCGACGGGGGCTGCGGCACCTGATGCTGGGCAGCGTCACCGAGGAAGTCGTGCGCCGCGTCCCCTGCCCCGTGCTCACCGCCCGTGAGCAGGAGGAGCCGGCGACGGTGGCGGGCTTCGGGACGATCCTGGCGCCGGTGGACTTCTCGAAGCACTCGGAGCTGGCGCTGCAGCACGCCGTCGGGCTCGCCCGCGAGTTCGACGCCGACCTGCAGCTCCTGCACGTCATCGAGGAGATCACGTACCCGGACTTCTACTATCCCGCCCCCCTCACCGGCGAGCAGATGGCCGCCGAGATCAAGGAGCGCGTCACCGAGCGGCTGGAGAAGGCGCTGGGTCGCATCGAGGAGGCGGGAATCCACGCCTCCGTCCACGTGGTCGAGGATCGGCCGGCGCCCGGCATCGCCGACTTCGCCGCGGAGAACGGAGCCGACCTGGTGGTGGTCGGCACTCACGGACTCACGGGCGTGAAGCGGGCCCTGCTGGGGTCGGTGGCCGAGGGCGTCATCCGCCGGAGCGTTCCCCCCGTGCTGACGGTGAAGGCCGGCGGCCGATCGCTCGTGGCCGACGAGCTGGACCTGGGGCTGACCCGCTCCGAGCAGGAGGCCTGACCCGCCGCCCGGCGGCTACCGGGCGCCCTCGGACCGCTCCAGCGTGACGGTCCCCAGCCTCAGCTCCATCTCGGCGCGGGGAGGTCCGAGGCCCCGGGCACGGGGAAGCCGCACGCTCACTTCGAAGCGGCCGGGCGCGAGGCTGTCCCCCAGCACGCGGTCCGCGCCGAGCGTGCGCCGGAACTCCTCCGACCGGCCGCTCTCCAGGCGGATCAGTCTGATCCCGTCGCCGCAGCCCTCCGCCCGGGCCTGATCCCAGACGACGCGGCCGTCGCGGTGCAGCCGGGCCCGGATCAGGCACCACGGGAGCTCCGCCTCCCGGTAGCGCCCGGTCACGTTGGTCACCTCCGCCCGTAGCCGGATCCGGTCCTCCGGGCTCGCCAGCACCGAGACCTCGTAGCGGAGCCCGGCCCATTCCACGGAAGCGGCCGCCGGCGGACCCCGATCCGGGGCTCCGGCCCCGTCGCCGGGCCCCGGCCCGCCTCCGCCGCAGGCCGCCGTCAGCGTCGCCGCGCCGAGCATGACCAGCGCGGGAATGGGCACGGGAGACCCGGCGCTCCCTCGCCCGGGCACACGGCCGGAGGACCTCAGGAGGACCTCAGAGGGAGAGTCCGAAGCCGGCGGCCAGCCGGAAGAGCGACGGCCCTGCCGACGCCCGCAGGTGCCAGTCGCTGCCGGCTCCGGGCACGGCGCGCCACCTCACGGTGCCGTACGGGCCACCCCCCTCCCCGGCGCGGAAGCCCGCGCCGAGGTGCAGGGGGCGCCGTCCCCGGCTGACGCGCCAGGAGGTCTCCGCGGAGACGCCGAAGGCCGCGGCCAGCTCGATGCAGCGGGTGTCCGACGCGAACCTGCCGGTAGCGGCCTCGCGGCACCGCCGCTGACCGTTGGACAGGGTCTCCCAGGCGTAGCCGGATTCCGCCTCGCCGGGAACCAGGGCCAGCTCCGCGCCGCGGAGGGCGGCGGCGAAGCGGCTCCACTGCAGCTCGACGCCCGTCGCCGCCTCGAGGCCGAAGTCGCCGTCGAGCACGATCGGACCGAGCGCCGAGACGAGCCGGACGTTCGCCCCCCCGTCCTGGGCTCGGGCCGGGAGAGGAAAGAAGAGGTACGCCGCCGCGGCGGCGGCGAGGAGCGGGAGAGCGCGGTGCCCCCGGGGACCCGGGTGCCGCCCTCCCGACAGAAGCATCGTCCTCAGGCCTCGGTGGTGAGCTTTCGTTCGATCCGCACGGAGTACGGCTCGTCCTTGGCCTTCACGAACAGCGATCCCCCCTCCACCAGCTCCTCGAGCTCGGCGTCCCCGCCGCAGCGGTCGCGGAGATACGCCCGGGCAGCGCGGCGGGCGTCATCGGAATCCCTGAACTCCTGCTTTTCCTCGGGCTCGTCCTCCTCCATGGGGGACGAGGACTTCCTGCCCGCGTACATCACCCAAACCGCTCCGGGCGACACTGCATTCCTCCGTGCTCAGGTGAGGGGGGACGCTCGTCCGGGCGACCGGGATCGACGGTGCTCCCGCCGGTGCTCGAGCTGCCCCGGCCGCGCGGGGCCGGGTTCAAGATACACCGGGGTCCTCGCCCGGCCAACGCTCGGCTCGGGCTCCCGACTCCCGCTCAGCCGCCGCGAATGCGCTCCAGCTGCCGCTGGAGGAACGATCGGGCCTCGTCGGGGGCCAGGTCCAGAGCCCGCTGTATGCTCTCCACGGCGCGCTCCCGGTCTCCGGCCTGATCCAGCATCTGGGCCAGCACGAAGTGAGCCCGGTAGCTCTCCTGGTGATGCTTCACCTCGAGCTCCGCCATCCGGACCGCGGCGTCCGTCTGCCCGCGGGTCGCCAGGTTGCGGGCGAGCTCGCTCAGCGGACCCACCGTGAAATCGTAGGCGAAGCTGCCGTAGTACTCCTCCCGGAGCTGCTCGTATCGCTTCACGGCGGCCCCGACGCCGTCCCGCTCGATGACCCCCGCCAGCACGTCCTCGATCATGGCCGGACGGTCGGTCCCGCGGTGGCAGGTGATGCAGTTCACCTCCCGGTCCGCGGGGAGCGTGTAGCCGGCTTGGGCGTGCCCCTCGCCCTGGTGCTCGTGCTCCAGCTGCTCCAGGTGTTCGGAGTTGATGGCCTCGACCATCCGGAGCATCACCCGGGCCGCCTGCTTGTGGTCGTTGTCGTCGGAGGCGAAGTCGTACTCGGACAGCGGCGCGCCCTCCTCCCCGACGTGGCAGTACGAGCACCGGACTCCCAGCGCTTCGGTGAAGTGGCCCATGGTTCGGCGGAGGCCGTCGGGCCCGAGGGTGTCCGGGAGCACCTCCAGGTTCTCCGGCTCGTCGGGCCACTGGAACTCCTGGGCAGCCGCTGGGGAGGAGCCGGTCAGGAGGAGTGCGGCGGCCAGGGCGAAGACGCGGGTGGCGGTCGTCGGCTTCATCGGGTCCGGAGGGTCCTCCTTCTGAATCGGTCGCTGCGCGCGGTCATCCGTCGAGCCGAACTGTGAATAGGCCGATTGTCGCCGCGAGGCAAGTCGGGGTACGATTGCCCGTCGCTCGCTCGTCGTCCCCACCGGAACAGGCCCGAGGCCCCTCCGCATGGACCGCTCGTGGTGGAAGATCGCCGGCGGCCTCCTGGTCGTCGCGGTCGTCGGCATACAGTTCGTGCCCGTCGACCGGACGAATCCGCCGGTGGAGAATGTGATCAGTGCCCCGGCCGACGTGGACAGCGTCCTGCGCCGTGCGTGCTGGGACTGCCACTCGAACCGCACCGACTGGCCCTGGTACAGCCGCGTGGCGCCCGTCTCCTGGTACGTCGCCAACGACGTCCACCAGGGCCGCGAGCACATGAACCTCACGGACTGGCCCACCGACCCGGAGGAGGCCCGCGACCTGATCGGCGAGATCGGCGACGAGGTGGAGAGCGACGCCATGCCCCCGACGAGCTACCGGATCATGCATCCGGAGGCGCGACTCTCCGAGGAGGCGCGTCAGCTCCTGATCGACTGGTCCATGGCCTCCGGGGGCCTCGAACGACTCCCGGACGACCTGCCGGGACGGAACAGATGAGCCGCCGGCGCCGCGCCAGCACAATCCCCGTTCGTCACCCGCGCACCTGAGATTCACCCGAGCTTCATCAGAGTCGGCCACGGTCACCGGCCGACGAGAGATCCGGAGGAGCTTACCATGACGAGCCGTACGCGCCCCCTGATCGCCCTCCTGGCCACGTCCCTGATGCTGGTCCCGGCTCCCGACGCCGCAGCCGCGTCGCCCGGACCCGGCCCCGCCGCGGCGGCGGACACCGGCGACCTGTTCACCGTCGACGATGCCATCGGCCTGGTGGACGTCGGCAACCCCCGCCTCTCCCCCGACGGAGAGCAGGTGGTCTACGCCCGAAGCGAGCTCGACTGGGAGGACAACGAGCGGGACGGCCGCCTGTGGATCGTCGGAGCGGACGGGGAGAACGCGAGGCCCTACACCTCCGGGGAGGGCGACGCCGCCCCGCGCTGGTCGCCGGACGGCGAGTGGCTCGCCTTTCTCCGGCCGGCGGGCGAGGGAGACGACGAGGTCCGCCAGCTCTTCCTGCTCCCCGCGGACGGAGGCGAAGCCCGGCAGCTCACCGAGCACGTCACCTCCGTCGGGGACTATCGCTGGGGCCCCGACGGCGAGCACATCTACTTCGCCGCCGACGACAGCCTCACCGACGAGGAGGAGGAGCGGCGGGAGAACGGCTACGACGCGGTCTTCGTGAACGAGGGACCGAACGGGCAGGTCCGCCACCGGTGGACGAACCTGTGGCGCGTCGCCGCACACCCGGACTCCGGCGAGGCCCGTCCCGTCACCGAGGGTGAGCGGGCCGTGGCCGACTTCGCCGTCGGGCCCGAGGGTCGCCGCGTGGCCTTCACGTTCCGCACCGAGCAGCATCGGAACGACGCGAACAACGCGGAGCTCGCGGTGGTCCCGGGCGGGGGCGGGGAGATCCGCGTGCTCACCGACAACGACGCCCCGGAGTCCGATCCGGCGTGGAGCCCGGACGGGGAGACCCTGACCTTCATGGCGCCGGACCGGCAGGACTGGCGCCTGGACCAGGGGAACCTGTACGCCATGGACCTGGAGAGCGGAGAGACGCGCCAGCTCCTGGCGGACTTCCAGCCGGCCATCGGCCAGTATCGCTGGTCGCCGGACGGGAGATCGATCCTGTTCACCGCACTGGACAGCACCACGTCCAACCTCTACCGGGTACGGCCGGAAAGCGGCTCCGAGCCGCGGCAGATCTCCCGGCACGCGGGCACCGTGGGGTCCGCCGACTTCGCGTTCACCGGCGACGGCGGTCGCGTGGCCTACACGCTGGAGACGCCGACGCGCCCCGGAGACCTCTACGTGGCGGACCTCCCCTCCGGAGGCGACGGCCGGATCTCTCCCACCCGTCTGACGCGGGCCAACCCGGACGTGGAGGCGAAGTCGCTGGCGACGCCGGAGGAGGTCCACTGGACGAGCGAGGACGGGACCGAGATCGAGGGCCTTCTCTGGCGCCCGCCGGAGACCGACGGCGGCGGGCGGGCCGCCGGCTGGTCGAGTCCCGGCGCGTTCGTGGTCAACATCCACGGCGGCCCGGCGGGTGTGTTCACCCGCTCCTTCGACACCGACGTCCAGGTCCTGGCGGCCCACGGGTACGCGGTGCTCCAGCCCAACGTCCGCGGCTCCACCGGCTACGGGGACGCGTTCCTGCGTGGCAACATGGAGGACATCGGAGGCGGTGATTACCGGGACGTGATGACCGGCGTCGACCACATGCTGGAGCGCGGGGTCGCCCACGGCGACTCCCTGGCTGTCAAGGGATGGAGCTACGGCGGGATCCTGGGCGGGTGGACGATCACGCAGACCGATCGCTTCGAGGCCGCGAGCCTCGGCGCCATGGTGTCGGACTGGCCCAGCGAGTTCGGTCAGGGGTTCCACTACGACGTCGTCCGGTGGTACCTGGGCGGCGATCCCTGGTCCAACGGTGAGTTCTGGGACGAGCGCTCCTCCTACACCCACATGGACCAGGTGGAGACGCCGACGATCCTCTTCCACGGCGAGGAGGACCGGATCGACACCATGGGGCAGTCCATGAACTTCCACCAGGCGCTCCGGTGGTTCGACGTCCCGACCCGCTTCATCCGCTTCCCGCGCGAGGGACACGGCATCTCGGAGCCCCGCCACGACCGCACCCGGCGAATCGAGGAACTCCGGTGGTTGCAGAAGTGGGTGCGGGGCCAGCAAGATTGGACGGCGCCTGAGCGTCCCGGAAACGAAGACGAGGAAACACGATGAGCGATTCAGACGCGACGCCCTGGAAGGTCTTCACCGCAATCGCCGCCCTGGTGGCGGTGGTCCTGGGGTTCATGTGGTATCGGGCCGGCCAGGGCACGGTACCGGTCTCCGTGGCGGACTCCCTGCGACAGGAGACCACCCGGCTCTCGTCCACGGTCGAGAAGCTCCGGGCCGCTCCGGCCGAGACCGTCTACGCCGCGCCTCCCGCCGAGCGGGAGCAGAGGATGCAGCGCAGCCAGCGCATCCAGGGCCAGCTCGACGAGCTGGAGGCGGTCCTGCCGAGCGCCGAGACCCATCCGGCGTATCACCGAACGCTCCGGTCGATCCGCTCGACGCTGGACACGATCTCCGACAGCTGAGCCCGCCTCCGCCAGACGAGCAGGGGTAGCTCCGATGATCACCGGCGGCATGGTCACGGTCTACGTCACGGACGTGGACCGGGCGCTGGAGTTCTACACCGAGACCCTGGGCCTGGATCTGGCCTACCGGGCGGGCCCCGGATGGGCGGTGGTGCGGGCTCCCGACGGCTTCGCCGTGGGGCTGCACGACGCCATGGACAGCGCCACGGTGGGCGAATCCGGCTCCACGACGCTGGGCTTCCACGTCGACGGCGACCTGGAACGGGTCGTGAGCGAGCTGTCGGATCGGGGCGTGACCTTCGTCACCGATCTCACCGAGGACACCGCGGTGCCCCTGGCCTACTTCGAGGACCCCGACGGAAACCGGATGTACCTGGCGGAGGCCCGTGAGGTCGACCACGGGGAGGGAGACGCGGCGGACGGTCACGGCCACGGCTGAGGCGACGGGGACGGCTCAGCCGGCTACGACCCGGTCCCTTCCCTCCTCCTTGGCCCTGTACAGCGCCTCGTCCGCCGTCCGGATCAGCCGGTCCGTCGGCTCTTCCCCGTCCCGGAGCTCGGCCACACCCACGCTGGCCGTGATGCCGAACGTCCGGCCGTCCACCTCGAACGTCAGGTCACGGATACGCTCCAGAATGCGCTCGCTCAGCGCCACCGCCTCCTCCGCGGCGGATTCGGGGAGGACGAGCCCGAACTCCTCCCCGCCGTACCGCCCCGCCACGTCCGGCGAGCGCGTCCGTTCCTCCAGGAGCTTCCCGACGCGCCGCAGGACCCGGTCGCCGACCTGATGCCCGTGACGGTCGTTCACGTCCTTGAAGCGGTCCAGGTCCAGGATGGCGAGCGAGAGCGAGTTGCCGTAGCGGCGGGCGCGGTCGACCTCCTCGTCCAGACGACGCATGAGCTCGCGGCGGTTGGCGAGTCCCGTCAGCTCGTCCGTCCGGGCCAGCTCCTTCATCTCCTCCAGCAGCTCTTCGCGCCGGGCGTTGGCCTCCTCCAGGCTGCTCTTCGCCTGCTCGAGCGCGGCGTTTCTCTCCGTGAGCTGCTGGTTGACGCGCTGGAGGCGATGTGACTGGACCTCGATGAACATCTCGTCCAGGAGCTTCGCCAGCTCCCGGGCCGTGATCCGGTCCATGTCCGTCCACCGCGGGGCCCGCCCGGAGACGATCTGCGTCCAGGCCTCGAAGGAGTCCCGCGGCGAGAGCCCGCCCTCCGGGTCCACCCGGGCCGGCTGCCTCGGGTCCCCGCCCCACTCGATGGACTCCCGATGCTCCGGCCGGAACCAGGCGCAGAAGTGACGGGGCGAGTGCCCCAGGCGGACGGCCAGGAGGCCGCTGAATCGCTCCGAGTGCTCCCACCGGTCGTCCAGCTCGCCGGCGATGGATCGGACGGCCGCCGACTTCCTCCCGTCCAGCTGGCTCGAGGCGTGCTCCACGAGCCCCTCCGGCGGCTCGCTCGACCCGTCCTCGGCGAGCCACAGCGACTGGCCGGCGAACCGGAGGTAGAAGGCCGTGGCGTCCACGAGCGACAGGAGCCGTGACCTCTCGCTCCGGAGCTGTTCGAACAGATCGGTGTGATCCGTCGGCGACTCGAGCCGGTCTTCCAGGCGGTGTACGCTCTGGCGGCGACGCCGCTCCTCTCCGGCACGCAGTCGTTCGATCTGCTGCGAGACCGTGGATCCGATGAGCTCGCACAGGCTCCGTCTGGCCCAGCCGATCCGACGGGCCTCGACGCCGTGGCAGGCGATGAGCCCCCAGAGCTCGCCCTCCGCCACGACGGCGACCGAGAGGGACGACCCGACTCCCATGTTCCGGAGGTACTGGCGATGCACTTCCGGCACGCCCCGCAGGAACGAGTGCGTCAGGTCCAGCTCCTCCCGGCGGCGTTTTCCCTGCGGGCCCGTGATCGCCACCGGGGCGTAGTCCACGTCCGGGATGTACCGGATCCCGTTCGTCCGATAGAGGCGCCGGGCGGGCTCCGGGATGTCCGAGGCGGGAAAGTGCTGGCCGAGGTAGGACTTCACGTCGTCGCGACGGTCCTCGGCGACGACGGAGCCGTGGCCGTCCTCGTCGAACCGGTACATCATCACACGGTCGAAGCCCGAGACGCGTCGGACCGCGCGCACGCTCTCCCCGAAGAGCTCCTCGCGGGAGTCGAGGCCGCGGAGGCGGTCCAGCGTGGGACGGGCGTTGATCATCAGCTCCTCGGGGACGTCCCCGCCGCTCGGCGCCCGCTCGATCTCCATCCCGGAGGTGTCGCCCACCGGGAAGAGCGTGACCGAGAGCCGTCCGGTCGCACCCTCGTGGACGAGCCGCTCCCGGACGGATCGGCCGCCCCGGGGCCAGTGCTCGATCCTGGCCGTGAACCCGCGGTCGAAGAGGGCTGCCGTCGAAGCGCCGACGACGTCGTCCGCCGGCCGGTCCAGGTAGTCCGCCACGTTGGCGGCCACCGACAGGACGCGCTTCTCCTGCGGGTCCACCTGCAGGAACGTCCCGTGCCCCTGGATGGAGGCGAACCGGTGGATCGGATCCGTGTGACAGGCCTCCAGGTCGATGTCCGGCTCGACGGCCAGGCTGCCGGTGGTGCGGAACGTCCGATCGCTCACGACATCCACCTCCGGAAGGCGCCGAACGTGGCCCGGGCCGCCTCCGCCGCCTCCTCCACCGGGCCGCCGGGAGCCAGCCGGTCCTCGAGCTCCGCCCGGAACTCGGTCCAGCGCTCCCGGACCCGGCCCGGGTCCGTGCCGAAGAAGGCGTCCGCGCGGAGAGCGTCGTCGTCCAGCTCCTTCTCCAGGCGCTTCCGGATCACCCGGCCTCCGAGCTCCGATCCCTCGACCACGTAGAGGCATCCCAGCAGCCGGTGCGGCCCGTCGACGTCCGGAAGCTCGTCGCGGGGGAACGTCGGGAGCTCGTCCAGGTGATCCTCGCTGCAGCCGAGGACTCTCAGGTCCCGCTCGATCCGGTCCGCGCGCCGCCGGTAACGGAGGGAGGCCAGGTGTCGCCGGGACGCGGGTACGAGTCGCTCGTCCAGCGGCCGGTAGAGCCCCAGGAAGGCCTCCAGGAGCGCGCGGTAGCCCCGCCGGTCGATGCCCCCGGAGGCGCCGAAGAACCGGCCTTCGATGGCCCGCTCGGTCCGCTCGTGCTCGCCCCGGGTGGCCTCCCGGAGCGTCTCCAGCGCGCCGCGGTCGTCGGCACGCGCGTCGTCGACCGCGTCGGCAGGGTCGGGGCGTCCCTCCATGTGAGCGGCCCTCAGCCCCGGCGTCCCGCCTTCACGTCTCCCACCTCTCGCACCCATTCCCCCAGCTTCTCCAGGTACCCGGTGAGCCGACGGCGGGTCTCGTCGTCCACGAGCCGCCCGTCCTCGTCGAACTTCTCGTGCGCCCGCCGCACGTACAGGCCCGGGTGGGGCATCACACGGGCGAGCGGGGCCGAGAGGGCCAGCTTCAGCTGCTCCTGGCTGCGGGCGGTCCCCCAGGGCCCCATGGTGGCGCCCATGATGCCGGCGGGCTTTCCCCGCAGCACGGAGTCACGGCCCGGTCGCGACGCCCAGTCGATGGCGTTCTTCGTGACGCCCGGCAGCCCCTGGTTGTACTCCGGCGTCGCCACCAGGAGGGCGTCCGCCTCGTCGATGGCGCGCTTGAACTCCCGCACGGGCCGGGGCCGGCGCTCCTCCGTGTCCCGATCCGCGTCGTAGAGCGGAATGTCGTCGATGGGGAACCGCTCGATCCGGAGGCCCTCGGCAGCGCACCGCTGCGCGGACTCCAGCAGCTTCCGGTTCAGGGACCCGCTCCTCAGGCTCCCCGCGAACCCCAGCACGTCGATCATCCGTCACCTCCGCTCGTCGTGTCGAAGGGGCACCGATCGAAGACGGGCTCTCCGTGGTCCCTGGTCTGCAGGATCTCGTGCACGGATTCGTGGCACACCCCCGTCCTGCTGTCCGCGGCCTCCTGTGCCATCACGATCGTGTGCGGCTCCAGCCACAGCCCCCGGGCGTACCAGATGCGCTCCTCGCCGCGCATCGAGTCCGCCAGGAACCAGCGCACGCGCGAGAGGTCCCCGTCCGCCTCCCGGATGGCCTCGTCCGCGCCCCTGTACTGCCGCTCCCACATGTTCCGCGGGGCGACCTCCCGGGCGCCGTAGATCACCCACCCCGCCACGCGAACCGGATCGCCGCCGGCCCGGCTGAGGGACTCCGGCGCCGTCGGGCCGATGTCACACGCAGCGACCAGGAGCGCCGCGGCCGCGATTGCCGTACACCGTTTCCGCACGCCTCCTCCCGGGACTCGAGCGACGGTGCTCGCCTCGATCGTGATCGGGGTCCAGCCCTGCCGTACCCGATTGTCCGGCTCGTTCTGCCCCGTGGCAAGCTCACCGTTCGTCGGCCGCCGTCCTTCCACTGGCACAGCCTGTGAACCGGCAACACGGCGACTGTCCGCGCATCGGTTTCTGCGTCCTCGCTCCTCACAGTCCCACCCCCCATGGCCGACACGGCGACCGACCGAAAATCCACGCTGTCCATCCTGAAGCGGCTGTGGGGCGTCCTGAGGCCGTACCGGAACCGTGTGGTGGCGGTGGCCCTGCTCATCAGCTTCACCGCGGCCCTGGAGGCGGCGGGCCCCCAGTTCGTCCGCTACGCCTTCGACGTGGTGATACCCGCCGGCGACAGCTCACGCTTCCTGTGGTTCGGCGTCGCGTTCGCGGGCTTCTACCTGTTCCGGGCCGTCGTCGAGTACGGGGGCATGTACTGGAGCTTCGCGCTCACCCAGCAGGTGGTGAGCGACGTGCGGATGCAGGCCTACGAGCATCTCCTCACGTTGCCCGTCTCCCGCTTCGACGACGAGCAGTCCGGCTCGCTCAGCTCGCGCGTCGTGAGCGACCCGAACGCCCTGGAGGGCATGATCCAGGCGGCGGCCTCGCGCCTCTCGGGCCAGCTCGTCTCCATCCTGGTGGTCGCCGGCGTCCTTGTATGGATGAACTGGAAGCTGGCCCTGGTGAACCTGGTGGTGCTCCCCGTCCTGGCCGCCATCACCTACCACTTCCAGGAGCCTCTCCGCACCGCGTCCCGCAGCATCCGCGAGACGGTGGCGCGCCTGACGGCCACGTCGACGGAGACGATTTCGAACATCCGGGTGGTGAAGGCCTTCGTCGGCGAGCAGCAGGAGCGGGACCGCTTCGGCACCCAGAACCGGGCCTACGTCGACATCAACCTGGACCGCCGCAAGGACGTCGGGAAGATGGAGGGCCTCATCAACATCACGGCCAACTACGCCATCGGGGCCCTGCTCCTGATCGGCGGGGGGATGGTGGTGGGCGGCAGCCTCACGCTCGGCGAGCTCACGGCGTTCATCATGTACCAGCGCCAGCTGCAGGGTCCGGTGCAGTCGGTGATGTTCTTCAACGACAAGCTGCAGGCCGGGATGGCGGCCCTGGAGCGGCTCTCCGACCTGGTGGACACGGCCCCCGAGACCGGCGGCCACGTGGAGGAGGTGCCCGTCGGTGCGGTCGAGCTCGAGGACGTTCGCTTCACGTATCCGGGCGCCGACGAGCCGGCACTCGATGATCTCTCGCTCCGCATCGAGCCCGGTCGGACCGCCGCCCTGGTGGGCTCGTCGGGAGCCGGGAAGAGCACGGTGGCCAACCTCATCGGCCGCTTCCGGGATCCGGACGAGGGCCGCGTCGCGATCGGCGGCCGGGACGTGCGACGGTTCGAGCTGTCGGCCCTGCGGCGGCACATCGCCCTGGTGCCCCAGGATCCGACGCTCTTCTCCGGCACGGTGGCCGACAACATCCGTTACGCCGAGCCCGGTGCGTCCGACGACGCGGTGCGCCGGGCGGCCCGAATGGCCAACGCCGACGGCTTCATCCGCCGGCTGCCGCAGGGCTACGCCACGGAGATCGGCGAGCGCGGCGTCCGGCTCTCCGGCGGACAGAAGCAGCGGGTGGCCATTGCCCGGGCGATCCTCGCCGACGCCCGCCTCCTGCTGCTGGACGAGGCCACCTCGGACCTCGACAGCGAATCGGAGGCGGTCATCCAGGACGCGCTCGACGGACTCTTCGCCCGCGGCGACCGGCTCACCTCGGTGGTCATCGCGCATCGCCTGAGCACCATCGAGGACGCGGACACGATCTTCGTCCTGGAGGACGGACGGCTCGTCGAGTCGGGATCCCACCGGGAGCTCCTGCGGCGGGACGGCCGATACGCGGAGCTGTGGACGCTGCAGCGGCGGGACGAGGAGCCGACCGGGGTCGAACTCGATCCCGGGGAGGGCGGCGAGGCGGAGGCCGCCGAAAACCCCCGGTCCGCCTGACCGGAAGGGACATCACCGGGCCGGTCGCGGACGGGGTCCCGTCCCCCGATCGCACCGGCGGGTCGGCTTGCTCATATCGAGGTCCTTTATTAGAAACTCCGGGCAGGCGGCCGAATCGCCTCCGACGGTTCACGCGCATCTGGCCCACGGGAGGTCCGTGATGTCCGATGACGAGACGGCTTCCGCCGACGACGCCCCCCCCTGGCCCCAGCAGCTCTACGACAGCGTCTGGCTCATCGCCGGCGCCGCGATCGTCTTCTGGTTCCTCTCCTACGTGATCTGGGGCCTGGTCGACATCCTCTCCGTGCCGGGCGCGGGAGGTTGAGATGAGCTCCCCGATTCGATCCCCGGACGGCAACTGGTGGGACAACCCGCTGGCGTCGACCGAGAAGAAATGGCTCGGGGCGAGCATCATCACCGCCGTCATCCTCTTCGGGTGGATGTTCGGGTGGATGCACATCGGCGACCAGAATCCCACCGGCCGCACCTATACCACTAGCTCCGCCCAGTACCGGAAGCAGGTGGCCGCGTACAAGGAGAAGGCCACCCGCACCGAGCAGGGACTCAGGCCCGCCGGCCGGGACGTCTACATCGCGGGGCTGCAGTTCGGCTTCGACGGACTTCCCGTCGTGCTCGAGGCCGGCCGGGAGTACCGGGTGCACCTGGGCAGCTACGACGTCCAGCACGGCTTCTCCGTGCGGGACGAGGACGACCTGATCCAGCAGTTCAACCTGCAGATGCTGCCCGGCTACGAGTGGGTCGTGCCCATGACCTTCGACGACCCCGGCACCTACCGGGTCGTCTGCAACGAGTTCTGCGGGCTCGGCCACAGCGGCATGCAGGGCAAGTTCGTCGTGGTGGAGGGGGGTAGCTGATGAATCTCGCGCTGCTGTCGGCACCCTACGACGAGGACGGCTTCCGCAGCTGCTCGGTCACCGGCCTGAAGCTGCACCGCTCGGCCGAGCGGCCGGTGAAGCTGTTCGTGATCACCGCCGTCGTGGCGATGGTGCTGGGCGGGATCGCGGCGCTGCTGGTGGCCCTCACCCGGTGGGAGGCGGTGGGGCTCCTCCCGGCCGCCGACTTCTACAAGTGGCTCAGCGTGCACGCGTGGAGCCTGCTCATCTTCTGGATGGTCTTCATGGAGATCGCCATCCTGTACGTGGGCGGGCCGATGGTGCTGGGCCGGAAGCTGCCGGCGCCGAAGCTGGCGTGGACCGGCTGGAGCCTGATGGTCGGCTCGGCGGGCCTCATCCTGTACGCCGTGTGGGTCTCGAGCCCGCCGAACTACCAGCCGCTCCTCACCTCCTACGCCCCGCTGGAGTCCCATCCGCTCTTCTACCTGGGGGCGATCCTCTTCATCCTGGGCGCCGTGGTCGCCGCCCTGCCCTTCTTCACCTCGATCTGGCAGGAGAAGGTCGAGAACCCGGACCGGTCGCTGCCGCTGGTGACCTTCGGGGCCTTCATGACCTCCATCATCGCCCTGGAGGCGCTCCTGGGCGGCCTGATCACCTACGTGCCCACCTTCCTGTGGCGGATCGGGGCGCTGGAGAGCATCGACGCCTCCTGGTACCGGCAGATGTACTGGACCATCGGCCACGGCACCCAGCAGATCAATCTCGTGGCCATGATCACCGTCTGGTACTTCATGACCTACGTGGCCGGCGGCGCGGAGGTCATCAGCGAGAAAGTCTCCCGGTCGGCGTTCATCCTGTACGTGTTCTTCATCAACCTGGGCGCGGCCCACCACATCCTCGCGGACCCGGTGGTCTCCTCCGGGTGGAGGATGTGGAACTGCTCGTACGCCACCTACGGGGCCGTGCTGGCCAGCCTGATCCACGCCTTCTCCATCCCGGCGGGCCTGGAGGTGGGACGCCGCCGGAAGGGGCTCGGCGACGGATGGTTCGGGTGGCTCAAGAGCGCCCCGTGGTCGGATCCCGGGTTCTCGGCCACCACGTTCAGCATCATCCTCTTCGGCTTCATGGGCGGCATCACCGGCGTCCTCATGGGGCAGATGCAGCTCAACACGCTCCGCCACAACACCTTCGCCGTGCCCGGCCACTTCCACGGCACCGTCGCGGTGGGCACGACCCTGGCCTTCATGGGCTTCGCCTTCTACGGCATCAAGCTGCTCTTCCGGCGCGACTGGGTGGCCAAGTGGATGGCGAAGGCGCAGCCGTTCTTCTACGCCGGGGCCATGGGCATCGTCGTGCTGGCGATGATGGACATCGGCATCATCTACGGGGTGCCGCGCCGCCATCCGTCGGTGATGGACCTCCCGGGCACCGCGTTCGACTTCTCCGCGTCCGCTCCTCTGTTCGGCGTCATGGGGGTGACCGCGGTGCTGGCGGTGCTCGCCGGGGCGGCCTTCGTGATCGTGGCCGTGGGGTCGCTCCTGTTCGGCGAGGAGACCCGCCCCTCGGAGATGCTGCCCGACTACTCCGGCCTGGAGACGGTCGGGACGTCGGCCCACCTGACCTCGATGCGTGGCACGGCGGCCCTGACGGCCTTCCTGCTCTTCGTGCTGGGCCTCTTCTACGCAGTGGACTGGATGTGGCTGGCCCGGCTGTGGGAATTCGGGGCATGAGGAGGACACCGTCATCGACTCCGGTTCGAGGTTCGATTCTGCATCGATTCCACCGTGAAGGAGGAGCCAGGCGATGAGAGACGAGAAGGCTGAAGCGCCGGGCGCTGACTCCGGTCGACGCGACCCGTCGGACCCGGCCAACGACGAGACGGATCCGGGCTACTGGCCGGCGATGATCGTGCTCGGCCTGCTGTTCGTGGTGTCGGTGATCAGCTTCGTTCGCTCCCTGACGGCGACCTTCGGCGCGTAGCGCGGCCAGCGACGGACGCAACGAGCGATGATGGAAGGATGAGGGAGGACGGAGAGCCGCCCGCAGTTCGGGGCGCGGTCCGGGCCTGCCTGGAGCTGACCAAGCCGGGCATCACCGGCTTCGTGGTCCTCAGCGCCGGCGTCGGCTTCCTGCTGGGCGCGGGCCCGGGCTGGGAGCTGGAGGCCGCCCACCTGGACGGCCGACTGCTTGATCTGGCCCTCACCCTGCTCGGCACCGCGCTGGCCGCCGGGGGCACGAACGCCCTGAACCAGTGGCTGGAGCGGGCCGCCGACGCCCGCATGCGCCGCACCCGGGATCGGCCGCTCCCCGGGGACAGGCTCTCCTCCGGCGCGGCGCTGGGCTTCGGCCTCCTGCTGGCCGCCGGCGGGCCGGCGGTCCTCCTGCTGGTGGATCCCGTGGCCGCGGCGCTGGCGGCGCTGACCGTGGCCGTCTACGACCTGGTCTACACGCCGCTCAAGCGTCACACCTGGCTGGCGACCATCGTCGGCGGCGTCCCGGGCGCCCTTCCGATCCTCGGCGGCTGGCAGGCGGCGGCCGGCGAGCTCTCGGCGGAGGCCTGGATCCTGTTCGCCCTCCTCTTCCTGTGGCAGCTGCCCCACTTCTTCGCCCTGGACTGGCTGCTCCGGGAGGACTACCGCCGCGGCGGCTTCCGGACGCTGGCCACCCTGCGCCCGGACGGAGGCGCCACGTCGGTGGCGGCGGTGTCGACCACCGTCCTGCTCGCCGCCACGTCCCTCCTCCCGTGGGCGGCCGGCGGGCTGGGGGCGGGCTACGCCGCCGGGGCGTCGGCGCTGGGGGGAGGCCTGATCGCTCTGGCGCTCCCCGTGGGCGTGAGCCCCTCGGACCGCGGGGCGCGCCGACTCTTCCTCGGCACCCTGCTCTACCTGCCCGCCGTCTACGCGCTCCTGGTGACGGCCGCCGGGTGGTGGTGAGCCGGACCCGTCACCGCACAGCCCCTCCGGGCACCGCGCGTCCGGCGAACCGCGCCCTGGCGAGCGATGGACCCGGAAGCGGGCGCCGACGATCTTCAGGGGCGGGACGGCGAGACGAGACAGAGTATCGACCGGAGAGGACATGCCCATGGGAATGCCCGGATTTCGGCGCCCCCTGGACGGGGAGGACGAGGTGCACGAGTTCACCCGGCCGCCCCGCGACTTCGAGCAGACCGGGGACGGGGGGTACCGCTTCACGATCGGGGCGGCCGACCTGCATCCTCCCCTCAGCGACTGGCTCGAGGAGGGGGGCGTGACGGTCGACTACCACACGGACGTCGAGGAGGCGGCCAAGGCACGGTTCCGCCTCGACCCGGTGGAGGCGGACCGGACCGCGGAGCCGGACTGGACGGAGCGGCCGGTTCGGATACGCCTGGACCCGGTCTGACCGTTCCCCGTTGGGAGACGGGAGACGCTCCTGATTGATTGATCCGGTACCGCACGGACGCGCACCTCGCAGCCCACCGGGGGCACGAGGGCGATCTATCCCGCAATGTTCAAGGCTCCTTGCATCCTGCCACCCCTTCGGACGGGCTCAGCCCCTGACCCGGCTCCTTCTGCGAGCCCATTCGTGACAGCATCAACCGAATCGGGATCCCGATGCCCCCGTTCCGGCCGCTGACAGATGGCCGTCATTTTCTACGTGGGGCAATGTACCCTCTGTGCGTTGGGGATATCGGGAGGCGGCCCATGTAGTCCGGCAAACGTACTTATACCCCTCCGACCTCACGGGATGGCGGCGGCGGAACGTCGCCTGCGCCAGTTCGGAACGTGTCCGCCCCCGGTCTCCGAGCCCTCCAACGTTCGTGGCCCAGCAACTCTTCCGTACGCTCCGTCCGCGCCAGGTGATCGCTGCAACCGCCGGGATCGCCGCTCTGGCGCTCGCGGCCGCCGTCCTGACGGCCGGGCCCGCGCTCGCCCGCCCGACGTGGTGGGCCCTCGTTGCCGCCCTGGCCGCGCTCGCGGTGGTCTCCGAGCTGGCAGGGGTGGAGTACCGCCGCCACGGCAGTCGTATCATGCTGGACCACATTCCCATCCTGGCGGCCATGGTCGTCGTCGGACCGGCGGGGACGGGACTGGTGGCGCTCTCCGGACCGCTCGTGTTCGGGCTCTACCGGGCCCGCCCCGCTCGCCGGACCATCTTCAACGTCGCCCAGATCAGTCTGTCGGCCGTGCTGGCGGCCGGGGTCTACGTGTTCCTCGGGGGGGCGGTGGGATCCGGCGCCGAGCTGCGCCCCGCCCCGACGTTCGTGGCGTACCTGGCCGCCACGGTGACCTTCTTCGCGGTCAACACGGTTGCGTACGCCTCGATCATCACGGCCACCGGAGAGGACGAATGGTGGCTCAGCTGGAAGAAGGTCCGCGACGAGCTGAACATCGCCGTCGACCTTGGCGTCGCCGTGCTCACGTTCCTGGTGGTCCACCTGTACCTGGACTGGGGGGCCCTCGCCCTGCCCCTGCTCGGCCTGCCGCTGGTCGCGGCCCACGTCTTCACGACCGTTCAGACCCACCTGCACGAGGTCCTCTGGGATCTGGTGGGCATGCTCGTCACCCTGCTCGAGAAGCAGGATCCCTACACCTCGGGTCACTCCGTGCGCGTGGCGCGGCGCTGTCGGGAAATCGCAGAGGTCCTGGACCTCGGCGCCTCCGAGGTGGAGGTGGTCGAATACGCCGCCCTGCTGCACGACATCGGAAAGCTGGAGATGATCTTTCAGGGTGTGCTCACCAAGGACGGTCCTCTCAGCGAGGAGCAGCGGGAACTGATCGAACAGCACCCCATCCGGGGCGAGGAGCTGCTGTCGGAGGTTCGGGCGCTGGACGACGAAGTGCTCGGAGGCGTACGCCACCATCACGAGCGCTGGGACGGCGCGGGCTACCCGGACGGCCTGGCGGGAGAGGAGATCCCACTGCCGGCTCGCATCATCAGTGTCGTCGACGCGATCGACGCCATGCGCAGTGAGCGGTCCTATCAGGCGCCGCTGCCGCCGTCGGTCGTCGCAGAGGAGCTCGAGGAGAATGCGGGCGAGCAGTTCGACCCGGAAGTCGTCACCCGCGCTCTGCAGCTGGGGCTCCCCAGCCGCGAGGCCGGGAACGTGGATCGTGAGGACGGGGCGTCGCCCCGATCGGCCGCGCAACGACGGAGAGCGGCGGGATCCGGGTCATAGCGAACCCGACATCAGTGCCGGGGGCGGGATTTGAACCCACATGGCCCGAAGGCCGGCGGATTTTAAGTCCGCTGCGTATGCCAGTTCCGCCACCCCGGCTCGAGACCGTACCGCCCGCCGCGCCACCGAAGACCCGGGCGGGCGGGGTCTCCTACGAAGGCACCGGAGCCGCCCGCGGTCAAGGGGCGGACGATCCGTCCGCCCCCCGGCCCGTCACGGGCCGCCCTCAGTCCCCTCCCCGTCCGCGCCGAAGCGCCTCAGCCGCCGCCACGGGCGGTCGTCGATCTCTCCCTGCATCCGGCGGGCCTGCTCCTGCGTCTCCCGCAGGTTTCGCCGGTAGGGCTCCTCCCACGCGTCGGGGGCATTCTCGCGGAAGTACGCGCTGTCCATCACCTCGTCCCCGCTCCCCCGGTGCACCTCGCGGATGTCGCCCATGAAGAAGGTCGACGCGCCGGTGTCCATCACGTTGGCCACCTCGCACCGCATCCATGCCACACAGCCCTCGAGGACGGGCAGCTGCCAGGTGTCCGTGAAGCCATGCGGCACGTCCTCGATCTTGTCGCGCTCCCGACCGGACTCGAAGCCCAGGGCGCGGATCACGTCCCACTGGTCCCGGGCCAGGAGGTGCAGCACGTACCGGCCGGTCTCCACGAGGAGCTCGTGGGTCAGGTGCTTCTTGAAGACGTAGTTGGCCACCCGCTGGCGGCCGGGGACGAGGGAGGCGCGCAGCGCGCTGTTGGCGATCATGCCGTTCACCCGGTCGCCGCGGCGGGTCGTGATGGCCACCAGCGGCGAGCTGAGCGCCCGCAGGATGTCGTACGCCTCGTCCGGTCCCACCGGTCCCCTGGCCTCGGCCACGTCGCCTCTCCTCTCCCTGTCCGGCGCACCGCCTCGATTCGAGCCCGTCCGCGGACGGCCAAGATGGAGCCGGCCCGCGGGCGGCGACAGGGACGGTTGCCGCATCGAGGGACGCGGCGGAGTTTCCCGCCCCCGTGAACCGATTCCACCGACTCGAGACCCGACACTGGATCCTGCTGGCCGTGGCCCTCGGCGCGGCCGGCCTCTTCTCCGGCCTGGGGCTGTGGCAGGCCGACCGTCACGGCCAGCGCCAGGCGCGGAACGACACGCTCCGCTCCCGGCTGTCGGCGCCGGCGCTGGACGCCGCGTCGACGACGCTGGCGTCCGACTCCCTGGCCTGGCGGCGGGTTCGGGTCGGGGGCCGGTACGACTACGGCCGCGAGATCGTGCTCCGCGGCCGGGCCCACGGCGGCACGCCCGGCGTCTACGTGGTGACCCCTCTCCGCCGCGACGGGGCCCCGGCGCTCCTGGTGGTCCGCGGATGGATTCCCGCAGCCGACGGTGTCCACGCCCCCCTGTCCCGGGGCAGGCCGTCGAGCGGGCCCGACTCCGCGGTCTCGGTGACCGGCGTCCTGCTTCCGAGCGTCACCGAACAGGAAGCCGGCGTCACCCGGGACTCGGTGGACGGGGAGCCGCACCTGGTGGCGAGCCACGTGGACGTGGCCGCCCTCGCGGACTCGCTCCCGTACCCCGTGGCTCCGCTCTACGTGCAGCGGACGGCGGAGGAGGGGCGCGGCGAGCGACGGAGAGCCGGCGGGGAGGAGGATCGCCTGCCGGAGGTCCTGGCCGCGCCGTCCCCGGACCCCGGCCCGCACTTCTGGTACGCGGTCCAGTGGTTCGGCTTCGCGGTCATCGCCCTGGGCGGCACGGCCGCGTACCTGTGGAGCGACCTGCGGGAGGAGCCCGACCTGGGGCCCGAGGGCCGGGCCGTGGACCCGGGCCGTGTCGGTCGGGAGCCGGGGGGCTGACGGCCGGGCACCACCGGCGGATCGCCGCCCCCGCGACGGGCCGCCCGCGGGGGCCTTACTCGTCCCCGTCCGCCCCGTCCTCGCCGTCGCCCGCCACCCGCGTGGTCATCTCCGGCGGGTGCTCCAGGGTGTGGTGCACCGTGCACTGGTCGGCCACGCGCCGGGCGGCCGTGAACCGATCCTCCGGGAGCCCCGGCCAGCGGATCTCCTGTTCGTAGCTCCCGACGCGGTAGGGGTCGTCCACGTACTCCCACCGTACGACCACCTCCAGCTCGGAGGGGTCGAGGTCGGCGTTCTCCGCCCAGCTCAGGAGCACCGACAGGGTACAGGTGCCCAGCGACGCGGCCATCATCGGCAGCGGCCCGAAGCGCCCTCCCTCCTCTTCCCGGACGGTCAGCCCGGCGCCGCTGTTCGTGACGACCAGCTCCGTCTCACCCAGAACCGTGATCTCCATCCTGCTCCACCTTCCTGATTGAGGACTCGCCGGGCGGGCCGCCGACCGGCTGTCTGCTTGTGGACGCGAGTTCGGAAGGGATACTTTGCTCCTTCCGCGCACGTTGCCGGAGCCCGAGGCACGGGCACGACGACCGCACCGGGACCGGACCGCTGTCGTCGTCCTCCGCCCGCGATCGGCGCCACGACTCGGACACAGAGAGGAGCCCACCATGGCGGACGAGCTCATCCACTACGAAGTCGACGACGGCGTGGGGATCATCACGATGGACGATCCTCCTGCCAACACCTACACCTACGAGATGATGCGCCAGATGGACGAGGCGATCCTCGACGCCCGCTTCGACGAGGACGTCCACGTCCTGGTTCTCCGCGGCGCCGGGGACAAGTTCTTCTCCGCCGGGGCCAACATCCAGATGCTCGACGAGTCGGATCCGCACTTCAAGTACTACTTCTGTCTCCACGCCAACGAGACCCTGAACCGGCTGGAGCAGAGCCCCATGCTCGTCATCGCCGCCCTGAACGGCCACACCGTCGGCGGCGGGCTGGAGATCGCCCTGGCCGCCGACCTCCGAATCGCGAAGAAGGACGCCGGGGCCATGGGCTTCCCCGAGGTGAACCTGGGGGTGCTGCCGGGCACCGGCGGAACGCAGCGCCTGGGCCGGATCCTCGGCCGCTCGAAGGCCGTGGAGATCATGGCCGAGGGCGACACCTTCGGCTTCGACCGGGGCGAGGAGCTCGGCCTGCTCAACAAGGTCTTCGAGGGCGACGACTTCCTGGACCAGGTCATGGACTACGCCCGCGGCTTCACCCCGCCGAACAAGGCGTCGAAGGCGGTGGGGGGCATCAAGCGCGCCGTGTGCAGCGGCTGCGAGGTCCCCTTCTCCGAGGGCCTGGCCATCGAGCGGGAGCTGCAGCAGCAGCTCTTCCAGTCGGCCGACGCCGACGAGGGCCTGAGCGCGTATCTGGAGAAGCGCGACGCCGAGTTCTCCGGTTCCTGAGGAGGTCGCCATGGAGCTCAGGACCGATCTCCTGATCGGCGGCGAGTGGGTCGACGGGGCCGGCCGCTTCGAGGACGTGAACCCGTTCACCGAGGAGACCATCGCCGAGGTGGCGGAGGCCGGACCGGACCAGGTGGACGACGCCGTCCGGTCGGCCCGGGAGGCCTTCGAGAGCGACGAGTGGCGGGGCATGGACCCGCACCACCGCGCGCGACTCCTGAACCGGCTCGCCGACCTCATCGAGGAGCGGGCGTCGGAGCTGGCCGAAATCGAGACGCGGGACAACGGCAAGCCCTCCTTCGAGTCCTCCCGCGTCGACCTCCCGTCGGTGATCGAGAACTACCGCTACTTCGCCGGGTGGGCCGACAAGGTGGGCGGGAAGACGATTCCCGTCTCCGGCCCCTTCCTGAATTACACGAGGCGGGAGCCCCTGGGCGTGGTGGGAGCCATCGTCCCGTGGAACTACCCGCTATCGCTGGCCTCCTGGAAGGTGGCTCCGGCGCTCGCCTGCGGGAACTCGGTGGTGCTGAAGCCCGCGGAGCAGACGCCGCTCACGGCCCTCAAGCTCGGGGAGCTGGCCCTGGAGGCCGGCTTCCCGCCCGGCGTGCTGAACGTGATTCCGGGCCGCGGCGAGCCCACGGGCCAGGCGCTGGTGGAGCACCCGTACGTGGACAAGATCTCCTTCACCGGCTCGGTGGAAACGGGTAAGAAGGTGATGCGGTCGGCGGCCGAGAACCTGACCGAGGTCCACCTGGAGCTGGGCGGCAAGTCGCCGAACGTGGTCTTCGCCGACGCCGACGTGGAGGCCGCCGTCCGCGGCGCCACCACCGGCATCTTCTACGGCAAGGGGGAGGTCTGTGCCGCGGGCTCCCGCCTGTACCTGGAGGAGTCGATCCACGACGAGTTCATGGAACGGCTCCTGGAGCGGACCGAGAAGATGAAGCCCGGCGACCCCACCGAGGCGGGCACGCGGCTCGGCCCCCTGGTCTCCGCGGAGCAGCGGGATCGGGTGATGAAGTACATCGAGGCCGGACGCGACGATGGCGCCCGCCTGGTGGCCGGCGGCGGGACCACCTCCGTCGACGGGACCGGCTACTTCGTCGAGGCCACGATCTTCGACGACGTGGACCCCGAGATGACCATCGCCCGGGAGGAGATCTTCGGGCCGGTGCTGGCCACCCTGACCTTCGACGGACTGGAGAACGCCGTCGAGCAGGCCAACCAGACCATCTACGGGCTGGCCGCCGGCGTGTGGACACGCGACGTGGGGAAGGCGCACCGCTTCGCCCGGGACGTGCAGGCGGGCACGGTGTGGGTGAACACCTACAACCGCTACGACAGCGCGTCCCCCTTCGGCGGCTACAAGCAGTCCGGGTTCGGCCGCGAGCTCGGGAAGCAGGCCCTGGACGAATACACCCAGACGAAGAGCGTATGGGTGAACCTGGACTGAGCCGGGAGGGGGCGGACGGACCGCTGGATCCGGTCGTCGTCGACGCCGTCCGTACCCCCGTGGGGCGACACGGCGGCGCCCTGGCCCGCGTCCGCCCGGACGACCTGCTGGCCCGGGCCATCGAGGCGCTGGTGGAGCGCACCGGCGTCCCGCCCGACCGGGTGGAGGACGTGGTCATGGGGTGCACGAACCAGGCGGGCGAGGACAACCGCAACGTGGCCCGGATGTCCGCCCTCCTGGCCGGCCTCCCGGTGGAGGTCGCCGGGCAGACCGTGAACCGTCTCTGCGGCTCCGGCCTGCAGGCCGTGGTCAGCGCCGGGCAATCGATCCGGTGCGGCGAGGGCGAGGTCTTCGTCGCCGGCGGCGTGGAGAGCATGTCCCGCGCCCCCTGGGTGACGCTCAAGCCCGAGCGCGGCTTCCCGCGGACCTCCCCCGACACCGAGGACACCACCGTCGGGTGGCGCTTCACCAACCCGGAGATGCCCGAGGAGTGGACCGTGGGGCTGGGCGAGACCGCCGAGGTGGTGGCCGACCGGTACGGAGTGAGCCGCGAGGAGCAGGAGGCCTTCGCCGCCGAGAGCCAGCGCCGGGCGGCCCGGGCCCTGGAGGAGGACCGCTTCCAGGACGAGATCGTGCCCGTGGAGGCGCCGGGCCCGGACGGGGAGACGGTCACCGTGGAGAAGGACGAGCACCCGCGCCCGAGCGTGACGGCGGAGGGCCTGACCCGGCTGCCGCCGGCCTTCCGCGAGGACGGCACCGTGACCGCGGGCACCTCGTCCGGGATCAACGACGGGGCGGCGGCCCTGCTGGTGACCAGCCGCCGCGCCGCCGGCGAGCTGGGGCTGGAGCCGATGGCACGGGTGGGGAGATCCGCCGTGGCCGGCGTCGACCCCTCCTGCATGGGCCTCGGCCCCATCCCCGCGACCCGCAAGGCCCTGGACCGGGCCGGGCTGGAGGCCGGCGACCTGGACCTGGTGGAGCTGAACGAGGCCTTCGCCGCCCAGGCGCTCCCGTGCATCGACGAGCTGGGCCTGGACCCGGAGCGGGTGAACGTGAACGGCGGGGCCATCGCCCTGGGCCATCCCCTGGGGTGCACCGGGGCCCGGCTGCTCACCACCCTGGTGCACGAGATGGGACGACGCGGGGCCGACACCGGCCTGGTGACCATGTGCATCGGCGTGGGACAGGGCATCGCCTCGGTCGTCCACCGCGAGGGGACGACGTGAGCCCGGCCGCCGGCGACGGGACGACGGGGGAGTCCGGGGCTGCCGGGGAGGAGCCCCGGGTCCTGGTCTCGGTGGAGGACGGCGTGGGCCGCCTCACCCTGAACCGGCCCGAGAAGCTGAACGCCTTCCACGGCGACATGCGGGACGAGATCGCCGACGGACTGGAGCGGCTCGGAGCCGACGACGAGGCCCGCGTGGTGGTCGTGACGGGCCGGGGGCGGGCCTTCGCCGCCGGCGCCGACGTCCGCTATCTGTCCGAACTCATCGAGGGCCAGCGGCTGGAGGAGGCGCGGGCCCTGGTGGACGCCGGCCGCCGGGTGGTGACGGCGGTGGTGGAGATGCCGAAGCCGGTGATCGCCGCGCTGAACGGCCCGGCGGCCGGCGGCGGGGCGAACCTGGCCCTCTCCTGTGACCTGAGGATCGCCGCCGAGAGCGCCAGCATCGGACAGACCTTCAACCGCATCGGCCTGCACCCGGACTGGGGCGGCACGTACTTTCTCCCCCGCCTGGTCGGCCCGGCGAAGGCCGCGGAGCTGATCTTCACCGGCGAGATGGTGGAGGCCCGTGAGGCGGAGCGCATCGGGCTGGTCAACCGCGTCGTGGCCGACGACGAGCTGCGGACGGAAGTCGAGGAGCTGGCCGGACGGCTGGTCGAGAAGCCGGCCCTGCCGCTCCGCCTGGCGAAGCGGGCCGTGCGCCGGAGCCTGGACGCCTCGCTGGAGGAGATGCTGGACTACGAGCTCGAGGCGCAGACCCGCTGCTTCGAGTCTCCGGACGCCCGCGAGGGCGTCCGGGCCTTCCTGGAGAAGCGCGACCCCGAATTCGGGACATGAGCGAACGGAACGCGATGAACGACGAGACGGAGGTGCGTCGGGCCACGGAGGCCGACCTCGAGGAGGTCGTGGCCCTGTGGAGCCACTACATCCGGGCGCACCGGGACAACCCGGCCTACCGCCCGGCGCCCGACGCCCTGGCGGAGCGGAAGGAGTTCTTCCGGCGCCACATCGGCGGCGAGGAGTCGGCGGTCTTCGTGATCGCCCGCAAGGACGGCGGCCTGGACGGCATGCTCACCTGCTTCGTCGAGGACAACCTTCCCTACTTCCAGCCCCCGCAGTACGCGCGGCTGCAGACGCCCTACGTCCGGCCCGACGCCCGGAAGCGGGGCAACCTGAAGCGGCTCCTCTCCGCCGCCTTCCGCTGGGCCCGGGAGCTGGAGCTGACCGAGCTCCGGATGTTCACCGGGGCCGACAACGTGCTGGCCAACGAGATCGCCGACGAGCTCGGCTTCCGGGCCGTCGAGGTCATGCGCCGCCGCCCGCTGGACTGGTCAGAGCCACCGGAGGATCAGATCGATGGATGACGGCGAGACCGGGGAATCCCCCCGCCCCACCTCCTTCGCCGGCGTGCTCGAAGAGTGCCCGGCCACCGAGGACCTGCCGGAGGACGAGCCGGCGCCCGAGGGGCTGGTGGCCGTCCTGGGCGCCGGGACGATGGGGCACGGCATCGCGCAGCTGATGGCGATGGCGGGCCATCCCGTCCGCCTGCAGGACGTGGACCCCGAGGCCCTCGAGCACGCGGTGGCCCGGATCCGCGACAACCTGGAGCAGGGCGTGGAGCTGGAGAAGGTGGCGCCGATGACGCGCGACGGCGCCCTCTCCCGGCTCACCACCTGCAGCACGGTGTCGGAGGCGGCCGCCGGGGCCGCCGTGGTCATCGAGGCGGTGCCCGAGGACCTGGAGCTGAAGCAGGAGGTGCTGGCCGAGGCCGCCGCCCACGCCGCGGACGACGCGCTGCTGGCCAGCAACACCTCCTCGCTCTCGATCACCGACCTGGCCGCGGCCCTGGAACCGCGGGAGCGGGTCGTGGGCACCCACTTCTTCAACCCGGTCCACATCATGGACCTGGTGGAGGTGGTGCGCGGCGACGAGAGCGACCCGCGGCAGGTGGCCCGCGCCGTGGCCCTGGCCCGCGAGGCCGACAAGACGCCCATCGTGGTCTGCGACTCCCCGGGGTTCGCCTCCTCGCGCCTGGGCGTGGTCCTGGGGCTCGAGGCGATCCGGATGCTCCAGGAGGGCGTGGCGTCGGCCGAGGACATCGATCAGGCCATGGAGCTCGGCTACAACCACCCCATCGGTCCCCTCCGGCTCACCGACCTGGTGGGCCTGGACACGCGCCTGGAGATCGCGCGCTACCTGGACAGCGAGCTGGAGGGGGACCGCTTCGAACCGCCGGAGCTGCTGGTGGAGATGGTCGAGGAGGGCCGGCTCGGGAGGAAGAGCGGCGAGGGCTTCTACCAGTGGTGACGGCAGCGACGGAGAGACGCGAGCGAACGACGACGTCGGACCGAGGAGACAGACGATGAGCGACGTGCTGACGACGGAGAAGCTGGACGGTCACGTGGCGCTGCTCACGGTGAACCGCCCGGACAAGATGAACGCCCTGAACGGCGAGGTGCGGTGCGCCATCACGGGGGCGCTGGACGAGCTGAAGGAGGACGACGACGTCCGCGTCGTGGTCCTCACCGGGGCCGGCGACAAGGCCTTCGTCGCCGGGGCGGACATCGGCGAGTTCAGGGACGCCCGTCCCGTGGAGCAGTACCGGAGCATGCAGGCCGGCGACATCTACTCCCGCGTCGAGGAGTTCCCGAAGCCGGTGATCGCCATGATCAACGGCTACTGCCTCGGCGGAGGGTGCGAGCTGGCCATGGCGTGCGACATCCGGGTGGCGGCGGAGTCCGCCCGCCTCGGTCAGCCCGAGATCAACCTGGGGATCATCCCCGGCGGCGGCGGGACCCAGCGGCTGCCGCGCCTGGTGGGCGAGGGACAGGCCATGCGGATGGTGCTCACCGGCGAGCAGATCAGCGCGGAGCGGGCCGGCGAGATCGGTCTCGTCGACCAGGTCACCGAGGACGAGCGGCTCCGGGAGGAGTCCATGGAGCTGGCCCGGACCATCGGCGACAAGAGCCCGGTGGCGCTGCAGGCCGCCAAGGAGTCGATCCTGGCCTCCCGCCGGATGCCCCTGGACCAGGGCCTCAAGTTCGAGCGCGGCTGGTTCAGCCTCCTCTTCTCCACCGACGACAAGGAGGAGGGGGTCAGCGCCTTCCTGGAGAAGCGGGAGGCGGAGTTCGAGGGGCGGTAGCGCCCCGGGAGGGCCGGTCCCCCGGTCGGTCTCCCGGGGATGCGCGGCACCGTCCCCGCCGGATGGTCTGCTAGAACCCCTCGTAGGCCGCCGCCAGCTCGCGGTCGGAGTGGACCCGGAAGGCCACCATGGTCTCCGTGTCCTCGATGCCGTCCACGTCGGCGATGCCCTCGGTCACGACCTCCGCGATCCGCTCCCACTCGGTGACGCGGACGATGGCGACCACGTCGCGCTTGCCGGAGACCGAGTACGTCTCGGCGACGCCCTCGATGCCGGCGACCTCCTTCGCCACGTCGGGGATCGCGTCCCGTACGCAGTCGATCATCACCACTGCAGCGACCATCTTCTCCTCCTCAGTGTGTCGTCAGTGCGAGAACCCGGCACGGGCTGCCCGACCCGTCCTCCACGGGCAGCGGTGCCACCATCACGATGCTCCCCGTCGGCGGCAACCGGTCGAGATTCTGGAGCTGCGTGACGCCGTACTTCTCCGCCCCGAGGAGGAAAGAGTGCACGGGGAACGGCGGGTCGAAGTCCGCCGCGGCCCCGGCGTCCGTGCCCACCGTCTCGACGCCCAGGCCGACGATCGGTGCCTCCTGGGCCAGCCAGCGGGCGCACTCCACCGAGATGCCGGGGGTGTGTGAGACGCCGTCCCCGTCGACGTTGAGGAAGGCCTCCTCGTCCTCCGAGCGGGCGTCCCATCCGGTCCGGTAGAGGAGCCAGCCTCCCTCGGGCAGCGAGCCGTGCTCCTCCTCCCACCGGCGGACGTGCTCCACCTCCAGCAGGAAGTCGGGGTCCTCCTCCACCTCCCGGCTCATGTCGATGACCGCCGCGGGCCCCACCAGGTCCTCGGCCGGCACTTCGGAGACGTCGGGGCCGTCCTCGCCGGTGACCCAGTGCACGGGGGCGTCGAAGTGGGTCCCGGCGTGCTCGCCCACGTGCAGGACGTTCCAGTACCAGGCCGGCCCCCGGTCGTCGTACCGGCTCAGCTCCTCGATTCTCAGCCCCGGGGTGTTGGCCAGGGGCTCCGGGAGCTGGATGACGGGTGTCTCCTCGCTCAGCGGGGCGGTCAGGTCCACCACCTCCACGGAGCCGTCGCTCATGCCTGCGGCGAGGTCGGCCAGCGTGCTCATGCGGTCTCCTCCGGGCTGCGTTCGAGTGTCGCGTCGATCAGTGGGCTCGGAAGGCGTCCTCCAGCCACCCGGCGACGACGTCCGGGGTGACCTTCGCGTCCACGACCAGGGGGCCGTCCGGCTCCCCGGCCCAGTCGGCCACGGGGGCCAGGTCGTCGCGGGAGCGCACGGTGACGCCCCGGCAGCCGGCGGCCCGGCCCAGGGCCGCGAAGTCGCTGTCCGGGAACTGGACGATGTCCACCGGATCGCCGTGGGGCCCGAAGTGGTGCACCTCGGCCCCGTACGCGGAATCGTTGTAGACCACCGCCAGAAGCGGCAGGTCGAGGCGCGCGGCGGTGTCCAGCTCTCCCAGGGCCATGAAGGCGCCGCCGTCGCCCAGCGCCGCCACGGTGATCCGGTCCGGGCGGGCCACCGCGGCGCCGATGGCCGCTCCGAGCCCCAGCCCCACCGACTGGTAGGACTGGTTGAAGACGAAGCCGGCCGGGTCCGGGACGTCCAGGTACATGGCCGGCCATCCCATGAAGTGGCCGGAGTCCACGGCCAGGGTCCGCTCCTCGGGCAGCAGCTCGTCCAGGGCGACGGAGAGCGTCCGGGGGTCCACGGTGCGGGCGGTGGACTCGTCCTCGTAGGGCTCCTCCTTCCAGCGTCCGGCGGCGATCCGGTCCTCGAGCCCCTCGCCCCGGAATCCCGTTGCGTCGTGCCCGCGTCGGTCCAGCTCGGCCGTCAGGGCACGAGCGGTCCGATCGGCGTCGGCCACGATCCCGGCGTCCACCGGCCGCTCGGCCCCGATGGCCGCGGGCTCCACGTCCACCTGGACCACCGCCGTGTCCGGGCCGGCGAAGGTACCGTGCCGCGTGGTCCACATGTTGAGCGAGGCGCCGAAGGCCAGCAGGAGGTCGGCCTCCTCCAGGAGCTCCGCGGCCGTCGGCGAGGCGAACCCTCCGGAGATGCCGACGGCGTACGGGCTGTCGGCGAACAGGCCGTTTCCGTTGGCGGAGGTGGCCAGGACGGCCCCGATCCGCCGGCCCAGCTCCTCCAGGCTCTCCCCGGCGCCGGAGAGCACGGCGCCCCGTCCGGCGACGATGGCCGGACGCTCGGCCCGCTCTACCAGGTCCGCCACCTCCCGGACCGCCTCCTCACCGGGGGGCGGCGGGCGGAGGGACGGCGAGGGCGGGAGCTCGGCCCCGTCGGGTACCCGGCCGGACTGCACGTCCAGCGGGAGGTTCAGCACCACCGCACGTCGGTCCCGGACGGCCCGGCGGTGAGCCCGGGCCAGGTCCTCCATGGCGCTCTCCGGCGAGTGGACCCGCTCCGGCACGGCCTCCACCGACTCCGCCAGGTCGTCCTGGTCGATGCGGAAGTTGGAGCGCACGGCTCCGGCGGAGGTGTCGCCGGCGAGGAGGAGCAGGGGCGTGCGCGCCTTGGCGGCCTCCGTGAGCCCGGTGGCGGCGTTGGTGAGGCCCGGGCCCTGGTGGACCGTGGCCACGCCCACGCGGCCCGTGACGCGGGCGTAGCCGTCGGCCATGCACACGGCCCCGCACTCGTGGCGGGCGGCCACGAAACGGGCGCCGGCGGCCTCCAGGGCGTTCGTGACCTCGAAGTTGCCGCTCCCGACGACGCCGAAGACGTGATCCACGCCCAGCTCCACCAGGCCCGCCCCCAGGGCCTCGGGTACTCGCATCGACGTTCCTCTCCGACGTTGAACCTTCGACGACGAAAGCCCCGGCCGCTGGGGCCGGGGCTCGTCCACTCGCTCGGTGCTCTGTCCTGCCGGCTGCCGACGACGCCGGCGGCCGGCCGGGTCGCTCAGGCCTCGTCCGGCACCACGCTGACGAACTTCCGCCCGCCGCCGCGCCTCGTGAACGTCACGACGCCATTCTCGGTGGCGAACAGGGTGTCGTCCTTGCCGCGGTCCACGTTGATGCCGGGGTGGATCTTCGTCCCGCACTGGCGGACGATGATGTTGCCCGGCCGGGCCCGCTCGCCCCCGTACATCTTGATGCCCCGGTACTGGGGATTGCTGTCGTGGACGTTCTGAGTGGAGCCTGCGCCCTTCTTGTGAGCCATCGTGTCCTCGCGGTCGGTGATGCGTCTCTTCGCTCGCGTCGCCGGCGTCGGGAGTGCTCGCACCTCCCGTGGTCCGGCCGACTCGCCGGTTGGCGGTACCGGCGAGCCCCGTCGCTGTTCCCGGGAGCTCCCCCGGGAGGCGCCGGTCGTCCCTCTACTCCTCGCTCCCCGCCTGGGCGTCGACGGCGTCCTGCACGTCGGACTTGAGAACCCGCCCGTCCTTGCCGGTGCCGTCGATGGTCGTGATGTCGATGCCGTGCTCGTCGGCCAGCTCCCGGGCGGCGTCGGTGATGTCCACGTCCTCGGCCGCGAGCCCCTGCTCCTCCTCGGCCCGGACCGGCTCCGCCTCGTCCTCCTCTTCCGCCTCGTCGGCTTCCTGCGCGTCGACGGCGTCCTGCACGTCGGACTTGAGCACTCGCCCGCCCTTGCCGGTGCCGTCGATGGTCGCGACGTCGATGCCGTGCTCGTCGGCCAGCTCCTCGGCGGCGTCGGTGATGTCCACCTCGTCGGCCGCGGCCTCCTCCGCCTCTTCCCCGGCCTCCTCGGCGGCGGTCGGCTCCGGCGCCTCTTCCGGCGCCACCTCCTCGGCGGTCTCCGGCGCGGGGCCGGCCTCGCCCGGCTCGCCCAGGTCGATGTCCACGACCCGGATCTCCGTGTACGGCTGGCGGTGGCCGTACTTGCGGCGGTAGTTCTTCCGCTTCTTCCGCTTGAAGACGATGATCTTGTCGCCCTTGCCGTGCTCCACCACCTCCGCCGACACGGCTCCTCCGTGCAGGGTGGGGCGGCCCACGTGGACGTCGCCGTTCTCCTCGGCGAGGAGGATCTCGTCGAAGGTCACGGTGTCGCCGGGCTCGGCGTCCAGGCTCGGGATCCGGATCGTCTTGTCCGGCTCGGCCCGGAACTGCTTTCCTTTCGCGCGGAAGATCGCGTACATGACTTGTTCGGCCGTCTGGGGAATCTCGGTGGTCGTCGAACGGTCGCTCGGTACCTCGTCGTGCCGCCGGAGAGCCCGGCTGTGGCGATCGCTGGGGCGCCGCGTCCGGGACGGGAGCCCGGGGCGTCAGCGGCCCGCTACCTTACGCTCGCCGGCGCCCCCTGTCAATGCAGGAGTCGGGCCACGGGCTCCGGGCGGCCGGGATCACGCCACGGCGTAGCGGCTGGTCACGTCCTGGTCGGAGGGGGCCGCCAGGAGACGGTACTCCCCCATGGGCATGAGCGGATCGTCCCGGACGTCCAGCTGGATGCCCGCCTCCTCCTTCATCCGGCCCAGGAAGCCCCGCTCGTCCTCCAGCAGATACAGGGCCACCTCGGGATGGACGCGGATCGTGAGCTTGCGGTCCTCGCCCTTCGACGCCGCGCGCCGGACCGCCCGCTCGATGCGCCGGACCAGGGTCTCCGGCGCCAGGACGCGCCCCGTGCCCTCGCAGGAGGGGCAGCGCTCGGTCATGGCCTGGTAGAGGTTCGGCCGCACCCGCTGCCGGCTCATCTCCAGGAGCCCCAGCTCGGAGATCCCGAACACCTTGGTGCGCGCCCGGTCCCGACCCAGCCAGGTCTTCATCTCGTTCTGGACCCGGTCCCGGTACTCCTCCTTCTCCATGTCGATGAAATCACAGACGATGATTCCACCGATGTCGCGGAGACGGAGCTGGCGCGAGATCTCCTTGGCGGCGTCCAGGTTCGTCCGGAGGATCGTCTCCTCGGGATCCTTCTTGCCGGTGTAGCGGCCGGTGTTCACGTCCACCGCGACGAGGGCCTCGGTGGACTCGATGATGATGTGGCCCCCGGAGGCCAGCCCCACCTTCCGCCGGAAGGCGCCCCGGATCTCCTCCTCGATGCCGTAGTCGTCGAAGATCGGTACGTCCTTGCGGTAGACCTGCACCCGGTTCACGAGGTCCGGGTTCACCTGGCCCAGGTAGGACTTGATCTCGTGGGCCAGCTCCGGGGAGTCCACCGTCAGCAGGTCCACCTGCTCGCTGAACACGTCCCGGATGATCCCGGAGATGAGCTTGGCCTCCTCGTAGACCATCGACGGGGCGCTCATCCCCTCGGCCCGCTCCTGGATCTTCTCCCAGGTGCCCTGGAGGGTCCGGAGCTCCTGCTCGAAGGTCTCGCGGGTGAGCTCCTCGCCCACCGTCCGGACGATCACGCCCCCCGGACCGTCGTCCAGGAGCTCGCGGGCCATGTCGCGGAGCCGGTCGCGCTCGCCCTCGTCGTCGATCTTCCGGCTCACCCCGACCCGGTCCCCGTAGGGCATCCACACCAGGAAGCGGCCGGGGATGCTCACCTCGTTGGTGACCCGGGGCCCCTTCGTGCCGATGGGCTCCTTGGTGATCTGCACCAGGATCTCGTCGCCCTGCTCCACCAGGTCCTGGATCGGCGTGTAGCCGCCGGAGTCGTCGTCCCGGTCGGGCTCGGCGATGTCGGAGGCGTGGAGGAACCCGGCCTTCTCGGTGCCGATGTCCACGAAGGCGGCCTGGATGCCCGGCAGCACCGCCTCCACCCGGCCCAGATAGATGTCGCCCACCATGCGGCGGGTCTCGGGCCGCTCGTACATGAGCTCGACGAGCTGGCCGTCCTCGAGGATGGCCACGCGGGTCTCGTGGCCCACGGCGTTGATCAGGATTTTTCGGTTCATGCTCGCGTCCGGCCCACCGCCCGGCCACCGGCCGGACAGCGGGAGCTGTTTGAGGCTGAGTGTCTCGCGTCCGCGCCGCTCACGCGGCCCGGCGGGTACGAGCGAGACGAACGTCCAGCGATCGGGGCGGCCGGGGCCGTGACGCGTCGCCGACGCGGGCGCCGCGGACCCGTCTCCGCCGCAGGGGCACCGTCGCGGCCCCTACCCCCGGAGCTCGTTCAGGAGCTCCCGGGCGATGACGATCTTCTGGATCTCGCTCGTTCCCTCTCCGATCTCCGTGATCTTCGCATCGCGCATCATCCGCTCCACGTCGTACTCGCGGGTGTAGCCGTATCCGCCGTGGAGCTGGACGGCGCGGGTCGTGACGTCCATCGCCGTCTCCGAGGCGTGGAGCTTGGCCATGGAGGCCTCCTTCTTGTGCTCCTCGCCCTCCATCCGCAGCCGCGCCGCGTGGTACGTCATCAGACGCGCGGCGTGGATCTTCGTCGCCATCTCCGACAGCATGAACTGGACGCCCTGGAAGTCGTTGATCCTCTGGTCGAACTGCTCCCGCTCGTCCGTGTAGCGGGCCGCCTTCTCGAACGCCCCCTGCGCGATCCCCAGGGCGTGGGCGGCCATGCCGATCCGGCCGCCGTCCAGGGTGTCCAGGAAGATCCGGAAGCCGCGGTCCTCCTCCCCCAGGAGGTTGTCCGCCGGCACCTCGACGTCCTGGAGGATCAGCTCGCGGGTGTCCGAGGCGTTCCAGCCCAGCTTCTCCAGCTTGTCGCCGGAGGTGAAGCCCTCCATGGGCTCGAGGCTCCCGGCGTGTCCGAAGCCGAGCTCCCGGGCGCGCTCCGGCTCGCACGTCTCCTTGTTCAGGAGGAAGGCGGAGATCCCCTCCGAGCTGTCGCCGGGGGAGGTGCGGGCGGCGACGATGAAGACTTCCCCGACGCCGCCGTGGGTGATGAAGGTCTTCTGTCCGTTCAGCCGATAGCCGTCGTCGGTCCTCTCCGCCTTCGTCTTCGTGCCTCCGGCGTCCGACCCGGCGTCGGGCTCGGTGAGGCCGAATCCGCCCAGGGCCTGACCGCTGGCCAGGGGCTGGAGATACCTCTCCTTCTGCTCTTCGGTCCCCCAGCGGAGGATCGGCTCACAGGCCAGCGACAGGTGGGCTCCCACGGTGATGGAGTGGCTCGCGTCCACCCGGGCCAGCTCCTCCACGGCGACCACGGCGGCCAGCAGGTCCATGCCCGACCCCCCGTACTCCTCGGGAATCGGGATGCCGAACAGACCCAGCTCGGCCATGGCGGCGGCGTTCTCCCAGGGGAAGGCCTCCTTCTCGTCGTGCTCGGAGGCCACCGGGGCGATCTCGCTCTCGGCGAAGTCCCGGACCATGTCCCGCATCATGCGGTGGTGGTCCTCGAGATACATGCTCAGGTCGGTGTCTATCATCGTCCCGCGTTCCTGGTTGGTGATCGGCGGATCGGCCGGACGGCCGGGCGTCATCTTACGGACCTCGCGGCCTCTCAGAAACTCACCCCCGCCGCCGGAGCGCATCCGTCGCACCGCCGGCAGGACCGCGGGACCGGATCCCCGAAGTGGCGCGCGATGGCGGCGCGGCGACAGCCCGACGCGGCGGCGTACTCCGCCACGCGAGCGATCCGTCCCAGGGCGCGCTCCCGACCGCGCCGTAGCTCGTCCAGGTCCACCCTGCGCCACAGGCAATCCGGCGCCCGGAGGAGCCGCTTCTCCTGCCCTTCGCCGGTCCGGCGCAGGAGGCCGGCCCGCCGCAGCACGCGGAGCGCCCCCGCCCGCTCCCCGGGCCCCACCGTCCGGCACCGGCGGGCCACCTCCCGGGGACGGAGGGGCCGCCCGGGCTGCATCGCCCGCCACACCGTCCGCACCGCTTCCGGGGACGGCCAGTGGCGGGAGGCCAGCCGCTCCTGCAGCTCGACCTCGCCGGGCACCGAGACCAGGTGACAGCGTGCCGGGCGCCCGTCCCTCCCCGCGCGTCCCGCCTCCTGCACGTAGGCCTCCAGCGACCCGGGGATCCCCAGGTGGGCCACCAGCCGCACCGAATCGTGGTCGATGCCCATGCCGAAGGCGGAGGTGGCACACACCGCCCGCACCCGTCCGGCGAGGAAGGCACGCTGGACCGTCCGCCGGTCCCGGTCCGGGAGGCCCGCGTGATACGGGGCCGCGGCCACGCCCAGGCGGCGGAGGGCCGCGGCCGTCCGCACGCACCGGCGCCGGGTGCCGACGTAGAGGACCGCCGCCCCGGGGCATCGGCGGGCCAGCCGGGCGAGCCGCCCGATCCCCGCCCGCCGGGAGGCGGCGCGCCCGGCCGACCAGAGCAGGTTCGGGCGGTCCACGGGGTACCGGATCCGCGCCGGGCTTTGCAGCCCCAGCGACTCGACCACGTCGCGCTCGACCGCCGGCGTCGCCGTGGCGGTGAACGCGGCGAGTCCCGGCGCACCCACCGACGCTGCGAACTCGCCGATCCGGCGGTAGGCCGGCCGGAAGTCGTGCCCCCACTGGCTGATGCAGTGGGCCTCGTCCACCACGATCGGCCCCAGCTCCCGGCGTCCCAGGGCGGCCTCCAGTCGCCGGGAGCCCAGGCGCTCCGGCGCCACGTAGAGCAGCCTGATCTTCCCCTCCGCGGCCTCGTCGAGGGCCTCGCTTCGGTGCCGGCCCGACAGCCCGCCGTGAACCGCGGCCACGGCGTGGACACCCCGCTGCCGGAGACCGGTGGCCTGGTCGTCCATCAGCGCCACCAGCGGCGAGACGACCACGGTGAGCCGTCGATCCAGCAGGGCGGGAACCTGGAAGCAGACGGACTTCCCCGCTCCGGTGGGAAGCACGGCGAGCAGGTCGCGGCCCTCGATCATGGCCGCCACCACGGGACGCTGCTCGGGGCGGAAGTCGGCGTGGCCGTACACGCGGCGGAGCACCCGGCGGGCCCGACCGAGCTCGTCTCGGAGCCACCGCTCCCCCGCCGCCGTCCTCCCCGACTCCGGCCTCCGTCCCGCCGCCTCCACGTCTCTCCCTTCCCTGCTCGCGACCCGGACCGGGTCCCTTCCCGGAACGCACGGGGGCCGTCCGCGTCACGACGCCCTCAATCCTCCCGGGAGGCGCGGCAGCCGGCGACGGTCCGATTGAAGGGGCGTTGAGGGCGGCCGGCACGGTGAGTCGCGAACAGAACCCACCACGAGCGGCACGCCGGAACGGGGGCGGAGATGGGACGAACGAGGATCGGATTCGAGCGATGGCTCAACGCGGCCACGGCGGTCCTGCTGACGGCGGCTGCCGCCCTCCTCGTCCGCGACCGCCTCCTGCCGGCCTGGCGGACGCACCGGGTGGTGGAGGTCGGCGAGGCCGTGCCGGGCGACCTGGGCCTGGTCTCGCTCGCCACGGGCGACACGGCGGCGCTGGACCGCTTCCGGCCCGCCCTGCTCCTCTACTTCCAGTCCACCTGTCCGGCCTGCACCAGGAACCTGCCGGCATGGCGCCGGCTGCTGGAGGAGCGCCCTCCGGGCGTTCCGGCCGTGGCCGTGGGGCTGGAGGAGCGGCTCCCCGCCCTCGGTTACGCGCGGGAGCAGCTTCCCGGTGCCCTGGCCGCCGGTCCCGCCGACAGGAACAGGACGACGCACCTGATGGGCGTCCGGGCCGTTCCCACCACGCAGCTGGTGGACGGCAGCGGCCGGCTCGTGTGGAGCAGGGCCGGCGTCCTCACCGCCGCCGACGTGGACCGGGTTCTCGATCGCCTTCGCCGGGTGTCGCCCGCCGGGACCGTCCCGGCGGGATTCGCCCCGATCTCATCCCCCAGCGGGAGAACACCATGAGACGCTTCCTCGTCGCCTTCGCCGCCCTGTCGCTGCTCTCGGCCACGGGACCACGTCCCGAGCCCCTGTGGGCGCAGCCCTGCACCGAGTACTGCGGAGAGCGGGCGGCCGCGGACTGCGACGACCTCGAGTCGTTCCGATGCGGCTTCTACATCATGGGCTGCCTGGCCGGCTGCAACATCGCCCGGCTCTGAGCCGCCCCCACCTGGACCCACACCACGGGAGAGGAACCATGCGACGCGTGCTGGCCGCCACGGCGGCCCTGGTACTGTTCTCGATCGTCGGCCCGGACGTGCCCCGGGCCGAGGCCGGCCTGTGCCGGATCTACTGCGAGACGATCGGCGCCGGATGCAACGTGACCATCGGGAAGATCGACGACGAGTACTGCGACGGCTGGCGGGAGGGGTGCAAGGCGGGCTGCGAGGTGGAGATGGAGTAGACGCCGTACCGGGTACGCTCCCCGACCCGTCCGCACGGGCCGGGGGGCGTCTCTACCCGCCCGCCGTGTCCGGCGTGGCCGCTCCCGATCCGAAGGGCGCCGGCTCCGGGCCGAAGTCCAGGCCGTCGAAGTACTTCCGGCGGTAGAGATCGAGCTGCAGGATCAGCCGCGGATAGTACGGTATCACGCTCTCCCGGACGGTGATCTCGGTCCCGGAGGCGTCCCCCAGGAGCCGCAGGAGGAACGGGTCCAGCTCCAGCATCCGCTGGAAGGCGGTCTCCGCCGCCTCCTCCCGCCCCATGTAGAGAAGCGCACGTCCCCGCTGGAGCCACGCCATGGGCGCCGACACGTCCAGGGCCAGCGAGGAGTCGGCCAGCGCGGCCGCCCGCCGGTAGGCGCTGCGGTCGATGGCCCGACTCGCGCGGCCGGCCATCCACTCGGCGCGCCCCACCTCGAGACGCTTCTCCAGGGCCAGCGCCGGACGCTCGTGGTCGTCCACCTGGAGCCTCAGCTCGCGTCGGCCCAGTACGGCTCCGTCGGCCCCGTCGGCGGCGACCCAGAGCACCGCCGACCGGCTGCCGCCGACGTTCCGCGCCGCCCCCTCCATGGCGGAAAGGGTGGCCAGGAGCCGCTCCGTCAGGGGGCCGGCGGAGGACCGGAAGGCACGCACCAGGCGATCCATGCTCCGGGAGCTCCGGAGCCGGACGCCCAGCGCCACGTAGCAGACGCCCCCGGAGCGCCCCGGGCGGCTCGCCGCTTCGTCCTCCGATCCCGGAGCCCGGGAGGTGGCGCGATCGCAGGCGGGCGTGAGGGCGGCGGCCTGCACCGGGGCCCCCTGTCCCGACGCCGTCCCCAGGGCCGAGGCCGGATTCCGTCCCGACCGCAGCGCCGACATGATCCGCCGCCCCGGGGCGCCGCTCCCCCGTCCCTGGATCGAGACCGCCCCGGTCCCGGGCTCCAGGTACACCCCGTCGGACGCCACGGAGAACTCCGTCGACGCGGCGGCCACGCCCAGCTGTCCGGAGGCCGCGTCGTAGGCGAGCACGGCGTAGGAGCGGCCGAAGAAGGCATCTCCCGCTCCCGCCGCGACGGTGTCCGGCGCCGGTACGGTGTCCTGGGCGAGGGCGCCCGACGGTCCGAGAGCCAGGGCCGCGAGGACGATCGCGACGAGCGCCTCGCCGGGCGGACGGATCCGGTTCCTACTCATTTTCGTCCGCCGCCGCCATGCGGCCGAACCGGAGGATGAGGGCGGCCACCACCAGGCCGAGACCGGCCCCGGCCACGAACTCGTTCTCCGTGACCTTGCCGGCGACCCACACGGCCCCGCCCCCGAGCCCGTAGCCCGCCTGGAGGCCCAGCCACCACTTCCGGGTCGACGTCGGCGGCTCACTCACCGTCGATCACGCGTCGGAAAAGTGACGCTCCACCAGGGGACGGCTCAGCACGCCGAGGTCCGTCACCTCGGCCCACCGGAAGAGGCCGCCGGCCACGGCGCCCCAGAGCAGGTGGAAGAGGACCACGAAGACGAAGGTGAGGACGCCGAGGTCGGCGCCGAACCAGCCGAGATCCAGCACCAGGGGATACAGGACCAGGAGCGCGTACACCGCCGGCGCGAGGCCGAACAGCGTCCCCCTCGACACGGCCGAGCGTCCCGGGAGACGCGGATAGAGGAGGGCCAGCACGATCCCCCAGAGCGCGCCGTACCAGGCCCGCAGCCCCAGCGCCGTGGCGGTCAGGGCGCCGGCGATCTGCACACCCAGCAGGTCGGCGATCCCGACGGCGTCGGCCACCCACACGCCCAGCGTGACGGCGATCCCGCCCAGGGCGCCGCCCAGCAGGCCCAGGGCCAGCCGGTCGGCCAGCGGCAGGTACCTCTCGGCGCCGGCCTCGGTCTCCCCGTCCCCGGCCTCGCCGTATCCCGGCTCGCCGGGCCACGACTCCCCGGTGGCCTGCAGGGCGACGGCCAGGCCCGCCAGCGCCACCACTCCCAGGAGGATCCCGGCCGTCAGCGCCGTGCGCCCCCCGGCGGTCACCAGGAGGTACGAGCCGGCGCCGCCGCCCAGTGTGGCGATCCACGCCGCCGCGGCTCCCAGGCGACCGATGGACTGGACGTCCAGGGAGCGCGTCGGATCGGAGGGCGGCCCGTCCCCGGGCTCACGCTCGCTCGTCTCGGTGGTTCCTGACATTCGGATGGGGTCGGTTGGAGGTCCTGGATGTGGAAAGCGTCGCTCGGAGGCATCCGGCCGGGAGGGCCGCTCAGTCGCCGGGGGTGGCGTCCCGCTCCGCCTCCGGCGCGAACCTCACCCGGCTCGCAGCGCTGCGCAAGGCGAGGGCGGCGATGGCCACCGGGGGCACCAGGAAGGCCGCCGTGGCCGCCGGCGCGCCCTGCTCCAGGGCCACCCCGTAGGCGTAGGCCTCGGCCGCCGTGAAGAGCACGCCGCCCAGGAACAGGAGGTAGCGGCCACCGGCCCCGGTGATGGCGTCGTCGAGCCCTCCCCGCCAGAAGACCCGCAGGGCCAGGCCGGCCACCATGCCGAAGGCCACCGCCACACAGACCAGGAGGATCCCCAGCCACACGGTCTCCCGGAAGCGTCCGGCGAACCCCGCGGCCGTGGCCAGCGCCGCCGCCAGGGCGATCAGGAGCCCGGGGGGCGGCACCAGGCCCGGTCGCTCGCCGTCCCGGCTCACTCGTCCAGGAAGCGGGCGATGCCCTCCTGGCAGTCCTCCGTGAGGCGAGCCAGGGCGTTCATCTCCGCGCCGGCCTGGATCGCCGACTGGAAGCTCTGTCCGTCCATCTGGTAGAGGAGCTTCTTCGTCAGGGCCATGGCCGTGGCGCTGTTGGAGGCCACGTCCTCCACGAACTCCTCCGTCCGGTCGTCGAAGTCGTCGGCCGGGTAGACCCGGTTCACGAGCCCCACCTCACGGGCGCGCTCGGCGTCGATCCGGTCACCGGTGGTCACGAGCTCGAAAGCCTGCTTCTCGCCCACGGCCCGCCGAAGGATCGCCATCACCATGGCGGGAACGAAGCCGATGGTCACCTCCGGAAAGCCGAACTCCGCGCCGGAGGACGCCACCACCATGTCGCAGGCCGCCGCCAGGCCGCTCCCGCCGGCCAGGGCCCGGCCGTGGACCGCCGCGATCACCGGCGTCTCCAGGCCGCGCAGCAGGACGAAGAGCTCCCCCATCGACTCGGCGTCCGCCAGGTTCGCCGTGATGCCTTCCTCCACGGCCTCCCGGATCTCCGCCAGGTCCGCCCCGGCGCAGAAGTCGGGCCCGGAGCCGGCCAGCACCGCGGCGGAGACGCGCTCGTCCCCGTCGGCCTCCCGGAACGCCTGCTTCAGGTCCCTCACCAGCCCGCGGTTGAGGGCGTTCCGCCGCTCCGGGCGGTTCATGACCACCCAGGCGACCCCCGTGGCGTCGTCCACGTCCAGGTGAACGAGGTCACTCACCGTCGTCCCCCTCGCGCCAGCGCCGTCGCTCCTCGTGCATCCGGTCCCGCACCCCGTCGACGACCTCCTCCGGGAGATCCACCTCCATCCGCAGGAGGGCCGTCGAGAAGGTCTTGCCCTGGGCATCGAGCATCAGGGACCGCGTTCCGCCGCCGTCCAGGGAGCCGTGCAGGAGGAAGTTCAGCGCCCGGAGGTTCGGAATCTCGTACCGCTCCACGCCTCCCTGACAGAGCTCGCCGAAGTGTCCCTCGACCCGCTCCTCGGTGACCTCCCGGACCAGCGCCTCGTAGGCCTCCTCCGTGTAGGTGATCAGGCCCACGTTGGCCGTGTCACCCTTGTCGCCCGAACGGGCGAAGGCGACCTCCCTGAGCTGCACCTTCATGCCGCCTCCACGATCTGGACCTCCACCTGGTCGTCCACCACCTCGCGGTCGATCAGCGCCGGCCAGAAAGCCATGATCGTCTGCACCTTGGGCCGGCCGCCGGCGAAGCCGGTGACGCTGGGCGGGCCGGCCAGGATCAGCGGGGCCAGCTCCCGGGTGAACCGGGCCACGTGCTCCTTGCGATCGGCCCGGACGCCCACCCGCATCTCCACCTCCGGGAGCTCCTCCGGGGGCTCACCCGCCAGCGACCCGTGGCAGGCGCCGGCCCCCACCAGCTCCGTCCGGATCTCGTCGAACTCGAGCCCGAGACGCTCCAGGCGGCCGCGGAGGACCTCGTCCGCGCGCCGCGCCTTCTCCACCGCGTCCGGCCAGGCGTAGGTGAGCGTGCCCGTGGCCTTGAACCCGTCCCGGTAGGCGATGGATACCTTCAGCTGCTCCGGCCGCTCCCGTCCCTCGACGCCCTTCACCTCCACCCGGTCGCCGCCCAGGTCCTCCAGCTCGATGGTGGAGAAGTCGGCGACGCAGTCCGGCGTGATGTACTCCGCGGGATCGCCCATCTCGTACACCAGCTGCTCGGTCACCGTGGCCCACGTCACCCGTCCCCCGAGCCCCGGGTGCTTGGTGACGACGAAGCTGCCGTCCTCCCGGGCCTCCACGATGGGATATCCCGGCGCCACCAGGTCCACGCTCCGCCAGTCGGCCAGGGTGTTCCCCCCGGTCGCCTGGGCGCCGCACTCGTTGATGTGGCCCGCCACCACGCCGGCGGCCAGCCGGTCCCAGTCCTCCGGGCCCCAGCCGAACTCGTGGATCAGGGGCGCGTAGGTCAGCGCGGTGTCCGTGGACCGGCCCGTCACCACCACGTCGGCCCCCCGCTCCAGGGCCTCGACGATGGGGCCGGCACCCAGGTAGGCGTTGGCGGCCTGCACCCGGTCCTGGACCGAGGAGAGCGGCTCCCCGGTCTCCATGTTCCGCATGTCGTGCCCCCGCTCGATGAGGCCGTCCATGTCGGACAGGACGTCGTCGCCGGTGACCACCCCGATCCGGAGCGGGCGTGGGAGGTCGACGTCGGCGAGGATCTCCACCAGCGCGTCCCGGCATCCCTCCGGGTTCACGCCGCCGGCGTTGCAGACCACCGTCACGTCCCGCTCGATCAGGTCCGGCGCCAGCTCCCGGATCAGCGGCACGAAGTCGCGGGCGTAGCCGGCATCCGGGTTCCGCGACCGCTGCTTCTGCATGATGGACATCGTGATCTCGGCCAGGTAGTCCAGCATCAGGTAATCGATGGGACCCTGCCGGACCTGGAGCTTCGGCGCCTCGAGCCAGTCGCCCCAGAACCCCTGGCCGGAGGCCACGCGCACCGTATCGTCGCTCATCGTCGTCCCGCCTCGTCGCGCGTGGTCACGTTTCGCGTCGGCCCACCGTCCGGAGCCCCCGGCGCCCGTCCCGGCTCACGCATCGTCGGTCAGCGTGAAGGCTCCGATGTGGGGCGCCGGGTTGTTCAGCGCGCTCCGGAGCGCGAACTCCAGGACGTCCCGGGTGTCCTCGGGACGGATGATGGCGTCCACGAAGCCCCGGGCCCCGGCGTAGCGGGCGTCCAGCTGCTTCTCGTACTCCTGCCGCGTCTTCTCGACCTGCTCCCGGATCTCCTCCGGCAGCTCCTCGCCGGCCTCTTTCGCCTCGTCGATCTTCGGGCCGTGGATGGCGCGGACCGCCGACTCCCCCTCCATGACGCCCATCCGTCCGGTGGGCCAGGAGAAGATGAAGTCGGGGTCGAAGCCCTGTCCCGCCATGGCGTAGTATCCGGCGCCGCTGGCGTGGTTGACCGTGAGGACGATCTTCGGCACCCGGGCCGTGGCCATGGACTCCACCATCCGGGCGCCGGCGCGGATGATGCCCGAGTGCTCGGCCTCCTTGCCCACCATGAACCCGCTCACGTCCTGGACGAAGAGGAGCGGCGTGTCCTGGCGGTCGCAGACCTCCATGAAGTAGGACACCTTCTCCGCGGAATCCGCGTAGACGATGCCCCCGAACTTCGGCGGCCCGTCGTCGGTCGGGAACATGCCGCGCCGGTTGGCGATCACGCCGACCTTCCGCCCCTTCAGGCGCGCGATGGCCGTGCACATCTCACGGGCGTAGTCGGCCTGGAACTCGTCGAAGTGCCCCTCGTCCAGGATCGTTCCCAGCAGCTCCTCGGTCTCGTAGGCGTCCCGGTGGTCGTCGGGCATGATCTCGTAGGCGTCCCGCGGGTCCCGGGCCGGCTCCCGGGGCTCGGAGTGGGGCTCCGGCCGCTCCGGCGGATCCAGCTCGGCCACCAGGTCGCGCAGCTTCGAGACGCAGGCCCGGTCGTTGGGCGTGCTGTAGTGGGCCACCCCGCTGAGCTCGTTGTGCGCCTCGGCCCCGCCCAGCTCGTCGGCCTCCACCTCCTCGCCGGTGGCCCCCTTCACCAGGTTGGGGCCTCCGAGCCCCATGAAGGAGGTGTCCTCCACCATGACGATCACGTCGGAGAGGGCCGGCAGGTAAGCGCCGCCGGCGATGCACGGCCCCATCACCGCCGAGATCTGCGGGATGTCCAGGTAGCGCCGCATGATCGAGTTGTAGTAGAAGATCCGGCTCGCGCCGTACTGCCCCGGGAACACGCCGCCCTGGTACGGCAGGTTCACGCCGGCGGAGTCCACCAGGTAGACGATGGGGATCCGGCACCGCATGGCGATCTCCTGGGCCCGGAGCATCTTCGTGATGGTCTCGGGCCACCAGGCCCCCGCCTTCACGGTGGCGTCGTTGGCCACGATCACCACCTCGCGGCCGGTGACCTCGCCGATCCCCGTGACCACGCCGGCGGCCGGCGCCTCCCCGTCGTACTCGTCGTGGGCCACCAGCAGCCCGATCTCCAGGAAGCCGCCGCCCGGATCCACCAGGAGGTCGATCCGCTCCCGGGCGGTGAGCTTCCCCTTGTCGTGCTGCTTCTCGATCTTCTCCTCGCCGCCGCCGCGGCGGATCCGCTCCTCGAGGCGGTCCAGGTCCTCCACCGCCTGGCCCATTCGCGTGTCGTCGTGTGCGCTCATGCCGGGGTCCGCGCTCCCACCCTCACTCCCGGCCGGCGCCGTCGCCCCGGTGCTCCTCGCACCAGGTCCGGATGTAGTCGACGGCCTCCGAGGTGTCGGTGCCCGGGCCGAACAGCTTCCCGACGCCGCGCTGCTCCAGCTTCTCGATGTCGTCCTCGGGGATGATCCCGCCCCCGGTGACCAGGACGTCGTCGAGCCCCTCCTCCTCCAGCAGGTCCAGCACCTTCGGGAAGAGCGTCATGTGCGCCCCGGAGAGGATGGAGAGGGCCACCACGTCCACGTCCTCCTGGACGGCGGTGCTCACGATCTGTTCGGGGGTCTGGTGCAGGCCGGTGTAGATGACCTCGAAGCCGGCGTCGCGCAGCGCCGCGGCCACCACCTTGGCGCCGCGGTCGTGTCCGTCGAGGCCCGGCTTGGCCACCAGCACCCGGTACTTCCGGTCGGTCATGTCGGTCGGTCCCTTGGTTGGTGCCCGTGCAGAGGTCCGGCGGGCGAAGATACCCGGCCCGCCGCGAGGTGAGCAACGCGGGCCGGAGCCGGGGCACCGGGGAGGCGGGAGTCCGTCTGTCGGTCGAGGGGCGTCCGCTCAGAACCCCACCGGCTCCTGGAAGCGGCCGTAGACGTCCTCCAGCGTCTGACGGAGCTCGCCAAGGGTGGCGTAGGCGCGGACCGCCTCCAGCGTCGGCGGCATCAGGTTCTCGTCCTCCTCGGCGGCCTCGCGGAGGCGGTCCAGGGCCTCCCGCACCCGGGCGTCGTCCCGTCGCTCCCGGAGCTCCGCCAGGCGCCGCTCCTGGGTCCTGCCGGCGTCCTCGCCGATCTTGAGGATGTCGATGGAGGTGTCCTCCTCCACCTGGAAGTCGTTCACGCCGACGATGGTCCGCTCGCCGGACTCGACCTCCTGCTGGTGGCGGCGGGAGGAGTCGGCGATCTGCTGCTGGAAGTAGCCGGAGCGGATGCCCTCGACCACACCGCCGATCTGGTCGATCTCCTCGAAGATCTCCTCGGCCTCCTGCTCCAGCTCGTCCGTGAGCGACTCCACGTAGTAGGAGCCCGCCAGGGGGTCGATGCTGTTCGGAACGCCGGTCTCGTGCGCCAGGATCTGCTGGGTGCGCAGGGCGATGCGCGCCGTCTCCTCGGTGGGGAGCGCCAGGGTCTCGTCCATGGCGTTGGTGTGGAGCGACTGGGTGCCGCCGAGCACCGCCGCCATGGCCTGGTAGGCGACCCGGACGATGTTGTTGTGCGGCTGCTGGGCGGTGAGGGTGACGCCCGCCGTCTGGGCGTGGGTCCTGAGCCGGAGGCTCCTGGGGTCCTCGGCCCCGTACTCCTCGCGCATGTGCCGGGCCCAGATCCGGCGCGCCGCCCGGAACTTGGCGATCTCCTCGAAGAAGTCGTTGTGGACGTCCCAGAAGAAGGAGAGCCGCGGGGCGAAGTCGTCCACGTCGAGGCCCCGCTCCAGGCCCTTCTCCACGTAGGTGAAGCCGTTCTTCAGCGTGTAGGCCAGCTCCTGGGCGGCCGTGGCCCCGGCCTCCCGGATGTGATAGCCGGAGATGGAGATGGGGTGGAACTTCGGCGCGTTCCGGGAGGACCACTCGAAGGTGTCGGCCACGATCTTCAGCGCCGGCTCCGGCGGGAAGATCCAGGCGTGCTGGGCCATGAACTCCTTCAGCACGTCGTTCTGGATGGTCCCCCGGACCTCCTCGTGGGGGACGCCCTGCTTCTCGGCCGCGGCCAGCAGGAAGCAGTAGAGCATCATGGCCGGGCCGTTGATGGTCATGGAGACCGACACCTCGTCCAGCGGGATGCCGTCGAAGAGCGTCTCCATGTCGGCCAGGCTCGAGATGGCCACGCCGACCTTCCCGACCTCGCCCTCGGCCCGCCCGCTGTCGGAGTCGTATCCCATCAGCGTGGGGAAGTCGAAGGCCACCGACAGGCCCGTCTGGCCCTGGTCCAGCAGGTACTTGTAGCGCTCGTTCGTCTCCTCGGCGGTGGCGAACCCGGAGAACTGCCGCATGGTCCACAGCTTCGTCCGGTACATGCTGCGGTACGGGCCCCGCGTGAAGGGATACTCGCCGGGGAAGCCCAGGTCCTCCCGGTAGTCGAAGTCGGCCTCCTCCAGGTCCAGCGGGGTGTGGAGGGGCTGGACCTCGCGGCCGGAGACGGAGGTGAAGTTGGCGTCCCGCTTGGGGACGTCGTCGTACTCCTCGTCCCACTCCTCCAGCTCGCGCTCCAGCTCCGCCAGCTCGCGCCGCTTGCGCCGGACCTCCTCCTCCAGGGCCTCCCGCTCGGGGGCGCCCTCCGCTTCGTCGGCTGCGGCCTCGGGCTCGGCTTCCTGCTCGACAGTGCTCATGGTACCTCTCCGGCAGTCGGTTGCGGCGGCACGGGGTTCCGCGGCTCCAGGGGCGGGGGATCCTCCCGCTCACCATACCACCCCGTGTCGCGTTCCGTTCCCTGGACGGGCGTTGCCCGCCCGTCCGAACGGCTCACCGGCGGATCAGCTCCGCGCGGGATCCCCCCCGGCGGCCATCTCGCGGCGGAAGGCGGCCTCCATCTCCGCCGCCACGGCGTACGGCGACGCCTCCCCGGAGGCCAGCCGGCGGCGGATCTCGTCCCGGCGCTCCTCCCACTGGCTGTCGGCCGCCCGCTCCAGGCGGCGGAGCAGCACGGATCGGGCCTGCTCCACGCGCACGTCCGTGCGCCGCGCCTCCAGGGCGCCGGATTCCCGCAGGCGGCCGAAGTGGGCGTCCAGCCGCTCCAGGAGCTCGCCGACGCCCTCCGCCTCGGACGCGACGGTCTGGAGCACGGGCACCTCCCAGTCGATCTCCTCGTCCCGGCCGCCCCGGATCCGCTGCATGATCTCGAGCTCCTTGCGCAGCCGGTCGGCCCCGGGACGGTCGGCCTTGTTCACCACGAAGAGGTCCGCGATCTCGTTCAGCCCGGCCTTCATGGCCTGGATGCCGTCGCCGGACTCGGGCACCAGCACCACGGCCGTGGTGTCCGCGGTGCGGGCGATCTCGAGCTCCGACTGCCCGACGCCCACCGTCTCCAGCAGCACCCTCTCCAGGCCGAAGGCGTCCATCAGGTCCGCCGCCTCCCGCGTGGACGTGGCCAGCCCTCCCAGGGAGCCGCGGCTGGCCATGGAGCGGATGAAGAGACCGCGGTCCGACGCCAGCTCCGTCATCCGCACCCGATCGCCCAGGAGGGCGCCGCCGCTGAAGGGGCTCGTGGGGTCCACGGCGATGACCCCCACCCGGAGGCCCTCCTGGCGGTAGGAGCGGGCCAGCTCTTTCGTCAGGGTCGACTTGCCGGCTCCGGGCGGCCCCGTGATCCCGATCCGCCGCGCCCGCCCCACCCGCTCGTGCACGGCGTCCAGGAGCGCCTCGAATCCGGGCGTCTCGTCCTCCACCATGGAGATGGCGCGGGCCAGGGCCCGCTGCCGTCCCCGGCCGAACTCCTCCAGGAGCCCGGCCGGGGGCTCCTCCCCGGGCTCCGGCCCCCTCTCCTCTCGCCCGCCGCCGACCCCGTTCATCGGGTCGCTCCCCCCGTCCTCCGTGTCCGAAACACCATCAGAGCAGCAGGGCCGACGCCAGGCCCAGCAGCAGGAAGAAGCCGGCCAGGTCGGTGAGGGCGGTGACGAAGATGGACGAGGCCACCGCCGGGTCCACCCCCAGGCTCTCGAGGAAGATCGGGATGAAGGCGCCGGCGAAGGAGGCCACGATCAGGTTGCCCCACATGGCCATCATGACCACCAGGCCGTACATGGGCTGGCCGGCCAGGAAGAGCCCGGCCAGCGCCAGGATGCCGCCCAGCACCAGGCCGTTCACCAGGCCGACCACGACCTCCTTGCCCACCACGCGCCACCGCTCGGTGAGGGACTCGTCGGCCACGGCGATGCGTCGGACCGTGACGGCCAGCGCCTGCGTACCGGCGTTGCCGCCCATGCCCGCGATGATCGGCATCACGGCGGCCAGGGTGACGATGGCGTCGATGGTGTCCTGGTAGTACCAGACCACGGAGGCCGCCAGGGCGGCGGTGCCCAGGTTGGCGATGAGCCACGGGAGCCGGCTCCGGATGGCCTCACGCGTGCCGCCCCGGACCTCCTCCTCGTCGGAGACCGCGGCGAAGCGGAGGATGTCCTCGGTGGTCTCCGCCTCGATGACGTCGATCACGTCGTCGAAGGTGACGCGACCCACGAGCCGGTTGAGCGGATCCACCACGCCGATGGAGGCCATGTTGTACCGGGACAGCGCCCGCCCCACGTCCTCCTGGTCCGTCTCCACCGAGACCAGCGCCGGCGGGTCCTCCACCTCCTCCAGGATCGGCGTCCCGGGCTGGGCCAGCACCAGGTCCTGCAGGCTGACCACCCCCCGGAGGTTGCCGTTCCGGTCGGTGACGAAGATGGAGTAGAAGTCCTCCATCTCGGCCGCCTGCCGGCGGATCTCGTCCAGGGCCTCGCCGCAGGTGTGTCCCGACGGGACGGCGATGAGGTCGCGGGTCATGATCCCGCCCGCCGTCTCCTCCGGGTACTCCAGGAGCTCCTGGATCTCGTCCCCGCCCTCCACGGTGGAGAGGACGCGGGCCTGCTCCTCGGGCCCCAGCTCGCCGATGAGGTCCGCCGCGTCGTCGTCCGCCAGCTCGGCCACGAGCTCGTCCACGCGGTCCGGGTCCAGCCGCGTCAGGAGCTCGCCCGGGTGCTCGGCCTCCTCCATCTCGGCCAGGGACTCCGAGGCCAGCTCCGTCGGGAGGATGGAGAGCACCCACAGGCGCTCGTCCTCGTTCAGGTCCTCCAGGAGGTCCGCGACGTCGCTGGGGTGGAGGCTGGCGAAGTACTCGCGAACCTCCCCGGTGCTCTTCTGCTCCAGCAGGCTCTGGAGATAGGGGCCCCGCTCCTCCGGCTTCACTCCGACTCTCCCTTCGCCTCCGGCGCGTCGCTCGCCGCTGTCTCGTCCAGCTCGTCCAGTTCGTCCAGCTCCGCCGGCCCGGCCGATCCCGGCGGCGCGCTGCCCGGCTCCTCCGCCAGCTGCACGCCGTCCCCGTCGACCTCGCCCTCGGCGGGCACGGCCGCTCCCACGGAGAGGATCATCCGGAACCCGTCCTCCACGCTCATCTCGAGACGCCGCACCCGCTCCTCCGGCAGGATGAGAAGGTATCCGCTCGTCGGGTTCGGCACGGTGGGCAGGAACAGGCTCACCGCACGGGACCCGAGCTCCCGCTCCACCTCCGCCGGCGCCCGGGCCGTGGCGAAGGCCAGCGCCCAGGAGCCCGGCTCCGGGTATTCGATGAGGGCGCAGTACCGGAAGAGGTTCTCGTCCCGGTCGAGCACCGACTGCACGACCCGCGAGGACGCGCCGTAGACCCGTCGGACCAGGGGGACGCGCGACAGCATGTTGTTCCACCGCTCCAGCACCCGCCGGCCCAGCGTGCGGTCCGAGATCCACCCGACGATGAGCAGGAGCACCACCAGGGCGGCGATGCCGAGGCCGGGCCACCGCGTCCCGGCGATCGGCGGCAGGTACCGGCCAATGATGACGTCGATGCGCTCGAAGAGCCAGCGGAGGACGAAGGCGGTGACCCCCAGCGGGGCGATGACGATGAGCCCCAGGACCAGGTACCGCCGGAGCCGCTCGCCGAGCTCCTTCACGCCCGGTCCTCGCCCTCCGCCGCCCCGCCCCGGCGCCCGGGTGCGCCCCGCTCCAGCGCCCGCTCCACGATCTCCTCCTGCAGGCGGTACATCTCCGAGGACTCGCGCCCCTCTCCCTCCGGGTGCACGTGCCCCAGGACGTGCAGGGCGCCGTGGACGACGAGCCGCACGATCTCCTCCGCCGCCGGGAGCCCGCGCTCGGCGGCCGACTCCCGGGCCACGTCCGGACACAGGTAGACGTCGCCCACCGGCGGCGCGTCGGGGTCGGAGAGGGGAAAGGCGATGACGTCGGTGGGGCGGTCGCGGTCCAGGTAGCGGCGGTTCATCTCGGTGATCTCGTCCGCGGCCAGGCAGGTGAAGGAGACCTCTCCGCCCGGGCTCTCCCCGCCGTCGCCCTCCGGAGGATCACGGCGGGAGAGCGCGTCCCGGGCCGCCCGCTCTGCCGCCGGCAGCGCCTCCCGGGCCGCCGTCCACTCGTCGAAGCGGTTGAAGTGGAGCTCGACCGTCACCGGGACGGTGAGGCGGAGGCCGCTCCCGCGGCCTCACCGCCGGTGCGCGCCTCCCGCCCGGAGCCCGCCGGGGTCTCCTCGGGCCGCACGTCCGGTGGGGGGGTGGGCTCGGCCGTCACGCCGCCGGCGGCGGACGGGTAGTCGATCCGGTGGTGGTACATGCCCGTGAGCACACGGGCGAACTGGTCCTCGATCCGGTTCAGGTCCCGCAGCGTGAGCGGGCACTGGTCCAGCTGGCGCTCCTCGATCCGCTCCCGGATGATCTGACGGATCACCTCGCGGATCCTCTCCGGCGACGGATCCTGCAGGGCCCGGCAGGCGGACTCGATTCCGTCGGCCAGCATCACCACCGCCGTCTCCTTGCGCTGCGGCTTCGGACCCGGGTAGGCGAAGTCGCCCGGATCCAGGTCCAGCTCGGGCTCCTCGCGCTTCGCCTTCTCCAGGAAGTAGCCGATCTTCCGCGTCCCGTGGTGCTCGCTGATGAAGCACTTCACGGCCTCCGGCAGGCCCGCCTCCTCCGCCATCCGCAGCCCCTCCCGGACGTGCTCGCGAATCACCTCCGCGCTGCGCGACGGCCGGAGCCGGTCGTGGGGATTCCGCCCCTTCGGCTGGTTCTCGATGAAGTAGTGGGGTCGGGCCATCTTCCCGATGTCGTGGTAGTAGACGCCGACCCGGGCCAGAAGCGCGTTGGCGCCGATGGCCTGGCAGGCGGCCTCCGACAGGTTGGCCACGTTCACCGAGTGGGCGTAGGTGCCCGGCGCCTCGCGCGAGAGGCGGCGGAGGAGAGGCCGGTTCAGGTCGGAGAGCTCCAGGAGCGTCTGGTCCGTGGTGATGCCGGTGAGGTTCTCCAGGGCCGGCACCACGGCGCCCACCGCCAGGACGGTGCTCAGGGTGGCGTTCACGCTCCCCCACCCCGCAGCGGCGGCCAGGTCGCCCAGCGAGAAGTACCGGAGCAGGGCCAGGGTCCCCCCGGCCAGCACGTAGCCGCCGGCCACGGCGGCGATGAGCATCCAGCTCTGGGCCCGGCGCTCGATCCACTGCACGCCCACGGCCGCCGCCGTCCCGGCCACCGCCGCGGTGAAGGGAGCGGTGATGCCCACGAACGGGGGCTGTCCGGCCAGGAGCGCCGTGAGGAAGAGGGTCGTGAGCACGCCCAGCAGGCCGTCGTACAGGACGCCCGTGATCAGCGCGGCGAAGGCCACCGGGATCAGCAGGACCGAGGCCTCGGTCCGGGCGACGATGGCGGCGGCCCCCAGGACGAGCAGCATGGAGCCGAAGACGATCAGGAAGCCGCTGGCGCTCTCGTACACCTCCCGGCGGTACAGGAAGAGGACGCCGCCGAAGAGGCCCAGGAGGAGCCCGGCGTAGGCGAACCCGCCGAGTCCCTGCACGAGGCGCCCCTCCCCGCTGGCAGCGCTCCGCTCCAGGAGGGCGTCCCGGTACGCCCGCAGCTCCTGCATCTCGGCGGCCCCGACCCGCTCGTGGGCCGCCACGATGAGCTCGTCCTCCAGCACTTCGCCGGCCGTCTCCGCCACCGCCGCCCGGGCCTGCCGCCGGGCCTGGCGGGTCTCGGCCCGATCCAGGGTCAGGGTGGGGCGGGCGAAGCGGACCACCATCGTCTCGTACAGGGCCACCGAGGCCGCCGCGGAATCGGCCAGGGGTAGGGACGCGGCCCGGTCGTAGAACTCGCCGAGCGAGGTGACGGAGTCCCGGTCCACCAGGCGGTCCTCGCCGCCGGACCGCTGCACGACGACCCGGGGGGCGGTCACCTGCTGCAGGTCCGAGGAGGGGGCCACGCCGTCCGGAAGCAGGCTCCGGAAGGCGCCCGTGAGCTCGCTCCGGAGCTGCGCCCGGTTCCCGGCGCCCATCAGGTAGTCCACCTGCTCGGCGCTCGGGCTCAGCCCGCGGCCCTGGAGCCAGCTGCGCACGGCCTGCCGCCCGCCACCCGCGGCCGCCACGCTGTCGAGGCCGGCGAAGAAGCGCTCGACCCGGGCCGCCGCGCTGTCGGCGACGCCCGGGGCCAGGTCGAAGCGCGGCGACACGCTCTGCTCCGCCTGCCGCCGTTCCTCCTCCAGCTGCTCCTGTGACTTCTCCACGGTGAACGGGATCTCGGCGATCACGTCCTCCTGGGCCACCATGCCCTCCTCCAGGAGGGCGAAGTCCGGCAGGGGGGACCGGGGGAAGAGGATGACGACGGCCAGGGCTCCGGCCGCAGCGATCAGCACCCGGAACCCGTGGTGGGAGACGCGCTCCCGCCATCCGCTCCCCGGCGACCGATCCACGGCGCGCAGGCTGCGGCGCCACTTCTGCCATCGGCCGGGGGCCTTCATGTCGTCAGCTGGGCCCGCCGTCGTCGTCCTGGTCCCGGTAGGCCCGGATGATCTCCTTCACCAGGCGGTGGCGCACGACGTCCGTCTCGCTCAGGTAGACGAACTCGATGCCGTCGATGCCGCGCAGGAGCTCCTCGATCTCGATCAGTCCGGAGGCGCCGGGATGCGAGAGGTCGATCTGGGTCTTGTCGCCGGTGATGACCACCTGCGAGTTCAGGCCCAGGCGGGTGAGGAACATCTTCATCTGGGCGGTGGTGGCGTTCTGGGCCTCGTCCAGGATGAGGAAGGCGTCCGACAGCGTCCGCCCCCGCATGTACGCCAGGGGCGCGATCTCCACCGTCTCCTCCTCGATGGCCCGCTGCATCTCCTCCCGGGGCATCATGTCGCCCAGGGCGTCGTACAGGGGCCGCAGATAGGGGTCCACCTTCTCCCGGATGTCGCCGGGCAGGAAGCCCAGCTCCTCGCCGGCCTCCACGGCCGGACGGGTGAGGATGATCTTTCGGACGCGCTTCCGGTGGAGGGCCGCCACGGCCTTCGCCACGGCCAGGTACGTCTTCCCCGTCCCCGCCGGCCCGATGCCCACGGTGACGTCGTTGTTCTGCATGGCGTCCAGGTACCGCCGCTGCCCTTCCGACTTGGGCTGGATCAGCTTCCCGGCCTGGGGGAGCGTGACCGACACCTCCTCGGCCTCGTCGGAGGAGGCGTCGAACTCCGAGGGGCCCTGGCCGTCGGTGGCCTCCCGGTAGTACCGCTCCACGTCGCCCACGTCCAGGGGCTCGTGGAGGCGGGCCTGGCGGACCATCCGCTTCGCCACGGGGACGACTTCCTCGACCGCCTCGGGGGGACCGGAGAGGATGAGCTCGTCGCCGCGCAGGATCACCCGACAGTCGGCCAGGCGGGACAGGGCGGTGAGGTGAGAATCGTTGACGCCGGCGAGGAGGAGCTGGTCGGCGCCCTCCACGGAGAGCCGGTGCTCGACGGTGGAACTGTCGACTGCGCTCTGCTGTTCGATCGTCAGAAGCTCCGTCGTTCGTTGTCCATGCTCGTGCTACCTCGTTCGTGTCGTCCCTGTCATCCGCGCGGGCCCGATCCTCCGCGCCGGAGCTCCAGGCCCAGCTCGGTCAGCTCCGCCTCGTCCACCGGGGACGGCGCCCCCTCCATCAGGCCCCGGGCCGCCGTCGTCTTCGGAAACGCGATCACGTCACGGATCGAGTCCGCGCCGACCAGCAGGGCGACGGTCCGATCGAGGCCCACGGCGAAGCCGCCGTGCGGCGGAACGCCGTACCGGAAGGCCTCCAGCAGGAATCCGAAGCGCTGTTCCGCCTCCTCGGAGGAGAGTCCGAGAACCGTGAAGATGGCCCGCTGAAGGGCCGAATCGTGGCAACGAATACTCCCGCTGCAAATCTCCGTTCCATTGTACACGACGTCGTACGCGTGGCTCTTCGCGGCCAGGGGCTCCTCGACGACCCGCTCGGGATCGTCGGTCCTGGGGAGCGTGAACGGGTGGTGGCTCGGCACGGGCTCCCCGGTCTCGGGATCTTCCTCGAAGAGCGGATACTCGACGATCCACGCGAAGCGATGAGCGTCCTCCTCCAGAGCATCCAGCCGGCGGGCCGTCTCCCGCCTGAGGGCGGAGAGCGGCGGGCCGGTCTCCGCGTCCGCCCCCGCCACCAGCAGGACCACGTCTCCCTGCTCCACGCCGTGATCGCGCCCCAGGGCCTCGGCGGCCTCCGGATGGTCCTCCAGGAAGCGCGCCGGCGGCCCCGACCAGCCGTCCTCCTCCGACTTCAGCCACAGCACGCCCTTGGCTCCCCGGTCCTGCGCCAGGGCGTCCAGCTCGTCCAGGTCCGAGCGGGAGAGGCGATCGGCGGCCGCTTCCTGCCCGGCGCCGGTGCTGGCCACGAAGCCCCGCACCCGTCCGCCGGCCTTCACCGCCCCGTCGAAGATCCGGAACCCGATGCCGGTGAGGGACTCGGAGAAGTCCTCCAGCTCCCAGGGGACCCGGAGGTCGGGAGAGTCGGTGCCGTAGCGCTCCAACGCCTCGTCGTAGGCGATCTTCGGGAAGGGGAGCTCGGGACGGACCCCCGCGCCCTCCTCCCACATCCGGGCCAGCATGCGGGAGCAGACGCGCTGCACGTCCTCCTCCCCCACGAAGGCCATCTCGGCGTCGATCTGGGTGAACTCGGGCTGTCGGTCCGCACGCAGGTCCTCGTCCCGGAGGCACTTCGCCACCTGGTAGTAGCGGTCGAAGCCGGAGACCATGAGCAGCTGCTTGTAGAGCTGGGGCGACTGCGGCAGGGAGTAGAACTCGCCGCGGTGCATGCGGCTCGGGACCAGGAAGTCACGGGCCCCCTCGGGCGTCCGCCGGGTCAGCAGGGGCGTCTCCACCTCGAGGAAGTCCTCCTCGTCCAGGGCCCGGCGGGCCGCGGCGGTGGCACGGTGGCGAACGCGGAAGTTCTCCAGCATCTCCGGGCGGCGGAGATCCAGCACCCGGTGCCTGAGCCGGAGCTCCTCGGAGGGGAGCTCCTCCTCGGGAGGCATGGCCACGAGGATGGGAAGCGAATCGGCCTCGGAGAGCCGCTCCACCTCCTCCGCGTGCACCTCCACCTCACCGGTGGGCAGGTCGGGGTTCACCGCGTCCTCGGGCCGACGGACCACCTCGCCCGTGACCCGGATCACGTCCTCCGGATTCAGCTCCTGCCCCAGCTCCAGGGCCTCCTCCGACGTCCACTCCGGCCCCAGCGAGACCTGGACCACCCCGGCCCGGTCCCGCAGGTCGACGAAGAAGAGGCCGCCCAGGTCACGGCGGCGATGGACCCACCCGGTCAGCGTCACCTGCCGGCCGACGTCCCCGGCCCTCACCTCGCCGCACCGGAGGTCACGCAGGGCGGTGGCTCCGGTCTCGCTCCTGTCCTCGTCCGATCCTTCGGTCACCTTCCGGTCCTCCCTGGCGCGTCGTTCGGGTCGTCGGCTGCATCCGGCTCGTCCTCCCCCCGGTCGGGAAACCGCCGCCCGGGCCGCGGCACGACGGGCCATCCCTCGGGGGAGGAGAGCGGGAAGATGGTCGCCGCGGGGCGGTCGGCCGCTGCCGCTCGTCGCCGCCGATCGGCAGGGGACGGGGGAACGGCGACGGTGCACGTCCAGTATTAAGACCCGACCGACGGGCGTCCGCCGGTCGGGCAACCGAGCCCCGTGAGTATAACCGGAGCTATTCTGGACCGGCAACCGAGCACGAACCCCACCGGAGCCTGCATGACCGCCGAGACCACCGCCCCGAACGCGACCGCCGGCGACGACGCCGGCGCCGTCCCCCTGCTGGGACTGGAGCCCGACGACCTGGAGCGGCGGATCGGGTCCTTCATGGAGGAGGCCGGGGAGCCGTCGTTCCGCACCGAGCAGGTCGTGAACTGGGTCTACGACCAGTGCGCCCTGGACTTCGACGAGATCACCACCCTCCCCACCGAGCTGCGGGCCGAGGCCGGCCGCCGCTTCTCGCTCACCGCCGTGGAGCCCGCGTACACGGCGCGCTCCGAGGACGGCACGATCAAGCACCTGTGGCAGCTGGAGGACGGCGAACAGGTGGAGTCGGTCCTGATCCCCACCGAGGACCGCCTCACCCTGTGCGTCTCCTCGCAGGCGGGCTGCGCCCTGGGATGTAGGTTCTGCGCCACGGGCCACTTCGGCTTCAACCGCCACCTGAGCACGGAGGAGATCACGGCCCAGTTCCGGAACGCCCAGCGGGCCGCCCGGCGGGAGTACGATCGAGAGATCACGAACGTGGTGTTCATGGGCATGGGCGAGCCCATGGCGAACCGGGACAACGTCTTCCCCGCCCTGACGGTGCTGAACCGCGGCTTCGGGATCGGCGCGCGCCGCATCACCGTCTCCACGGTGGGCCTGGTGCCCGGGATCCGCGCCCTGACGGAGCGGCCGGAGAACTTCGGGCTGGCGGTATCGCTCCACGCGCCGAACCACGATCTCCGGCAGGAGATCATGCGCATCGAGAAGCGGTTTCCCATCCCGGAGCTGATGGAGGCGATCCGGGAGTACCAGGCGGAGACCGGGCGGAGGGTGACCTTCGAGTACCTGCTCATCGACGGGCTCAACGACAGCGAGGAGCTGGCGGACCAGCTGGCCGACCTCTGCGCCGACCTCGACTGCTTCGTGAACCTGATCCCCTTCAACCCGATCCCGGCCGTGGAGTGGGAGCCCACCCCCGACGACCGGGTGGCCGCCTTCGCCCGGCGGCTGCACCGGAACGGGGTCAGCGCGGCGGTCCGTCAGCCCCGGGGGCGGGACATCGCCGCCGCCTGCGGCCAGCTCCGCCTGGAGCAGTCCGGAGAGGGGGAGGACGCGGAGTAGCCGGCAGGAGGGCGGCCCGGAGCCCCCCGGGGATCAGCTTCCGGGCGCTCCCGCGCTGTCGCCGGAGGCCGACGGCATGTGCTGCTGCCAGTCGGCGCCGAGGATCACGGTGGCGTCCAGGTAGAGGTCGGGGCGGGGCTCGCTCTCTGCGCTGTCCAGGCGCAGGGCGGCCGCCAGCTTCCGGGCGGCCGCGGCCCGGTTCGAGCGGGCGATGACCCGGGTCGCCGGGACGTCGAAGTCCTCGGCGTTCCCGTAGAAGACCACGTCGAAGCCACGGCTCCGGAGGCGCTCCGCGGTGGTCTCGGCGATGCCCGGCTCCCCGGCGCCGTTCAGCACCTCCACCCGCGGCGGCTCCTCCCCGGCAGCCGTGTCGGCGGCAGCGTCGGAGCTCCCGGTCTCCTCGGAGCTGGCCCGGACCTCCCACCACACCGAGAGCCCGAAGGCCAGCAGCAGGCCCAGGACCACGGCCATGAAGATCCGCTCGAGTCGCGTATTTCGTCGGCGTCGTCGCATCTCGTCTTCGTCTCGGCCGCGGGGGCGGAGTCCGTCCGCCTCAGGCCACGCGGCTGTTCCAGTAGTGCACGCTCTCCGGTACCAGGAAGCTCTTCCGCTCCAGCAGGTGCTCGATCCTGGCGGCCACGACGCTCACGAGCACCCGGTCCCGCTCCTCGGGCATCCGGTCCCGCAGCTCCGCCCGCCGCTCGCGGGCGAAGTCCCGGCCCGGGTCCAGGTAGTCGGCCATGTACAGGTGATCGCCCAGGGGGCCGAAGTCCGGGTGTCCCACGGGATGATGGGAGACGGCCAGCAGGAGCGGCTCGTCGTCGACGCCCTCCCCGCGGAGCCGCTCGGCGCAGGCCGGCGCGTGGAGGAGAGGGCCCGGCCAGTCCGGGAGCTGCCCCGCTCCGCGGAGCTCGTCCGGCGACGCGTCCCGCAGCGCGTCGTGGAGGAGCCCGGCCGCCCGCCACCGTCTCCGGTCCCGGGACGGGAGGTCCAGGGCTCCGGCCCAGCGATCCAGCAGCCGGGCCACCCGCTCGGCGTGTCGGCGGCGGTCGGGCTCGCAGCGGGCCCAGCCCGGGAGCTCGCCCCGGTCGGCGGCCGCCGCCAGGACGGGCGGGAGCTCGTCCAGGGGCCCGTCAGCTCTCGGAGGACACCCGCCGGCGGCGGGTCGGCCGGGGGGCGACGGGGCGGTTCCGCTCGTCCACCTGCACCACCGTCGGCTCGTGGGCCGTGGCCTCCTCCTCGTCGTAGGCGGCGTAGCTGGCGACGATGATCTCGTCGCCGGGGACGCCCTGGCGGGCCGCCGGCCCGTTCAGGCAGATCTCGCTCGAGCCGGCCGCTCCCTCGATGACGTAGGTCTCCAGCCGGTCGCCGGTGGACAGGTTCAGGACCTGGACCCGCTCGTGGGGGACCAGGTCGGCGGCCTCCATCAGCTCCGACGGGATCGTGATCGACCCCTCGTACTCGAGCTCCGTGGCCGTGAGCACGGCCCGGTGGATCTTCGACTTGAGCAGCGTCCTCCGCATCTCGTCTCCCGATTCGGACAGGTGTGGTCCCCGGTCCTCTACAGCGTCGTGGGCCCGGCGAGCCTGGCGTTGTCGATCAGCCGCGTGTCCCCGATCCGGGCCGCGAGGGCACATACCGATTCGGGCGGCGCCGGTTCGGGGGGCGTCTCCAGCGTGTCCGGGGTCACCACCTCCACGTAGTCGACCTCGGCGCCGGCCTCCTCCAGGACCCGCCGGCCGCGGCGGCCCAGCGCCGCCGGAGAGCGCTCCCCCTCCCGGTACGCCTCACGGACCTCCCGGAGCGACTCCGGCACGGCCCGGGCCCGGCGGCGCTCCCCGTCGTCCAGGTACTGGTTCCGGGAGCTGACGGCCAGGCCGTCCTCCTCCCGCACGATCGGGGCCAGCTCGATCTCCACGGGCACGTTCAGGTCCCGCGCCATCCGGCGCACGAGCACCGACTGCTGGAAGTCCTTCCGACCGAAGACCGCCAGGTCCGGTCGGACGACGTTGAACAGCTTCGCGACCACCGTGAGCACGCCGCGGAAGTGATCCGGCCGGCTCGCGCCGTCCAGTCGGTCGCCCAGCGATCCGGGCACCACCCACGCCTGCGGGGGCTCCGGGTACATCTCCTCCCGATCCGGGGCGAAGACGATGTCGACGCCCCGGTCGTCGGCCAGGGAGAGGTCGCGCTGCAGGTCCCGGGGATATGCCTCGTAGTCCTCGTCCGGTGCGAACTGCGCCGGGTTGACGAAGATCGAGATCGCCACCCGGTCGCACCGCTCGCGGGCCCGGTCCACCAGGCTCAGGTGTCCCTCGTGCAGGAAGCCCAGCGTGGGTACGAAGCCCAGCCTCCGCCCTCCGGTCCGGGCTTCGAGGCTGGCGGCGCGCATGTCGGGTATGGTCTCCACCAGCCGGGGGGCGTCCTCTCCGTTCACCCGTCGCCTCCCCCCGCCGAGTAGCTCTCCGTGGACGACGGGTAGTCGCCGTCCTTCACAGCGTCCACGTAGTCGTCCACGGCCTCCCGGGCCTCCTCTCCCAGCTCGGCGAACTTCCGCAGGAACCGGGGCTCGAACCCCCGGTTCAGGCCCAGCATGTCCGGGAGCACCAGCACCTGTCCGTCCACCTCGGGCCCGGCGCCGATGCCGATCGTCGCCGCCGAGACGTCCCCGGTGATCCGGGCGGCCAGCTCGGAGGGGACCATCTCGAGCACGATGCTGAAGCAGCCCGCGTCGTCCAGGGCACGGGCCCTCTCCAGGGTCACCTCCGCCTCGTCCGGATCCCGCGCCCGGACGCCGTAGCCGCCGAACTCGTGCACCGACTGCGGCGTGAGCCCCAGGTGGCCCATCACCGGGATCCCGGCGTCCACCATCCGCCGGGCGGCCTCGACGACCCGCTCGCCGCCCCCCTCCAGCTTCACGGCCTCGGCGCCGGATTCCTTCAGCACGCGGCCCGCGCTGCGGACCGCCTCCTCGGGACTGACCTGGAAGGAGAGGAACGGGAGGTCGACGACCAGGAGCGGACCCTCGAGGCCCCGCCGCACGGCGGAGGCGTGGTGGATCATCTCCTCCAGCGTCACCGGCAGGGTCGACCGGTACCCCAGGGTCACCTCGCCCAGGGAGTCTCCCACCAGGACGGCGTCCAGATCCGTCGTGTCCAGCAGGCGCGCGAAGAGGTGGTCGTAGCAGGTGAGGACCGCGATCCGCTCCCCCTGCTCCTTCATCCGCAGGAAGTCGGGGGTGGTCACGCGGCGGTCGTCGCCTCCGCCCTGTGCTGGACCCGGTGTGGACACGTGCCCTCGATTCGTTGAATTCCCGTGGAGCGCCGGTGAATATACCCCGCTCGTCACGGCGAGAGAAAACTTCCACCGCCCCGATGCCCGTGCGCCACGATCCGATCCTCACCGAGGCCCTGGCAGCGCGCATCGGGGCCCGGTGGGGCGAGCGCGGGGCCCTGGGCCTGGTCCTGGACCCGGAGCGTCGGCGGGCGGCGCTCCGATTCCGCGACTCCCCGGCCCTGGTCTTCCTCCTCCACCCCGAGGACGGAGGCTACCTCCTGCCGCGGGAACGGGTCTTCACGGGGGCGGAGTTCGAGTTCCGGGACCTCCGGCTGGTGGAGGCTTCCTCCCCGCCGGACGAGCGGCTCCTCCGACTGGACGTGGGGCCCGCACCGGACCGGCCCCGGTTCCGAATCGTGGCCGAGCTGCACACCAACCAGTGGAACCTGCTCCTCCTCCGGCTCCCCGAGGGGGAGATCGAGCACGTGCTGTGGTCCCGCCGCCCCGGGGAGCGCGTGCTGGAGACCGGCGCCGAGTACACGCCCCTGGCCAGCGACCGGGAGGGTCGGGAGGAGCCCGTGAGCCCCGACCGCTGGCGCGAGCTCCTGGGTCGGACGGAGCCGGGGCAGCGCCGGGGCCCCGCCCTGCGGAGCATGGCGTGGCTCAGCTCCGTGAACGTGGACTGGGTGCTGGACGCGGACTCGCTGGAGGGGACGTACCGCCGGTACCGGGAGCTGTGGGAGGTGCGGCGAGCCGCCGACGACCCGGAGGCCGGGGAGGCGCGGGTCCTCGAGTGCCCGTGGGGGGCGCAGCCCTACCCGCACCCCCTGGGCCGGGAGGACGCGTCCCGCTCCGACGACCTCCTGGAGGCCATGACGGCGGCGGCCCGCCGCGACGGGGTCCTGGGGGAGCTGGACGCCGACGAGACGGCCGTGCGGGAGGCCGACGCGGAGCCGCCGGACCCGGAGATGGTGGAGCTGGCCTCCGCGCTCCGCGGCCGGGTCGAAGAGATCGAGAGCCGCCGCGAGAGCCTGCGCCGGGAGCTGGAGGAGGGCCCGGATCCCGACGAGCTCCGGACCGTCGGCTCCCTGATCCTCTCCCGGAAGGACGGCCTCTCGAAGGGCGACGAGCTGGTGCGACTCGAGGGCTTCGACGGGGAGGAGCGGGAGGTCGAGCTCGATCCCCGCCTCTCGCCCTCGGAGAACGCGGACCGCTACTTCGAGCGGGCGCGACGGCGCGAGCGGGCCGCCAACCGCCTGCCCGGCGAGATCGCCTCCGTCGAGGACCGCCTGGAGCGGGTGCGGGAGGCCCTGGAGCGGGCCGAGGAGGCGGTGGAGTCCGGCGACGCCGCGCTCTCCGACGAGAGGATCGAGGAGTTGTGGGCCCGGGCCGGCGGCCGGCCCGACGAGGGGGCAGAGGGCGAGGGAGAGGGTGGCCGCAAGCCCTACCGGGTCCTGCAGACCTCCGGGGGGCTCGAGGTGCGGGTGGGCAAGAGCGCGAAGTCCAACGAGGAGCTCACCTTCCACCACTCCCACACCGAGGACATCTGGCTCCACGCCCGGCAGGTGGCCGGCTCCCACGTCATCCTCCGCTGGGGACGGAAGGACGCCAACCCTCCCCGGGACGACCTCCTGGAGGCGGCCATCGCCGCAGCGGTGAACAGCAAGGCGCGCCACAGCGGCTCGGTGGCCGTGGACTGGACCCGCCGGAAGTACGTCCGCAGCCCCCGGAAGTCGCCACCGGGAGCGGTGATCCCGCAGCAGCACGAGACCGTCTTCGTGCGGCCGGACGAGGAGATCGTCGAGCGAATGCAGGCACGGGCCCGGGAGCCGGACGCGGCCGGCGGCCGCTGACCCGGGCGGGCCGCGCCGCCCCCGTCAGCCCGCGGGAGCCTCCCGAACGGAGTGGACGGCGTCGGCCAGCTCGGCGGCCAGCTCGAGGAACTCCTCCTCGGAGCGGCCGAGGGCGTCGATGAGCGCGCTCCCCACCACCACGCCGTCGGCGATCCGGGCCACCCGGGTGGCCTGCTCCGGCGTGGATACGCCGAACCCCACGGCCACCGGGAGCCGGGTCCGCTGGCGCAGCCGCGCCACCTCCTGGCCCAGGGTCTCGCTCAGCTCGGCGCGGGCCCCGGTCACGCCCGTGCGCGAGATGTAGTACACGAACCCGGAGGCGGTGCCGGCGATCTCGTCGATGCGCCCGGGGTCGGTGGTGGGGGCCAGCAACCGGATCAGATCGAGCCCGCCGCCCGACAGCCGCTCCTCCAGGCCCGGGTCGGCGCCCACCGGCAGGTCGGTGACGAGAAGCCCCGCGGCCCCGGCCTCCGAGGCGGCCCGTACGAACTCCTCCACGCCCAGTCGGAGGATGGGGTTCAGGTAGCTGAAGAGGACCACCGGCGGGAGCTCGTCGGACATCTCGCGGAGGAGGTCCAGCGCCCCCCGCACGGTGGCGCCGTGCTGCAGCGCCTCCCAGGTGGCGGCCTGGATCGTGGGTCCGTCGGCCAGCGGATCGCTGAACGGGACCCCCAGCTCGATGACGTCGGCCCCGGCGTCGGCCAGCCCGCGCAGCAGCCGCGGCGTGTCCTCCGGCGTCGGATAGCCGTAGGTGAGGTACGGGATGAACGCGCGGTGCCCCCGACCCCGCCACTCCCGGAAGTGCTCCTCCAGCAGGCTCATGGCCGCTCCGACGTCTCCCCGTCGTCGACCGCGTCCATCTCCTCCAGCAGCCGCGCGACCTCGGCCACGTCCTTGTCGCCCCGGCCGCTCAGGCACAGCACGACGTCGTCGCCCCGCCACCGCTCGGCCTCCCGGACGATCCGGGCCACGGCGTGGGCGGTCTCCAGGGCGGGGATGATGCCCTCCCGCCGGGAGAGGAGCTGGAACGCCTCCAGGGCGGCACGGTCCTCCACGGACTCGTAGCGCACCCGGCCCGACTCCCGGAGCCAGGAGTGCTCCGGCCCCACGCCCGGATAGTCCAGCCCCGCCGACACCGAGTGGGCCTGCCGGACCTGTCCGCCCTCGTCCTGGAGCAGGTAGCTCAGGGCTCCGTGGAGGACGCCGGGCGACCCGGAGGCCAGCGGCGCCGCGTGCCGGCCGGACTCGACCCCCTCCCCGGCCGCCTCCACCCCCACCAGCTCGACGTCGTCCTCCAGGAAGGCGGTGAACATCCCGATGGAGTTGGAGCCGCCTCCGACGCACGCGAAGACGGCGTCGGGATCGACGCCCCGCTCCGCCAGCTGCTCCCTGGTCTCGTCGCCGATCACCCGCTGGAAGTCCCGGACCAGGCGCGGATACGGGGCCGGCCCCACGACGGAGCCGATGATGTAGTGGGTGTCCTCGACGTTCGTCACCCAGTCGCGGATGGCCTCGTTCGTGGCGTCCTTGAGCGTCCCGCTCCCGGACTCCACCGGCCGGACTTCGGCGCCGAGCAGCTCCATGCGCTCCACGTTCAGCGCCTGGCGACGCATGTCCTCCCGGCCCATGTACACGACGCACTCCAGGCCGAAGAGGGCGCACGCGGTGGCCGTGGCCACCCCGTGCTGGCCCGCACCGGTCTCGGCGATGATCCGCTCCTTGTCGAGGATCCGCCGGGCCAGGAGCACCTGTCCCACGGTGTTGTTGATCTTGTGGGCGCCTGTGTGGTTCAGGTCCTCGCGCTTGAGCCACACGCGGACGCCGCCCAGGGACTCACCGAGCCGCTCGGCCCGGCCGAGGGCGGTGGGCCGCCCCACGTAGTCGCGGAGCAGTTCGTCCAGCTCCCGCTGGAAGGTCTCGTCCTCCCGGGCGTCGGCGGCACCGGCCTCCAGCTCGTCCAGGGCCGGGATCAGGGTCTCCGGCACGTAGCGTCCGCCGAAGGAGCCGAACCGCTCGTCGGGACGCGAATCGTCGCTGCCGGTCACGCTTCCTCCCCGTTCCGGCCCTCGACGGGCTCCCGCCGGCTTCCGCCCCCGGCCCCGCGGACCGCACGCACGAAGGCACGGATCCGATCCGGATCCTTCACGCCGGGCGCCGTCTCGACGCCGCTGCTCACGTCCGCCACCCGCGGGGAGGTGCGGCCCAGCGCCGCGGCGACGTTCTCCGGGGTGAGCCCCCCGGCCAGGATGAGCGCCGGCCCACCGCCGTCGGCGTCCTCGTCCAGCCCGGCCTCCCGCCACCACTCGTGGGGAAAGGCCGTGCCCGTTCCGCCGGCCGCCTCCTCGGAGAATCCCTCCACCAGGAGGCCGTCGACGCTGCCGCGGTAGCGTGCGGCCCCCTCGGCCAGCTCGGCGGCGCTCCTGGGCCGGAGCGCCTTCCACACGCGGAGCCCGGTGCCCCGGACCGTCTCGCACAGCTCGGGCGACTCGGAGCCGTGGAGCTGGGCCACGTCCAGCGGAACCGCCTCCGCCGTCTCCCGGATCTCCGCCGCCGGAGCGTCGACGAAGACGCCGACGACTCGGGCCGGGACGCCCTCCACCAGCCCGGCGGCCCGGGACGGTGTGACCCGGCGCGGGCTCTCGGCGAACACCACTCCCAGGTACGCGGCGCCGGCCTCCACGGCGGCCTCCACGTCCTCTCGGCGGCCCAGCCCGCAGATCTTGACGGCGGGAGAACCGTTCGGCCCGGACGGGATCGGCTCCCTCCCCCGACGCCTCTCCGGCTCCTCTGTCCGCGGGCTCATCTCGCGTCCGCCGTCGCCGGGTGGTCGCCTCTCTCGCGCTTCTCGATGCCCGTGAGCGCGGCGAGCGCCTCGTCCGGTCCCCGGCGCATGAGCGTGCTTCCGACCAGCACGGCGTCGGCACCGGCCCGGCCCATCCGGGCCACGTCGTCGGGGCCGCCGATGCCGCTCTCGGCCACGGCCACGCGATCGCCGGGCACGCGGGCCACGAGCTCCTCGCAGCGCTCCAGGTCGATCTCGAAGGTCGAGAGATCCCGCGCGTTCACCCCGATCACCCCGGCGCCGGCCTCCACCGCGGCCTCGAGCTCCTCCCGGTCGTGCACCTCCACCAGCGCGTCCATGCCCAGCTCCCGCGTCGCCTCCAGCAGCTCACCGAGTCCGGCGCGATCCAGGGCCCGCACGATGAGGAGCACGGCGTCGGCCCCGGCGCCGCGGCTCTCCAGGACCTGGAGGGGATCGATGATGAAGTCCTTCCGCAGTACGGGTAGACCGGAAGCCTCCCGCGCGGCCCGGAGATCCTCCAGCCGCCCCCCGAAGTGGGGCCCGTCGGTGAGCACAGAGAGGGCTGCGGCGCCGCCCCGTCGGTAGGCCTCGCCGACCCGCACCGGGTCGGCGTCCGCGGCCAGATCCCCGGCCGAGGGCGAGCGACGCTTGAACTCGGCGATCACCGAGACGTGGTCCCCCGCCGCCAGGGCCCCCCGGAAGGAGCGCGCGGGGGGCGCCTCCTCCAGTCGCCGCAGGAGGAGGGCCTCCCCGCGGCGACGGAGGTCGTCCACCTCCCGCTCCTTCTCTTCCAGGATGTCGTCCAGGATCACTCCGTTCTCCCGCTCCTCGAGGTCGCGCCGCGGCGCCGGTCCCGACGGGGCGCGAAAGGTACTCCGCCGCGGCTCCGCCGCCCAAGTGCCGCGGCGAGGTCGCCGCGGGCCGCACCGGTGACACCGCCGCCCTTGCGTTTCGGTTCCTGTTCGGGTAGCCTTGATATCGCTTTCGGGATCCGTTCGGTCACGTCCGGCGCGGCCAGAGCCGCCCGCCGGACGCTGGCGACGATGCTCATACTCCCGGCCCTCCGGCCGGTTCGCGGGAGGAGTGGACCATGGCGCTCACAAAGCGGCAGAAGGAGATCCTCGACTTCATCCGGAGCTTCGTCGAGGAGTACGGCTACTCTCCGAGCTTCGAGGAGATCGCCGAGTTCTTCGGATACCGGTCCCTGGCCACCGTCCACGAGCACCTCTCGAACCTGGAGGCCAAGGGCTACATCCGGAAGAACTACAACGAGAGCCGGTCCATCGAGCTGGTGAGCGGCGAGGCGTCCGCGTCCCGGCCCGCCGAGCTCCCGCTGTTCGGGCGCGTGGCCGCCGGCGAGCCCATCGAGGCCATCGAGGGCAACGAGACCCTGGCCGTCCCCGAGGACATGGTGACGGGCACCCAGCACGAGCACTACGTGCTGCGGGTCCGCGGGGACTCGATGATCGAGGAGCAGATCCGCGACGGCGACTACGTCGTGGTCCAGTCGCGGGAGACGGCCCACAACGGTGAGATGGTGATCGCGCTCATCGACGACGAGCGGGCCACGGTGAAGAAGTTCTACCGCGAGAACGGCCACGTGCGGCTGCAGCCGGCCAATCCCGAGCTGTCGGAGATGATCTTCGACGAGGGGCGGGTCCGGGTGCAGGGCATCGTTGTGGGAGTCATCCGGAAGTACTGACGTATCGAGGGAACCGGCGGGTGGACGTGCCGGGCGCGACCGCGGGCCGATGGAGATCACGAGCGCACCGATGACCGCAGAGGGAGACGAGCCGATGTCGGACGAGGACAGGACGCTGCTGCGAATCGCCGTGGAGGAGCTGGCCCGGCGCCGGGAGGAGCGGCGCAGCCGGGAGAGGCCCGGCGAGGGCGGACGGAAGCGGATGTTCATGGCCGGCCGCGTCGGTCCCGACGCCTCGCGCGTGCACTACGCCGAATCTGCCCGTCCTCCGGTGGACGGGCCCTGGGACCTGGCGCTGGTGGTCCGGCCCCGCTGAGCTCCCGCCGGGGGGGGCGTCAGCCTCCCGGTCCGTCCTCCCCCCGCCGGGCGGCCGCCCGCAGGCCCTCGACGGTCTCCCAGCCGGCGCCTCGCTCCATCACCTCGCGGGCCCGCTCGACGCCCTCCTCCAGGCTCTCCGCGCGCCCACCGGTCCACAGGGCGGCACCGGCGTTCAGCGCCACCGCGGCGCGGGCCGCCTCCGGCCCCTCGCCCTGCAGGAGGCGGCGCGCCAGCTCCGCGTTCTCCTCCGGCCGACCGCCGGCCAGCTCCCCGGCGTCCAGATCCTGCCAGCCGAAGTCCTCGGGATGCACGACGGCCTCGCGCGAATCGCCCCCCTCCACCACCACGGCCCGGGTGGCGGCCAGCGGGCTCAGCTCGTCCAGCCCCGGCTCGCCGTGGACCACCAGGGCCCGCTCGTGGCCCAGCTCCACCAGGGCGTCCGCCACCAGCCCCATGAGATCCGGATCGGCGACCCCCACCACCTGCCGGGTGACCCGGGCCGGATTGGTCAGGGGCCCCAGGAGGTTGAAGATGGTGGCGAACTCGAGCTCGCTGCGGACGGAGGCCACGTGCCGCATGGCCGGGTGGTAGGCCGGCGCGAACATGAAGGCGAAGCTGGTCTCCTCGAAGACGGGAGCCAGCTCCTCGGGCTCCATCTCGATGTCCACGCCCAGCGTCTCGAGCACGTCCGCACTGCCGCACTTCGAGCTGTACGACCGGTTCCCGTGCTTCGCCACCGGCTGCCCGGCCCCGGCCGCCACCAGGGCGGAGACGGTGGAGATGTTGAACGTGGTGAGGCTGCCTCCGCCGGTGCCGCAGGTGTCCACGGGACGATCCGTGTCCGCGGGCAGCGGCACCATGGCGCGGCGGAGGGCGCGGACGCCTCCGGCCACCTCCCGGCCGGTGACGCCCCGGGCCCGGAGGGCCACCAGCAGCCCGGCGATCTCGGCCTCCGAGGCCTCGCCGCGCATCACCGCCCCGAAGGCCTGCTCGGCCTCGTCCGCGGTGAGATTCTCACCGTCTGTCAGCTTCCGGATGTAACTCTGGATCGCCATCGTCCGTCCGTTCGGATCGGTGTGTCTCGGCAGGGGAGCTCGCCGACGCTGGACGCCTCCCGGAACGCCTCCGGACCGCCCCGCGCCACGTGCCTGCCTACCGCGATGTCACCGGCATGGTCCGGCGGCTCGGACCCCCTCCGCCCCGCGTTGACGGTGGTGATCGGATGGAGGTAGCTTCCCGGCGCGATCCGGCGCGAGGGCCCCGGCCCGCGTTCCTCGATCTCCCGTCCCAACCGCTCGACCATGCTGTACCGCGGCACGCTCCAGTACGACGGCACCGCCTTCCACGGCTGGCAGGTTCAGCCGGACGTCCGGACGGTCCAGGGCGACGTGGAGGCGGCCGTCTCCCGGCTCGAGGACCGGGAGGTACGGGTGGAATCGGCCGGACGCACGGACCGGGGCGTGCACGCGGCGGGCCAGGAGATCTCCTTCGAGGCCCGGCGGGACTGGGAGTCGGGCGAGCTCCCCCGGGCCCTGAACGCCGTGCTGCCGCAGGAGGTCTGCGTGGAGCGGCTGCGTCCGGCGGAGGAGGCCTTTCATCCCCGCTTCGACGCCCGGCGCCGCCGGTACGAGTACTTCCTGAGCCCGGCTCCGGCCCCCGGCTCCCCGCTCCGCCGCGATCGCGTGTGGAACACCGGCGAAGAGCTGGACCGTGACCTCCTCTCCCGCGCCGCGGAGCCGGTCGCCGGCGAGAAGTCCTTCGAGGCCTTCGCCAAGGCGGGCCAGCCCGAGCGCGGAACGCGCTGCGACGTCACACGGGTCGAGTGGAGCACCACGGTCCTGGGAGACCTGCGGCTCCACGTCGAGGCCGACCGGTTCCTCCACCACATGGTGCGCTATCTCGTCTCCACCATGGTGGACGAGGCCACCGGCCGGCGGGAACCGGGGGAACTGGACGACCTGCTGGCCGGCGAGGGGAACCCGCGGCCTCCCTCCCCCGCGCCGGCCCAGGGCCTGTACCTGACCGGCGTCCGATACGACGACGGGTGGAACCGCCCGGCGGGCGTCCCCGGCCTCGTGGCGGCCGACGGAGGAGAGGCGTGAGCCGGGACGCCGGCGACGAACGGAGGCGGGAGGGCATCCGCGGCCTGGCGGCCCGGATCTCCCGCAGCCCCGTCACCTGGCTGGTGATCCTGGCCCTCGGCCTCGCCGCGGGATACGCCCTCGGCGGCGGGACGGCCGACCCCGCGGAGGACGGCAGCGTCCGGGAGGCGACGGGTCGGACGGCCGCCAGCGCCGACGCCGGACCGGTGGACGTGGAGAGCTTCGCCTCCCGGATCGGGAGCGGCCCCGTCGGTGACCGGGCCGCCGTCGAGACCGCCGCGGCCGCCGGCGACAGCGCGACGCCCCGCCGGACGGACGGCGCCCGCCGGCAGGCCGGCTCACCCCGCTATACTCCCACCGTCGCGGCGTCGCGGGAGGTCTCGCCGTCGGTGGTGAGCGTCACGGTGCTCCGGCGCGAGCGGCGGGCGGCCGGCGGTCTCTTCGACTTCTTCGTCCCCTTCGGCTACGAGCGCACGGTGGAGGGGCTGGGGTCCGGCTTCGCCATCGACGAGCAGGGCCACATCCTCACCAACGAGCACGTGGTCCGCGGCGCCGTCGAGATCGTGGTGGCCGACGCCCGGGGCCAGACGTACGGGGCGGAGCTGGTGGGCACGGACGAGCTCACCGACATCGCCCTGCTGAAGATCCCGGCGGGTCGGGTACCGGCTGCCCCGCTGGCCACGTCCTCCGACCTGATGGTGGGCGAGCCGGCGGTGGCCATCGGGAACCCCTACGGCTACGTCCTGGCCAACTCGGAGGCCACGGTCACCAGCGGGGTGGTCTCCGGCGTCGGCCGCGACATCCGGCCGTCCCGGGGGCAGGAGGCGCTGTACGCCGACATGATCCAGACCGACGCCCCGATCAACCCGGGCAACTCCGGCGGCCCCCTGGTCAACGCCAACGGGCGGGTCATCGGCGTGAACACGTCGATCATCTCGCCCGGCGACCGGAGCGGTTCGGTGGGGCTCGGCTTCGCCATCCCCATCGACCGCGCGCTGCGGCTCGCCGACGAGCTCCGCAGCCACGGCCGGATTCGCCGCCCCTGGGTCGGCGTGGAGCTGGAGGCCCGGAGCGACGACCGCGGGCGCCCCCTCACCGTCGTGCGCCGGGTGACCGACGGTTCGCCGGCGTCCCGCGCCGGCCTGGCCGCCGGCGACGTGGTGCTCTCGCTGAACGGCGAGCCCGTCCGCTCTCCGCTGGACTGGGAGGTGAACCTGCTGGAGGCCGGCGTCGGATCGGAGGCGCGGGTCGGCTACCGGCGGG
>CANPVF010000122.1 GCA_947581645.1 Candidatus Caribbeanibacter nitroreducens | reverse complement strand
CCCAGCCACACCTACCGGGACATGCCGTTCGTGCTGTGCCCGATGCTGTGGAGCAGGTTCTCGAGCCGGTTCGCCGTCGGCGAGGAGGCCGTGGAAAGGGCGCACGGCGACGGCCTGGAGGTCTCGGTCGACAGCCCGGAGGCCTTCGAGGAGATGATCTGGAAGCACTTCTGGCCCGAGCGGTACCGGGACGACCGCATTCTCCCCTGGACCCGGGAGACGGAGCAGAACGCGGAGTTCGACGCCTTCCTGGAGGCCCACATGCGGAAGATCATCGTGCTCCGGCGCGACGGTCCCGGCGACCGGCGGCGGTACGTCTCCAAGAACAACCTGAACATCGCCCGCCTGGCCGCTCCGCCGCGTCCGCTCCGGCGCGGCACGGTGCTCGTGCCCTTTCGGGAGCCCGTGCAGCAGGCCGCGTCCATGCTCCGCCAGCACCGGCGCTTCCTCGGCATGCACCAGGAGGACGACTTCGTGCGCCGCTACATGGAGGCCATCGGCCACCACGAGTTCGGGGAGGGGCTCCGCCCGGTGGACTTCGGCGGATGGCTGGACGAGGCCGGGTGGTCCGAAGGTACGCTGGACGCCCGCGGGCTCGAGTTCTGGCTCCGGTACTGGGTCGCCGCCTACCGGGCGGTCCTGGAGGTCGCGCGAGGCGACAGCGTGGAGCTCATCTCGTACGCGCGGCTCACCGGAGAGCCGGCGCCGACCCTGGATCGGATCGCCGGGCTGCTCGACATTTCGACGGACGCGCTGGTCCCCATGGCCGAGCGTCTCCGTCCCCCCCGGACGCACGAGGTGGATCTCTCCCCGGTGGACGGGTTCGTGTTGGAGCGCGCCCGGTCCCTGGAGGGTGAGCTCGTGTCGTCGGCGATCTGAAGGTACGCTTCGTCGACGGAGCCGTAATCGCGTCGGTGCCGGTGCCCGGCACCGCGCCATGCGTCCCACCTCCCCTTCCTGGGGGGGCATCCGTTCGTCTCGTCGAAACAGGTGGGGTCTCCCCTCAGACCACGACGATCTTCGCAGTCTGCAACGACGCATTCCCGGCTCCGGACGCGGCGCAGGAGGCGGAGGGCGGGGAAAGCGATGGGTGACATCAGGTTGTGGTTGTTCGAAGCACAGGGGTGTGAATGGCACGCCGGTTGCCCCAATTGGTAGGTCCCGTGAACGCCCACATCCGCGGCGCCGTCCCGCTCGCGTGGCAGGACCGGGACGAGATGCCGCGGATCGAACCCCAGAACCGAGAGGAGATCGCGTGATCGACCAGAGCCCCGGAACAGCGAACGGACGAACTCCGTCCACCGGGGCGGGCGGGGCCGGGTTCACCCTGGTCGAGATCCTGGTGGCAGTGACCGTCTTCGGAATCCTGGCCGCCATCGCGTATCCGGCGTTCAGTCCGGAGCGCTCTCAGGTGAAGTCGGCCCTCGGATCCGTCGGGTCGACCATCATGCGGGCGCAACAGCTCGCCGTCACCGAGCAGCACGACATCGCCGTCGTCTTCCGCGTGAACCAGGGGGCGTACCTCCTGCACGAGGACGTCGACAACGACGGGAACATCGATTCCGACGAGCGGACGATTCAGCGGGAGCTGCCGTCGGGCGTGAGCTACGGCCAGAGGTCGGCGCCGGATCACGCCGTGGGATCGGGCCCCGTGACCTTCGGGAACGAGGGCTACGGCGATCCCACGGTCATCTTCCACCGGAGTGGCAGCGCCAGCGCCGAGGGGGGGATCTACCTGAGCACCACGCGGGGGAGCGGAAGCTCCCTCTCGGGACGGGTCGGGCTCCTCACGGTGAGCCGCTCCACGGGCCGGACCACGCGCTACATGTACAGCGGCGCCACCTGGGAGCTGGAGGACTAGGACCGTGAGCAGGGTGAACGGCGACGGGCGGTCCGGCTTCACGCTCATCGAGGTGATCATCGCCATCGTGATCCTCTCGGTGGTCCTCCTGGGACTGGCGGGAACCGTCGGGAAGCTGGGCGTCGAGGTGAAGAACACCACCGACCGGACTCGCGCGATTCAGCTGGCCGAGAGCCGGGTCACCGAGATCGAGCTCACGCCCGAGTACGACAGCCTGGCCGACTGGTACGCCGGAACCGAGTCGAACGTGGACAGCACGGACTACACCCGTATCACGCGGATCCTCCAGCGGGGCGGCACCGGGAGCTCGGCCACCATGAACCACAAGGTGATCACCGTGGAAGTCACCGGAAACGGACTGACGCCGCCGGTGACCCGCACCACCGTCGTGGGGGCGCCATGAGCGGTCGAGGACGCAGCGACGGGTTCAGCCTGGTCGAGATGCTCGTCGCCCTTACGGTCTTCGGGGTCTTCATGGCCGGAACGCTCTCGTTCTTCGGCCAGCAGGACGAGGCGTTCACGGAGGGCATGGACCGGATGAGCGTGCTCCAGAACCTGCGGTTCGCCGCCAACGCCCTGGAGAAGGATCTCCGGACGGCGGGCTCGAACCTGGCGCCGGGCCAGCCCGTGCTCGTCTACGGGGACGGACGCACGGTGGCGTTCAACGCGGACTACGCGACGAACGACGCCAACGACCCCTTCGCGGTCTATTACGAACCCGAGGCGTCGGCCGCCGAGGTGCGGGCGCTGATGGCGTCGCAGGCGGGCAACCTGCCGGGCACCAGCTTCACCTATCCGGACACCACGTACTGGGCGTCGGGGCCGTCCGGGGCGGCGAGTCCCGCGGAGACGATCATCTTCTTCTTCACCCCGGACTCGACCACCTCCCGGCAGGACGACTTCGTCCTCCGCCGGCAGGTGAACGCCCGGCCCGCCGAGGTCGTGGCCCGCAATCTCGTTCCGCCGGCCTCCGGCCGCTTCCTCCAGTACTGGGAGGTTTCGGACACCGCCAGCTCAGGCTCGGGCCTGCAGCAGATTCCGGCGTCCCGGCTCCCGCTCCGGCACACGGCGGCCATCCACAACTCGGCGGCCGACACGATTCCAGCGCGGCGCATCGACGAGGTCCGGGGCATACGCCTCTCGCTGACCGCCACCAACGGCGCCACCGGCAGCGACGAGAAGCAGGCGTCGCTGGAGCGGCTC
>CANPVF010000121.1 GCA_947581645.1 Candidatus Caribbeanibacter nitroreducens | reverse complement strand
TCCCCGGAGCCGACCGCACCGTGCTGGTGTACCTGCAGGCCGACGGCCAGCCGGTGGATCCCTCGGCGTGGAACCAGGAGAGCCCGTGGCAGGCCGTGCTCAAGGAGCGCACGGAAGCGGGCGAGTGGCGGCAGATCCCGTGGTCGCGGCTGGAGGGCGAGCCGGACCCCGACTGGAGGATCTTCGCCCGCTCCGCCTCCGACTCCAAGGGCCCCATCGCCCAGTTCCTCACCGCCCTCACCCTGGCCGATCGTGCCGGCGCGGGGCCCGACTTCCACCTGAAGGTCATCGTCGACCCCCAGGAGGAGCAGGGCTCGCCCCATCTCCCGGACGCCGTGGAGCGCTTCCGGGACCGGCTGGCCGCCGACATGCTGGTGATCTTCGACGGCCCGCCCCACCTCTCCGGCCGGCCGACGCTCAAGTTCGGCGCCCGGGGCATCGCCACCGTCACCCTGACCACCTACGGCCCGCGCGTGCCGGTGCACAGCGGCCACTACGGCAACTACGCGCCGAACCCCGTCTTCCGGATGGCCGAGATCCTGGCGGCCGCGAAGGACGACGCCGGCCGGGTGACCCTTCCGGGCTGGTACGACGGCGTCTCACTGGACCCGGAGACCCGCGAGATCCTGGCCGCCGTGCCGGACGACGAGGAGCAGATCCAGCGGGACCTGGGGATCGGGATGATCGACAGCGTGGCGAGCTCCCTCCAGGGCGCCGTGCAGTATCCCTCGCTCAACGTCCGCGGCGTCCGGGCCGGCTGGGTCGGCGACCAGGCCCGGACGATCATCCCCGATCGGGCCGTGGCGGAGATCGACGTCCGGCTGGTGGCCGAGAGCGACCCCGGGAGGCTGCTCCGGCTGCTGAGGGAGCACGTGGAGGGACAGGGATTCCACGTGCTGGACCGGGAGCCCACGGACGCGGAGCGGCAGCGCCATCCGCGGCTGGCCTCCATGACCTCGACGGTGAGCTACGCCGCCTTCCGGACTCCCTTCGACTCGGAGCCCGGCCGGTGGCTCACCCGCGCTTACCGGGGGCTGTACGGCGGGGAGCCGATCCGGATCCGTACCAGCGGGGGGTCGATCCCCATCTCGCCCTTCGTCACCACCCTGGGCGTGCCGGCCGTCTCGGTGCCCACGGTGAACCCGGACAACAACCAGCACAGCCCGAACGAGAACCTCCGGGTCGGCAACTTCCTGCGGGGGATCGAGACGATGATCGCCGTGCTCTCGACGCCGGTGACGCCGTAAAGCCACCCTGCGCGGTCCCGGCCCGGTCCTACGCCGCCGCGCCTTCCTCGTCGAGCCCCTCGGAGGTCTCGGCGACCAGCTGATCCACCACCGCCTCCAGGCTCCCCTCCTCCTCGTAGGCCACCAGCTGCCGCTCGGCGCTCGTCCCCTCGTCCATGATCCGGTAGGCGTGCTCCACCTCGCTCCGGATGCCGAGCTCGTCGATGGGATCGGCCAGGAAGTCCTCGATGAGCTCCCGCACCAGGTCCCGGGCCGGCAGCTCCTCCTGCCGCCCGAAGTCGATCAGTCGCCCCTGCAGGCCGTAGCGCACGGCCCGCCACTTGTTCTCGTCCAGGAGGCTCTTCGGGTAGACCCGGAACGTCATGTTCTGTCGCCGGAGCCTCCAGAGCTTCAGCACCAGGGCCTGGAAGAGCCCCGCCATGCACAGGGCCTCGTCCACCCGCGGGCAGGCGTCGCAGATCCGGAACTCCAGGGTGGGATACGTCCAGTTGGGGCGGACGTCCCACCAGATCTTCGTCCCGTCCTCGATGCATCCCGTGTTCACCAGCGTCTGGACCGTGCTCTCGTACTCGGCCCACGAGTCCAGCTTCGGCGGGATGCCCGTTCGCGGGAAGTTCTCCCACACCACGCTGCGGTAGGACTTGAGCCCCGTTCGCCGGCCGTGCCAGAAGGGTGAGCTGGTGGAGAGGCAGAGGATGTGGGGCAGGAAGTAGCGGGCGACGTTCATGGCGTCCACGAGGAACTCCCGGTCCTCGATGCCCACGTGGACGTGGAGGCCGAAGATCAGCATCCGCTGGGCCAGCTCCGCCATGTCCTCCTGGATCCCGCGGTACCGGGCCAGCGGCGTGATCTCCTGCTGCTCCCAGGACGCCGAGGGATGGGTGCCGGCGGCCATGATCTCGAGGCCGCTCTCCCGGGCCAGGTCCCGGACCCGGCTCCGCAGGCGGATCAGCTCCCCGCGGGCCTCGTCCAGGTCGGAGCACACGCTGGAGGCCACCTCCAGCGTCGACGCGTGCAGCTCCGGGTGGATGTTCTCGAGGACCACCCGGTCGTCCTCCATGATCTCCGTCACGTAGGAGCTGAGCTGCCGGGTCTCCGGATCGACGACCTGGTATTCCTCCTCGATCCCGAGCGTCAGGGAGGGCGCCTTCATGTCCGCCTCCGGTCCGGGGGAGCGGAGCCTCGCGCGAGAGGATCAACCTCCGCGGACGGGCCCGCTCCGGCAACCCGACGTACGGACCCCGGCGTCGGCCGGACGGACGTCAGAGCGTCATGGAGTAGACCAGCTTCGTGGTGGCGCTCCGGCTCAGCGTCGTCAGGTCCGGGGCGAAGGGGTCCAGGCTGCCGGCGCGGCTCCGCCAGTTGTGGGTGTAGACCACGTACAGCTCGTTCCCCGGCTCCACGATCCACCGGAGCCGCCCCTGGAGCCCCAGGACGTCGCTCACGTCGTCGTACTGCCAGTTCTGGGTGACCGAGAGCCAGGGGCTCGGGTGCCACTCGCCGATGAAGCGGTACACGTTGGTCGTGAACTCGCCCTGCGGCAGCTCCACCTCGTTGCGCACCACCTGTCCCTCGGCGCTCACGCCGGTCAGGGGCCGCACCGTGGCGCTTCCCTCCCAGCGCGTCCGGTCCCCGGACCAGAAGCCGCCGTGGGTGACCGACACCTCGCCCGACACCACCCGGCGGCCCGCCGTCTCCGCGCTCAGGGTCCAGTCGAAGTTGTCGTAGCGCCCCACCGGGAGCACCACCCCGTCGCTGATCTCGAACTCGTCCCGGAGGCGCTCGGTGTTCCACCCGAACTCGAAGCTCACCTCGTCCCCGCTCTCCAGGTTGAGCCCCGGCAGCGTGAAGCTCCGGTTCCGGGTCAGGAGCGTCCCCTCCAGGCTCCACAGGTCCTCCATGCGGACGCCCAGGTTCGCCTGCCGCAGCCACGGCAGGAAGTCCGGACGCGGGTTCCAGCTGGCCGACGGCTGCAGGCGGCGGAACCCGGTGCGCTGGACGAACCCCACGGGAGGCGAGTAGTCGTCGCCGAACTCGCGGAAGGAGACGTGTCCCCGCCAGACGTCGTTCGGGTAGGAGAGCCGCACGCCCCGGGTGGAGCGGTCGCCGAAGTCGGTCTCCGCGTCCCGTTCGAGGCGCGAGTGCCAGACGCCGAAGGCCTGCGCGCGCAGGTTGCGGTCGCCCAGGAAGCTGGAGGTGAAGTAGAGCAGGTCCGTCCCCACGGTGTGGCGGTCCGGGGGCGAGACGCCGTCCTCCCCCGGCGCGGTGGCGCGGCGGGTGTAGATGGCGCCGATGGTGGACTCCTCCAGGATGCGGCGCTTCACCCGGGCCACGGTGAAGTCCTCGGCCGGCTTCACCTCGCTGTCGCCGGTCCGCACCTGCAGCAGACCGAGCTCGTAGTCGCCGGCCTGCCCGCCGAGCCGCACCCCGGCGTCGATGGGCACCTCCTGCCCCTCCACCAGACCGATCCGCCGGCTGAAGAAGGGACGCTGGCCGTTGCTCGGGGCGAAGGTGTAGACGTCGGAGTTCTCCAGGAAGAAGTCACGCTTCTCCGGAAAGAAGAGCGGGAACCGGGTGAGGTTCACCCGCCGCTGGTCCACCTCCACCTCGGCGAAGTCGGTGTTCACCGTGGCCGCCGCCCGGAGGCCCGGCGTCAGGCTGTAGGAGAGGTCGAAGCCGCCGTCCACGCTGGCGTCGGTGGGATCGCCGGCCGCCCCGGGCTCCCGCTGCCAGGTCCCCAGGCCGTAGGGCCGGAACTGGAGCCCCAGCCCCTGGGAGATGCCGGTCAGGTTGGTCAGGCGCCCCGCGTAGGTCGGGTTGAAGAGCCCCTGGTTCCGGCGGTGTCCCTCCCACAGGATCTCCTCGTTCTTCCGGCGCACCGTCCGCTGGAAGTTGATCCCCCAGCGCGTGAGGTCGGGATCGAAGTTGAGCGTGCTGAAGGGAATCCGGATCTCCGCCGACCACCCCCACTGGCCCTGCTCCACGTGGGCCTCCCAGATCCCGTCCCAGGACTTGTTGAAGCCCGACCCCATTAGGCCGTCGCCCATGAGGCCGGCGGGGTTGATCTCGAAGAAGTAGGCCGTGCGCTCGTCCAGGAACGTGTCCAGGATCCACATGAAGCGGTCGTCGGCCCCGAGCCCCGCGTCCCGCTTCCGCTTGTAGGCCAGCACCCCGTCCGGATCGCTGTCGTACAGGACCGCGCCGATGTAGAGGTTCTCGTCGTCGTAGGCCACCCGCACCTCGGTGGACTCGGTGGCCGGCTCCCCCTCCCGCGGCTCCTGCTGCAGGAAGTCGGTGGCCACGTCCGCGCGGTCCCACGCCGGCTCCCGGACCCGGCCGTCCAGTGTGATCTCCGCGTCCTCGGGAAGCCGGAGGGCCTCCAGGGAGCGGGGTTCCCCGCCCTCCTGGGCCCCGAGATCTCCGGGCGCCGCCACCGCCAGCAGGGCCGCGGCGACGAGACTCGGGAGGAAGGCGGCGGTGCGCACGGCGGGGGTGAACGTGAGGCGGTTGCCGGACATCATGTAGAATGGGGGACGCAGGACGGGCCGTGGAGACGAGCGGGGAGGATATGGTCCCCGCGGCCGCTCGACCAGATCCGCCCCCGGCGCCCGCCGCCCGGGTGCCGGGCGGCCCACTCCGACCGGAGGAGCCGGACGGATGACGCGATTCAAGGTGACCTTCCGCGACCGCAGCATCGAGATCTATCAGGCCGACCGCGTCGTGGACGCCTACGGTGAGGTCCGCCTGATGGACTCCGACGACCGGGAAGTGGCCTCCTGGGACGAGGAGGAGGTGCACGCCATCCAGGAGGTCGAGGACGAGGAGCGCTGACCTCCCTGCCCGGAGCGACCTCCACGCCCGGAGCCGGGTACCCGTCTTCCGCACGAGCGGGAGAGACCGCCCCGGCCGACGAGCGGGCCGGCCGGTGCGAGACAACTGATCCGGAGCGAGGAACGACGGTCGTGAGACGTGGAGCGCTGCGCGCCGCCCTCCTGGCGGCGATCGCCCTGGTGGTGGCCACCGCGGGGTGCCGGAAGGACGTGACGGGCCTGGATTCCGACAACTCGGCCCTGGTCTACGGCACCGTCAGCGACGCCGGCGGTCAGCCGGTGGACAGCGCCACGGTGAGGACCACGGCCTACTCGAACCTCTGCGGCTCCCGGGTCGCCGTGCAGTCGGAGACCCTGACGGACAGCGAGGGCCGATACTCCGACACCCTGCTCTTCTTCCGCACTCGCCTCCGGGGGTGCCTGGCGGTGGAGGCCGTCCCCGCGGCCCGTGACGACCTGAGCACGACCCGGGTGGAGATCTCCACCCGGTCCATCTGGTCCCCCGGGGTCGACAGCGTGCAGCTGGACCTCACCCTGGACTCGTTGCCGTAGGAGGCCAATCGCCGCGCCGCACCGGCGCTACTCCCGGGCAGGAGAGGAAGGGCCCGGACGTGGAATCGCGGGGAAGAGCGTCCGAGCGTGCGGAGCCCGGAGACGGTCAGCCGGCGCCGATCTCCCTGGCGGCTCCGTCGGTCGTGCCGGGCGGTGCTCCCATCTCGTCCGGGCTGCCGCCCACCAGCTTCTCCCGGTAGCGGCGAAGATGCCTCAGGGCCTCCGCGGCGGCCTCCCGCGCCCCCTCGAGGTCCTCCCGGTCCCGGCCGTCCGATCCGGAGGACGCCTGCACGCGCTCCTCCAGGCTCTCGATCCGATCCTTCAGGTCGTCGGCGGCTCGGCAGAGCTGCGACGCTTCGTCGTACCGGCGTTCCTCGTCCCTCATGTCACCCAATCCCGATGGCCGGTCTCACGGCGAGCGGCTCCTCACCCTCTTCCCGTTCGTTCCGCTCATCCTTCTCGTCCTTAAGACGATTCAGAGCGCGAAATGTCACACCCCGCGCCCGGACATCTGCAGGATGGTCTGTAAGATGAGAGGGGTCCGGGCGACCAATCCGGTCCCGGGAGGGGGAGAGACGAGCGGCCGACGCATCGAGGAGAGACCGTGGACGATCGGGAACAGACGTACCTGCGGCTGATCCGGGAGAACCGCGGACAGCTGCGCAAGATCTGCCGCGTGTACGGAGACGACGCCGCGGACCGGGAGGACCTCCGACAGGAGATCCTGCTCCAGCTGTGGCGCTCGCTGCCTTCGTTCCGCGGCGACGCGGACGCCGGCACCTGGCTGTATCGCGTGGCCCTGAACACGGCCCTGAGCCGTCGCCGCGACCGCGAGACCCGGGAGGAGGCGCGGCTGCACAGGGAGGACGACGCCATTCCCGACGCTCCGTCCCGCCCGGACCGGGAGCATCGTGAGCGGGAGCGCCTGGAGCGGCTCTACGCCGCCATCGATCGTCTCGAGGACGCCGACCGGGCGCTGGTCCTCATGTACCTGGACGAGAAGAGCTACAGCGAGATGGCCGAGGTGCTCGGCATCACCGAGAACTACGTCGGCGTCAGGCTCCACCGGATTCGGAAGAGGCTCTCGACATGGCTGAGCGAGGAGGAGACGTGACCCTCGAGGAGTACCGCGACGCGTGGCAGGGACACGGGACGGACCCGGACGCCGACCTGGACGAGGAGGAGCTCCTGGCGGAGGTGAAGGAGCGGTCCGAGGCCTTCGACCGGACGATCCGACGCCGGGACTGGCTCGAGATCGCGGCCGCCGCCCTGGTCGTGATCTTCTTCGGCTACGAGGCCCTGACGTCCGCGGCCTGGCTCGCCCGGATCGGGGCCGCCGTGGTCGTCGCCGGGTCCGTCCTGGTGGTGTGGCGCCTCCGGAGCGCGCGGCGGGACGGCAGGGACGAGCTGGCCGGGCGCCCGGTGGCCGAGCGGCTCCGGGCCGAGCTCGAGAAGGTGGACGCCCAGATCCGGCTGCTGGAGAGCGTGCTGTGGTGGTACGTGGGCCCCCTGGCCGCGGGCTGTCTCCTCTTCGTCGTGGGGATCGGCGACGGCCACGTGGGCACGCTGATCTCCGTCGCCGTGATCCTGGCCGTGAGCGTCCTGGTCTGGTGGCTGAACCGGCGGGCCGTGCGCCGGAGCCTCCGTCCCCGCCGCCGGGAGCTGGCCCGGATGCTGGATCGGATCGAGGCGAACGGCGGGTAGCCCTCCGGTACCCCCCGGCCGCCGCGGCTCAGGCCAGCCCCAGCACGTCGCTCGCCAGCCACCACGCCGCCACCAGGCCGATGGCGCCTGGGATGACGTACCGGATCCAGCGGTAGAGCCACGGCGACACCTCCCCTCCGCCCCGCCCGCCCTTCCCGCTGCGGGCGAGCTCCTCGAGCACCGCGCCCCGGTCCAGGGCCCATCCCACGCAGAGCGCCGCCAGGAGGGCCCCGCCCATCTGGAGCCCCGAGCCGAAGGCCAGGTCCCACGGCACGAACAGCTCCATGTTGATCATGGGCGTGAGCGAGAAGAGGAACACGATCGCCGCCACCAGGACCACCGCCGTCCGGCGCGGCAGCGAGGTGTTGTCGGTGAGACCCGCCACCAGCACCTCGAAGGCGGCCACGTCCGAGAGGAAGGCCACGGCGGCCAGCGCGGAGAAGAAGAGGGCCCCCAGGAGCGCGCCGGCCGGCATCGCCGCGAAGACATCCGGCAGGGTGGAGAAGATCAGGTCGGGCCCGCTGGCCGGGGACATCCCCAGGGCGAAGACGGCGGGGAAGATGGCCAGCCCGCCCAGGAGCCCCGCGGCCGTGTCGCCGGCCGCCGTATAGACCGCGTTTCCCAGCAGCCCCCCGTCGGCGTCCAGGTAGGAGCCGTACACCACCATGTAGGTCCCGCCGAGCCCCAGGGAGAAGACGGCCTGTCCCAGCGCGGCGATCATCACCGACGGGGTCAGCTCCTCCGGGTCGAAGCCGCCCAGGTACCACGCCAGGCCGCCGCCCGCCCCCTCCAGGGTCAGGGAACGGGCGATCAGGGCCAGGAGGATGAGGAACAGGCCCGGGGCGATGACCCGGCTGGCCGCCTCGATCCCCTGGCGCACGCCGCGGAGGAGCACCGCCGCGGCGGCCGCCGTCACGGCCAGCGTGAGCCCGGTGGCCAGGGCGTAGGCCTCCGGGCGGAAGCCGGACTCCGGCGGCAGGACCAGGGACGGATCCAGCGTCGCTCCGGCCAGTCGGGAGAGCTCCGCCAGGGCGTGGTAGGCCGTCCACCCGATGACGCCCGTGTAGTAGCCCGTGGCCCCGGCCACCCCCAGGAAGAAGAGCCAGCCCAGGGCGCGGCCGCCCGGGAGGCCCGCCCGCTCGAAGGCCCCCACCGGACCGCGGCGGGTGTGCCGGCCCAGCGTCCACTCCGCCATGAGGCCCGGTACGCCGATGGCCGCCACGACCAGCAGGTAGAAGGCCACGAAGGCCGTGCCGCCGAACTCCCCCGCCATGTACGGGAACCTCCACAGGTTCCCGAGCCCCACGGCGACGCCGACCATCGAGGCCACCGTGCCGAAGCGGGTGGCGAAGGTCTCCCGCCCGCTCACGGCTCTCCCCTCGCGGCGTTCACGGCGCCATGGCCCCGGCCAGGGCGTCCAGCGACCGGTCCACGTCCTCCCGGCTGCTGTAGAAGTGGGGCGTCAGGCGGACCACCCGCCCCCGGGGCGCGGCGATCACGCCCGCGTCGCGCAGCCGCTGGCCGACCTCGGCCGCCTCCGTCCCCTCCGGGCACCGGAAGGCCACCGTCGGATTCCTGCGGGCCGGGTCCCCGGGGCCCACCGGCTCCAGCCCCCGGTCGCGGCCACCCTCCTGCAGACGCCGTCCCAGCCGCCGGGTCCAGTCCCGGACCGCCTCCGTGCCCACCTCGTCGATCACCTCCATGCCGGCCCGTGCCACGTAGGCCGAGGGCACCGGGGGCGTGCCGATCTCGAAGCGGGAGGCGTCGGGCGCCCAGTCCAGCGTCTCCGCGTCGAAGGCGAAGGGGTCCCGCCGCCCGAACCACCCCGTGTCCCGCGGCTCGAGGCGATCCACCAGCCGGGGCGCCACGTAGAGGAAGGCGATCCCGGAGGTGCCCATGAGGAACTTCTGGCACCCCGCGGCCAGGAAGTCGACCCCGGTCTCCTTCACGTCGATGGGCCGGGTCCCGGCCGACTGGTACGCGTCCACGAAGAGCAGCGCGCCGGCGTCGTGGACCCGCTCCGCCACCGCCGCCAGGTCCTGGGTGAAGCCGGTCTCGTAGTGGGCGTGGCACGCCGAGACGATCAGCGTCTCCCGGTCCACGACCCGCTCGTACGCCCGGGGGCGGATCCCCTCCTCCGTCGCCGGGATCCATTCCACCCGGGCGCCGTCGCGGCGCCGGGCGAGCCACACGTGGGCCACCGACGGAAACTCCGCCTCGGTCACGGCCACGGTCCGGCGGCGGCCGCCGAAGTCCAGGGCGCTGGCCACGCTGTTCGCCGCCGCCGAGACGGAGCTGGCCAGGGCCACCTCGCCGGGCTCGGCGCCGACGAGCCCGGCGAAGAGGCGGCGGGCCTCCTCCACCTCCCCGAGCCAGCGCTCCCAGTCCATGCTCCTCCGTCGCCAGGACTCCATGAACGACTCCATGGCCTCCCCGGCGCGGTCGGTCAGTGGGCCCTGGGAGCAGGCGTTCATGGGCACGGCGCGCTCCAGGACGGGGATCCGGCGCCGCCAGGCCGCCAGGTCGAAGTCCGGCTCCGTCGCTCGTTTCTCCGGCATCCCTGTATGAACCCCCCGGTGCGCGCCTCACCTGCCCTCACCGTCTCAAGCTACGGACCCGATCCCCATGCGCGAACCACGCCCCGACCGCCGCCCTGCTCTCCGCCGCTTCCTGCTCCCGTCCCTCCTCGTCCTCCTGCTGGCCCTGGCGGCCCCTCCGGGGGCTCCGGCACAGGAGGACCCGGACGCGAAGGAGCCCGGCGCGCCCTACGTCCCCACGCCCATGGGCGTCGTGACGGAGATGCTGGAGCTGGCGGGGATCACGGCCCGCGACACGGTCTACGACCTGGGATCGGGAGACGGCCGCCTGCCGATCACCGCGGCGCGGCTGTACGGGAGCCGCGGCCTGGGCGTGGAGCTGGACTCGGGCCTGGTGGCCCGCTCCCGTCGCCACGCCCGGGAGGCCGGCGTCGACAGCCTGGTCCGCTTCGTCCGGGGGGACCTGTTCGAGACCGACATCCGCCCGGCCACCGTCCTCACCCTGTACCTGTTCCCGGGCATGAACGAGCGGCTCCGCCCCCGGATCCTGCGGGAGATGGAGCCCGGGAACCGCGTGGTGGCCCACGACTTCTCCATGGGGGAGTGGGACGCCGACAGCGTGGTGACCGTCCGGAAGCGAGGCGGAGTGCAGCTCCCGGACGGGCTCTTCGACGGCCGGGAGGAGTTCGGCGACCGGACGACCGCCGCGGACACGCTCCTCCCCGACGTGGACGCCGGGACCGGCCGGGCCACCCTCTACCTGTGGGTGATACCGGCCGACGTGGGCGGGACCTGGGCGTTCAGGCTGCCGGGCGGCGAAAGCGGACGCGTCCGGATCGACCAGCGGTTCCAGGAGCTTCGGGCGGCGGCGGTCGGCGGCGGGATCGACACCGTGTCCTCGGCACGGGTCCACGCCGACAGTGTGGAGATCCGACTCGTGGCCGATGGCGAGACGCTCCGCCTGCGGGGGACCGTGGACGGGGAGCGGATGCAGGGGCGATCCGCCGCGGGCGAGGCCTGGTCCGCCCGCCGCACCGGGGACACCGACGCCTCCATCCTGGAGTGGGAGGGGTAAACCGGAACGCGGCTCAGCCGCCCGATCCGGAAGATGCCGAAGGTGGCCCCGGGCCCGCGCGCCGGCAACGGCCGCGGCGTCGGGTCAGCTCCGGGGGTCCTCTCCGTCCTCGGCCTGGAGCTGATGGACCGACGCGGGAAGTGGGGCCGCGTCCGGCCCGGGGGCCGACGCCGCGGCTCCCGGGGCCGCCCGCCCCGCGCAGGCGAAGATCATCGCTGAGGCCAGCGCCACGCCGGCCAGTCTGGTCACGTCCATGTCGTCGTCCCGGATCGAAGTTCGACTCGCTCGATCGCCGTCGTCGGATCTCTCCGCTCTCTTCGCTCTCTTCGCGCCCGTCCCTACGGGCGCGGTCCCGCGTCGGTTTCAGTCGCTCTCGCGCCGTCCGCCTCGATCCTGTTATCATCGGTGGCGTCGCCCGAGCGGACCCAACTGATCCCGCGAAACGAGGCCCCAGGATGAAGCGTCTGACCGCCGCACTCGCCGCCGTCGCCGTTCTCGCCACGCTTCCCTCGTTCGCCGCGCCGGCCGCCGCCCAGGAGGCGCCGGAGTCGAGCTACGACTACTGGAGCTACAACCGGGACATGGTCTGGCGCGGCGTCCAGGCCATTCTCACGTGCAACGGGCTCTTCACGTCCCACCGGACCGTGGAGCAGGTCTACGAGCAGGAGCTGGCGTACGGCCCGCCGCCGGTACCCCGCGACGAGGTCCGCATCGACCGGGGGCGGGAGGCGGTGGCCATCGGGGCGCCCGGCGGCACGCCCGTGATGCGGGCGGCCTTCCGCGAGGGCATCGGCTGCGTCGTAATGTCGCCGGACCAGACCTTCGCCGACATCTCCACCCTCCCGGAGATCGAGGTGCCGCCGCCCCCCGGCGATCCCGACACGATTCCGTGGCCTGACGGCGACCTGGTGGAGGACGGGCCCCTGCCGGCCGGCGTGGACTCCGCCGCCCTCCAGGAGGCCGCCGAGTGGGCCTTCGACCGGGAGTCGCCGTACCAGGTCACCGTGAGCCTCCTGGTGGTGAAGGACGGGCAGATCGTCCTGGAGCGCTACGCCCCGGGCTTCGACATGGACACGCGGACCCGGACGTGGTCCACGGCCAAGAGCCTGTTCGTGACGGTCCTGGGGACGCTGGCCCTCGACGGACGCGTCGACCTGGACGAGCCGCTGGGCTTCGACTGGCTCCCGGAGCTGGACTCGGAGACGCCCGATCCCCGCGACGAGATCACGCTCCGGAACGTGCTCCGGATGTCCAGCGGGCTCTACCCGGTGGACGGCCAGGGCCTCGAGTACGCCACGGGCTCCGGGCTGGCCTACTGGGCAGGGGCCAACTCGGCCCGGGGCGCCCGGGACCGGGGGCTGGTGCGCGAGCCGGGCACGTTCTGGGAATACGAGAACTACGACACGCTGCTCGGCGTGCTGAAGATGAAGCGGGTGCTGGGCGGCGGAGAGACCTACCGGGAGTACCCCCACCGGGCTCTCCTGGACAGGATCGGCATGCGGAACACCCTGCTGAGCACCGACCGCTTCGGCAACTTCATCATGAGCAGCCAGGTCTACACCAACGCGCGGGACCTGGCCCGGCTCGGCCTCCTGTACCTGAACGGCGGCACCTGGAACGGGGAGCGGCTCATCTCCGAGGAGTGGATCGATTTCGTCCGCACCCCGGCGCCCTCCACCTCCGACCGCGGGAACTTCTACGGCGGCCAGTGGTGGCTCCCCCCGGACGACCGGGACGACGTGCCCGAGGGCGCCTACTCCACCGCCGGGAACCGCGGCCAGTACATGATCGTCGTTCCCTCCCACGACGTGGTGATCGTCCGCCGCGGCCTCGACTACGGGGAGCAGGGCTTCGACAACTGGAGCCTCACCCGTGAGGTCCTGAAGGCCATCGAGCCCACCTCGGGCGGCGAGTAGCGGGCACGTCACGGGTCGCCTGCGGGCCGCCGGTGCGCCGGCGGCCGATGCCCGCCTTCCGGCTGAAACGCCTCCTTCCTCCGCGGCGTAGTGCGGCCCTGCGATGACGTCCGTCCGACCGTGACTCCGCGAACCCCGGCGCCGGGACCCGAGAGATGAGCAGACTGGAGATCGAGAGCGTCAGCAAGCGCTACGGCGACCTGTGGGCGCTCCGGGACGTCTCCCTGGAGATCGACCGCGGCGTGGTGGGACTCCTGGGACCGAACGGCGCCGGGAAGTCGACCCTGATGCGAATCCTGGCCACCATCTCCCGTCCCACCGAGGGTCGGGTCCTGTGGGAGGGGCGCCCGCTGACGGACGACCCCGACCGCCTCCGGCGCACCCTGGGCTACCTGCCACAGGAGTTCGGGCTGTATCCGAGGCTCACGGCGCGGGAGTTCCTCCGGTACCTGGCTTCGGCCAAGGGGTTGGACGCCGACGAGCGTCTGGAGCAGCTGCTGTCGGTGGTGAACCTGCGGGAGGCCGCCGACCGGAAACTCGAAACCTACTCCGGAGGGATGCGGCAGCGGGTGGGGATCGCCCAGGCGCTCCTCAACGACCCCGATCTCCTGATCGTCGACGAGCCCACCGTGGGCCTGGACCCGGAGGAGCGGGCCCGGTTCCGGAGCCTGCTCTCCGAGCTGGGCGGCGATCGGATCGTGCTCCTCTCCACCCACATCGTCTCCGACGTGGAGGCCACCGCCCAGCGAATCGCGGTGCTGGACGACGGCCACCTCCGGGCCGACGGGCCGCCGGAGGAGCTGCTGGCCGCCGTCGAGGGGCGCGTGTGGGAGGCCGTGGTGGCGGCCGACCGGCTCCCCGACCTCCGCTCACGATATCCCGTGGCCTCGGCGGCTCACCGGGCCGACGGCGCCCACGTGCGACTGGTGGCCGACGGGCCGCCGACGGAGAATGCCCGGCAGGTCGACCCGAGCCTGGAGGACGCATACCTGGGGCTCATGCAGGACGGGAGAGAGGACGGAGGAGAGGGCCGATGAGCCGTCTCCGCACGATCCTCGACCTGGCCCTGGGCGACTTCCGGGAACGGGCCCGCCGGTACAGCTTCCTCCTCACCCTGGGCGCGGCGGCGTACCTGGCCTACACGGTCCACGCCGGCTGGTGGCTGGTGCGGATCGGGGAGTACGCCCCGGCCAGCGGGCCCGTGCGCCTGGGCATGCTCGTCGCCCAGGCCACCGGCATCATCCTCTCCCTGGTGGGCTTCTACGTGGTGAAGGGCTCGGTGGAGCGGGACCAGCGCACCGGCGTCGGGCAGATCCTCGCCGCCACACCTGCAGGGACCCGTCTCCAGTACACCGCCGCGAAATTCGTCAGCAACACGGCCGTCCTCGGCGCCATGCTCCTGGTGCTCGGCGCGCTGGCGGTGGCCATGGCCTGGTGGCGGTCCGGGGTCTCGGCGGCGGCCATCTGGCAGATCGGAGCTCCCACGCTCCTGATCGCCGCCCCGACCCTGGTGCTGGTGGCGGGACTCGCCGTGCTCTTCGACAGCGTGCCGTGGCTGCGGGGAGCCGCCGGCAACGTGCTGTACTTCTTCGTGTGGTCGGGCCTGATCGGGGCCTCGGTGGCGGGGTCTCCCGCGCTGGACCTCACGGGCTACGCGCTCATCCACGACAGCCTCCGGGAGGCGCTGGCCGCGGCCCGTCCCGACGTCTCGGCCAGCGGGCTCACCGTCCAGCTCCGCCCGGGCGGCCTACCCGACGTGACGCGCTTCGAGTGGGCCGGCGTATCGTGGTCGCCCGGGGCCGTGGCGTGGCGGCTGTACTGGGTGGCGGCCGGCACCGGCCTCGCCGGACTCGCGGCCCTGTTCCTCCACCTCTTCGACCCGTTCGGCGACCGGTCGGGCTCGCGGGAGGAGGACGCCGAGGAGAACGGCGCCGAAGCCGGCGACCCGGACGAGGAGGCTGCCGCGAGCACCGGGACAGCGGCCGCCGACGCAGGGACGACGGCCCGCGGCGACGGCACCGCTCGCTCGCCTGCCGGAGGCTTCTCCGCCTCGGGGCTCCCGTCGCCGCGGGCCGCCTCCGCCGTGCGGGCCTTCCTCCGCACCGCCGGCGGCGAGCTCCGGCTCCTGGTGTCGGGCCACGCCTGGTGGTGGTACGGCCTGGTGGCGGCGGCCAGCGTCGCCGCCTTCCTGCTCCCCTCCGGCACGCCGCCCCAGACGGTCCTCCTGGCCGCCTGGCTGTTGCCCGTCTCGGCCTGGTCCTCGCTGGGATGCCGCGAGCGACAGCACGGCACGGAGCAGATGCTCTTCTCCGCCCCGGGCCCGCGGCTCCGGCAGCTCCCGGCGCAGCTGGCCGCCGGCGCGGGCCTGGCCCTCCTGACCGCCGCCGGCCCGGTGGTCGCCCTCTTCCTGTCTGGCGACCTCGTCTCCCTGGCGGCCCTGGGCGCCGGAGCCGTCTTCGTCCCGGCCCTGGCCCTCTGCCTCGGCGCCTGGAGCGGGAGCACGCGCCCGTTCGAGGCCCTCTACGTCGTCCTCTGGTACATCGGTCCCGTGAACGGCGTGCCCTTCCTGGACTTCATGGGCGTCTCCGGACAGGCTGTGGAGGTGGGCGCGTCGGGATGGTTCACCCTGTCCGCGGCGGCGCTGGCGCTCCTGGCGTGGCCGGGACGCCAGCGCCAGATGAGCGCGGTGGGATGACGGCCCGGGGGACGAATGGCGGGCACTGGGATGACGGGATGAAGACGGCGCGGGGACGCTAGAGCGGAGGCCGAGACATGACCCGAGGAGAAGCCTGCTGATGCCGCCGTCGGACGTCGCCCTCCGGGTGCTGAAGCAGGAGATCCGGTGGGTCGAGGAGGGGCCGGATCTCACCTACGACGAGTCCCCGGTGCAGTACAGCTCCGTGAGCCAGTGGGACGACCTGGAGATCCCCGGCATCGCCGACCGCGAGCAGACCGCCGTCCGGGTGGAGGACGAGCTCTTCGTGGACCGGGACCTGGACGAGATCATGGAGCCCGCCTACCTGGCCGACCGCGACCCGCGGAGCGTCGTCTTTCGCACCGTGCACGCGGCGAGCGGCGCCCGCCGCTCCATCATCTTCTTCCGGGAGGACGTCGCCCCGTCGAAGCGGGACCTGCGCCGGATGTAGCCGTCCGCCGATTCACCCCCACCGGGAGCCCCGCCGTGAACCAGAAGAATTCCCGTCGCCCCCGCCTCTCCGATTCTGCCGCTCCGGCCGCCCTGCTGGCCGCGGCCCTGGCCCTGCTCGCGCTGCCGGCCCCGGCGCCGTCGCAGCAACCCGACGCGGCCGGTGCCGCCACGCCGGAGGCCGCCGTCCGGGGCCTCTTCGACGCCATGCGCTCCGCCGACAGCGCCGCGGCGCGCAACTACCTGCATCCAGACGCGCGGTTGCAGCGCCCCGTCGAGGAAGATGGGGAGCAGGCGCTCAGCGTCTCGGGGGTCGGGGGCTGGCTCCGGTCCATCGGCGGCGCCGAGCCGGGCCAGCTGGACGAGGAGATCTGGGACCTGGAGGTGCGCCGGGACGGCCGGCTGGCCACCGCCTGGATGCAGTATGCGTTCTACCTGGACGGCGAGCTCCATCACTGCGGCGTGAACGCCTTCCAGCTCGTCCGCCTGGAGGGCGGCTGGGTCGCCTTCTCCATCGCCGACACGAGCCGCGAGCAGGGGTGCCAGGGTCCGCCGGGCGGCCGAGAGGGGGGAACCGCCGGCGGGCGGTGACGGTCCCCGGGTCCGTCGGCTGCCTACAGGTCCCTGCGCCGGTGGACCACGAAGGCGGCGGCGAAGAACAGCGCGGCCCACCCCACGGTCACCGGGAGCAGGACCTCCCACTCCCAGACCTGGGGCGGCGGGTCGCCGGCGGCCGCGGCCTGCGAGGCGGCGCGGCCCAGGGCCGCCGGGTCGTGCTGCAGGTAGCTCACCAGGCTGTTGAACGCCTGCACCGGCAGATACCGCGCGGCGTCCGCCGCCGCGCCGCCCAGGGCGCCGAGGCCCGTGCGGATCAGCCGCTCCCCCAGGGCCACGTACAGGAACCACACGCCGATCGACGCCCCCGTGCCCCGCACCGACACGGAGACCAGGAGCGCCAGCCCGCCGTATCCCATGAACGCCAGGAGGAAGCCGCCCATGGCCGAGAGCTGCTGAGCGTCCGGCGCCAGGGCTCCCGACGTGAGCGAGTCCGTGCCGGCCGCGGCGAAGGCGCCCCCCGTGCCGACCAGCAGCAGGAGAAACAGCGCCGCCAGCACGACGACCAGGTATGCCTTGCCCCGGAACCACGCCTCCTTGGAGAGCCCGTCGATCACGTTCTGGCGGGCCGTGCGCCACGAGAACTCGCTCGCCACCAGGAGGATGAGGAGCACGGAGCCGAAGATGAGCGCGGGCTGGGCCATGCCGGTGATGATCTCGGGCCAGGCGCCGGGCAGCGCGAAGCTCGCCTCGGCGCTCTCCCTCGCCTGCCACCAGGACTGTCCGAAGTCGAGCCCGGCCACCAGGAGCATGAACCCCACCGTGACCATCGCCGCCGGCCGCCGGATCATCTTCGAGATCTCGTTCCGAAGGGCGATGCCTCCCATCACGCCACCTCCTCCATGCCGGGCTCCTCCGAGGAGCCGGTCGTTTCGTGGAACACGTCCTCCAGGCTCTTCTTCCGGGGCTCCAGGCGCGAGACGTGGACCCCCCGCTCCGCCAGGTGGCGGTTGAGCGCCGCCGGATCCTCGTCCTCCAGCTCGGCGATCAGCAGCGCCCCCTCCCGGTCCACCACCCGGGCGGCGGGATGGGCGTCGATCCCCGCCTCGAGCGCTTCCGCGTCCGGCGCCGACACGGCCACCCGGGCGGCGCCGGCGGTGAGCTCGTCCACGGCGGACTCCAGCACCACCCGTCCCTCCCGGAGGATGGCCACGTGCGTGCAGACCCGCTCCACCTCCCACAGCAGGTGGCTGGAGAGGAAGATCGTGGTACCGTCCTCGCCCAGCCGGCGAACGAGGCGTCGGATCTCCCGCATGCCCTCCGGGTCCAGGCCGTTGGTGGGCTCGTCCAGGATCAGGAGCTCGGGGTCGGACAGGAGGGTCCCGGCCAGGGCCAGGCGCTGCTTCATCCCCAGGGAATACTCCTTGAACCTGTCCCCGGCCCGGGCGGCGAGCCCCACCCGCTCGAGCGAGCGGGCCACCGCCTCCTCGCCGACGCCCTTCACCCGTGCCACCAGACGCAGATTCTGACGGCCGGTCAGGTACGGGTAGAAGTTGGGTTGCTCCAGCGTGGCTCCGACGCGCTGGCGCGCCTCCACCAGCTCCCGTCGGCCCTCGCCGCCCAGGAGGCTGAAGGTCCCCGACGTGGGCGTGAGGATGCCCAGGAGCATGCCGATGGTCGTGGTCTTCCCGCTTCCGTTGGGGCCCAGGAATCCGAAGACCTGCCCCTCTTCCACCCGGATGCTCAGGTCGTCCACGGCCAGCGTGTCGCCGTACCGCTTGGTCAGGTCCCGGGTCTCGATGACCGCCATCCTCGTCCCTCCCGAATCGTTCGCGTGACGCGGAGCTCTCCGTCCCCAGGCCCACACCACGAGGCCGGCCTCCTGCGAGTTTCAGCAGCGGACGGGCCACGCCGGGCCTGTGCTCTCTCGCGCCGGACGGCGGGATCCGCGATCTTGCCTCCCTGCTGCGGCACGGTACCGACGCTCGCGGAACGACGCACGACGCCACTTCCTCCGACAAGGAGTTGCCCGTGGTATCGCTCGGCTCCCTGTGGCTCCCGATCCTGCTCTCCGCCGTCGCCGTCTTCGTCGCCAGTTCCGTCGTCTGGATGTTCCTCCCGTACCACCGGGACGACTTCGGCGGACTCCCCGACGAGGAGGCGGTCCGCGACGCCCTGGCCTCACCCGACCTGACGCCGGGACAGTACCACGTCCCGTACGCCCCGGACCGCGAGGCCTACGGGTCGGAGGAGATCCAGCGGAAGTTCGAGGAGGGGCCGGTGGCCGTGATCACGGTCATGGACGGCCCGCCGGACATGACGCGCCAGTTCGTCGGATGGTTTCTCTACTCCGCGGGTGTCGGGCTGCTCACGGCCTACGTCGCCGCCCAGACCCTGCCCGCCGGGGCGGAGTACCTGGACGTCTTCCAGATCACCGGCACGGTGGCCTGGGCGGCGTACGGGCTGGCCTACGTGGGTGATGCCATCTGGTTCGGACGGCCCTGGGGCTTCTCGCTCAAGATGGTCTTCGACGCCCTGCTCTACGGCCTGCTGACGGCCGGCGTCTTCGGCTGGCTGTGGCCCGCCTGATCACGGGCCCGGCGCCGGACGCCCGTCGGAGCGTCCCTCCTTTCGGGCCCGCCGCCTCGCCCCGACGTTGGGCTCCATGGAAGATCGGCTCCGCGACGCCGTCCGTGACCTGTGCGACCGGTATCCCGACGAGTACTGGCGGGAGCTGGACCGCCGCGGCGCGTATCCCGCGGATTTCGTACAGGAGCTGACGGACGCCGGGTACCTGGCGTGCATGATCCCCGAGGAGTACGGCGGGGCCGGCCTCGGGGTCTCCGAGGGCGGCGTCATCCTGGAGGAGATCAACCGCTCCGGCGGCAACGCGGCCGCCTGCCACGCGCAGATGTACACCATGGGGACGGTGCTCCGCCACGGATCCGAGGAGCAGAAGGAGCGATGGCTCCCGCAGGTGGCCCGCGGCGATCTGCGCCTCCAGTCCTTCGCCGTCACCGAGCCGGACGCGGGCTCCGACACCACCCGGATCCAGACCAGGGCCGAGCGCCGCGGCGACGTCTACGTGCTCCGCGGCACCAAGGTGTTCATCTCCCGCGTCCAGCACTCGGACCTCATGGTGCTGCTGGCCCGCACCACTCCCCTGGAGGAGGTGGAGGAGAGGACGGACGGACTCAGCGTCTTCGTCGTCGACCTCCGCCGTGCCGGAGACGCGCTGCAGGTGCGGCCCATCGAGACGATGATCAACCACGAGACGAACGAGCTCCACTTCGACGGGCTGGAGGTGCCGGCGGAGAACAGGATCGGGGAGGAGGGCGAGGGGTTCCGGTACATCCTGTCGGGGATGAACGCCGAGCGGATCCTGCTCGCCTCCGAGTCCGTCGGTGACGGCCTCTACTTCGTCGATCGGGCCTCGGACTACGCGTCGGAGCGGGAGGTCTTCGGCGCCCCGATCGGCTCCAACCAGGGCGTGCAGTTCCCGGTGGCGGAGGCGTACATGAAGGTCCGCGCGGCCGCCGTGATGCGGGACCGGGCCGCGGACCTCTTCGACGCCGACCGACCCTGCGCGGAGGAGGCCAACAGCTGCAAGTACCTGGCGTCGGAGGCTGCCTGGGAGGCGGCGAACGCGGCCATGGACACGTTCGGAGGGTACGGCATGGCCACGGAGTACGGCCTGGAGCGCAAGTTCCGCGAGGCGCGCCTCTACCTCGTGGCCCCCGTCTCGAACAACCTGGTGCTGAGCTACGTGGGGCAGCACGTGCTCGGCATGCCCCGCTCCTACTGAGCCCGGTGCGCCACCGGCACGGGGAGGACGCGGCGAACGACACCGGGCGAACCGGGCGACCGCCGCCGCGGAGCGTCCTCTTCTTTCCGGGCCACCGCCGGGAGATGCTCGACGGGGCCCTGGCCTCCGGCGCCGACGCCGTCTGCCTGGACCTCGAGGACGCCGTGCCCCCCTCCGGCAAGGACGACGCGCGCTCCGCGGCGCGTGCGGCGCTGGAGCGAACGTCCGACGCCGGACGGCTCGAGGCACCGGCGCCCGCAGACGCCGGCTCCGGATCCGGAGGGCGAGCATCGGTGGAGCTGCTGGTCCGCGTGAACGCCCCGTCCGGCCGGGAGGGCCGGCGCGACCTCCGGGACGTCCGGGAGGCGTCGGGCCGGCCGGCGGCCGTGGTGGTCCCCGGGGCGGCGTCCGTCGACGAGCTGGACCGCGTGGCCGGGGAGCTCTCCGTTCCGGTGGTGGCCCTGGTGGAGAGCCCGGAGGGCCTGGCCGCGGCGGAGTCGATGGCCCGGGAGGCGAACGCGCTCAGAGCCCTGGCCCTGGGCCCCGTGGACATGGCGCGTCACCTGGGCTGCGAGCTGGACTGGGAGCCGCTCCTCTACACGCGATCACGCCTGGTGCACGCCGCCGCTCTCGGAGGCGTGCCCGTCCTCGACGGGCCGTACACCGAGCTCTCCGACCCGGAGGGGCTCGCCCGCGAGGCCCGGGCGGCCCGGCGCCTGGGCTTCGACGGAAAGCTGGCCCTGCATCCACGCCAGGTGGAGGCGGTGAACCGGGCGTTCACGCCGTCGGAGGACGAGGTGGCCGAGGCCCGCGCCGTCCTCTCCGCCTTCGAGGAGGCCGGCGGTGAAGCGGTGCGCGTCGGGGGCCGCATGGTCGATCGGCCCGTGGCCGAGGCCGCGCGTCGGCTTCTCTCCCGGGCGCGGCGGGCGGGGGGCTCCGGCGAGGGCCCGCGATCCTCCGCGGGAGAAGACGACGGGGACCTCCCGGGAGGGGAGCGAGGGCCCGGTGGCTGACCTGCAGGACTGGGTCGGCGAGGAGCGAACGACGCACGAGGTCCTGCCTCCCTTTCCCGCCCGGGGGATGGCGGCCCTCCTGGATCGGTCGCCGGAGGCCTTCGAGCCCGGCACCCCCCTGCCGCCGTGCTGGCACTGGCTCTACTTCCGGGACACCGTGCCGCAGTCCGAGCTCGGTCCGGACGGCCACGAGCGCCGGGGCGCGTTCCTGCCGCCCGTGTCCCTCCCGCGCCGGATGTGGGCCGGAGGGAAGCTCCGCTTCTCGCGCCCCCTCCGGATCGGACAGCCGGCCGAGCGGCGCTCCATGATCCTCTCGGTGGAGGAGAAGAGCGGGAGCACGGGTCGACTGGTGTTCGTCACCGTGGGCCACGAGCTTCTCTCGCCGCGGGGGACGGCCGTGGAGGAGGAGCAGGTGCTGGTCTACCGGGAGGAGCGCGGGGCCGACGAGCCCCGCCGTCCGGGAGAGGAGCTGGCGGGAGAGCCGCTGTGGCGGGAGGCGCTGGTGCCGGACCCCGTCCTCCTCTTCCGGTACTCGGCGCTGACCTTCAACGCACACCGCATCCACTACGACCGCGGGTACGCCACCGACAGCGAGGGGTATCCCGAGCGCCTGGTCCACGCCCCGCTGACCGCGACGCTCCTGGCGGACGCGGCCGACCGCCGTCGCCCCTCGCCCCTGGACCGTTTCGAGTACCGGGCGACCAGCCCGCTCTTCTGCGGAGAGGAGATGACCCTCGCGGGCTGGACCGGGGACGCGCCCGGCCCGGAGGCGGAGCGCGGCCTGGAGCTGCGGGCCGTCGACGCCAGGGGGAACGTGGCCATGAGAGCCCGGGCCGACGTCTCGTCGGATCGGAGCACGGGGGAATCGGAGGCCTGACGGCGGGCGGACCGGACCCGCGTCGGCGGGGGCCGGCGCCGTCGCTCAGGCCACGGCGCCCTCCGCGCGCAGCTCCTCGATCTCCTCGGCGGACAGCCCGCAGAGGTCCGCCAGGATCCGGTCCGTGTCTCCCCCCATCTCCGGTGCCGGCTCCGGCCGGGCCGGGACCCCCTCCGTCTTCACCGGATGCGCCACCTGGCGGACAGTTCCGAACTCCGGATGCTCCACCTCCAGGATCATCTCCCGGGCCCGGACCTGCTCGTCCCGGAGCGCGTCGGCCAGCGAGTTGACCGGGGCGATGGGCACGTCGCCCTCCAGCTCGCGCAGCCATTCCTCCGTGGTCTTCCGGCCGAAGGCCTCCTCCAGCAACGCGTCCAGCTGCTCCCGGTGCTCCCTCCGGTCGGCGAAGCTCCCGAACCGCGGGTCCTCCAGCAGCTCCTCCCGCCCCAACCCCTCCGCGAGACGCCGCCAGAAGACCTCCTTGGCGCAGAAGACCGAGACCCATCCGTCCTCCGTCTCGAAGATGCGGGCCGGGACCAGGCTCTGGTGGCCGGATCCCGGCATCCGCTCGGGCTCCCAGCCCAGGTTCAGATGCCAGGCGGCGAAGTAGGAGAGCATGGAGACGGCCGTGTCCATGAGGCTCACGTCCACGTCCCGCCCCCGCCCGGTGCGCTGAGCCTCCAGGAGCCCGGCGACCAGGCCCAGGACCGAGCTGTAGCCGCTGGCGAAGTCCACCACCGAGACGCCGCACTTCGTGGGCGGAGCGCCGGGCTCGCCCGTCATCGACAGGTAGCCCGCCAGGCCCTGGACCAGGGCGTCGTATCCCGGCTGCTCCGCCCGGGGGCCCGTCGTCCCGAACCCGGAGAGCGAACAGGTGACCAGCGCCGGGTTCAGGTGCTTCAGGTCGTCGTAGGTGAGCTCCAGCTTGCGTGGCAGGTCCCCCCGGAGGTTGTAGTACAGGCCGTCGGAGACCCGAACGAGCTCCTCGAAGACCCGGCGCCCTCCGGGCTCCCGCAGATCGATCCCCACCGACTTCTTCCCCCGGTTGAACCCCTGGAAGTACAGGGAGTCTCCCTCCACGTCGGTGGGCGGCACGTAGCGGGCCACGTCGCCGCCCGTGGCCGGGTTCTCGATCTTGATGACCTCGGCGCCGAGGTCGGCCAGCAGGGTGGTGCCGAAGGGGCCGGCTCCGAACTGGGCGATGGAGAGCACCCGGAGGTCCCGGAGCGGCGCCGGTCGCCCGTCGCCGTCCCCCCGGTCGCCGTCCGGATCGCCGCCCCCTGTTTCGCGCTCCGTATCCGTCACGGTCTCCTCCCCGTTCGCTGGCATTCGGCTCCCGGCTCGCCTCCCGGCGGGCCGCGTCCCGTGAGCGGGAGCGTCGCGCCCGCTCCGCGGCGACTCGTGGGCCAGGAGGACAGCATCACGTTAACTTCGAGGCCGGTCTCGAACGATCGCCCTCGCTCCATGGCCCAATCCGGACCCCATCGTGACACTGCCCGACCGCAAGTATCTGTTCCTCATCGCCGGCCTCCTGCTCGGCTTCGCCGCCGGCTTCGTCACCGCCCGCGAGACGGGCGGAGAGGCGTCTGCGTCCGCCTCCGCCTCCACGTCGAGCTCCGGCCGGCCCACGCTGGCCGCCGACGACCGTCCGAGCCGCGGGCCGTCGGACGCCCCGGTCACGATCGTGGAGTTCACCGACTACGAGTGCCCCTACTGCCGGCGCTACTACCGGCAGACGTATCACCAGCTCCTGCAGGAATACGAGGGCGAGGTCCACTACGTGGTGCGCAACTATCCCCTCTCGATCCATCCCAACGCCCGGAAGGCGGCCGAGGCGGCGGAGTGCGCCCACAACCAGGACCGCTTCTGGGACTACCACGACCACCTCTTCGAGAACGCCGACGCCCTGGAGCCGTCGGACCTGAAGAGCTACGCCCGGGAGCTCGGGCTGGACGGCGGGCAGTTCGACGAATGTCTGGAGTCCGGGGCGGAGAGCCAGACGGTGGAGCAGGACATGTCCACCGGGCGTCGGCTGGGGATCCGGGGCACGCCGACCTTCTTCGTCAACGGGAGTCCCCTGGTGGGGGCCCAGCCCCTCAGCGCGTTCCGCTCGGCGATCCAGAGAGCGCGCGGAAACTGACGCCCACTACCGGGAGCATGGGCACCGGGTTCACCGGCTGGAGCCCGCCGCCGGCGGCGGGGACCCGGTGGAAGAGCGAGTTCTTCCGGTCCAGGGCGTTGATCAGCTCGACGTAGGGCGTGAGCCGGACCCGTCCCCCGAACAGCCCGGTGTCGAAGACCCGCTCGACCCGGGCGTCCACCCGCAGGTAGGGCGACGTCCCGCGGCGCGCCGCCGCCCCCTCCTCCTCACGTCCGGGACCGGAGACCGTGGGGTTCTCCACCGACAGCCCGTCGCCACCGGTGACGGGCAGCGGCGTCATGGGCAGCCCCCAGCTCCCCGAGAGCGACGCCCGGGCCCGGAAGCCCGCCGGGAGGCCCACCTGGCCGCCGCCGGAGAGGACCTGCCGGCCGGCGAAGCGCCGACTCACGCCCGAGGCGCCGGGAGCGCCCCACAGCCAGGTGAGGGAGTAGTTGGCCCACAGCCGGAGCCCCTCGGCCCGCCACGATCCCCAGAGCTCCAGGCCGGAGGAGAACACGCCTCCCTCGTCGGGGTCGGCCTCCATGGGCCGGAACGCGCCGGCCGAGTCGACGCCCACCGTGTCGAAGAGGGCGGTGGGCGAGACCCCCTCCAGGTGACGGAAGTGTCCCTCGGTGCCCAGGCGCAGCCCCTCGCCGTCGTCGTGCTCGAGTCGCAGCTCCAGCCGGCTGGCGCCGGCGACACGCGGCTCGGGAGGGCCGGAGGTGGCCGGCTCCGCGGAGTCGGCCGGCGCCCCGGACGGCACGGACGCGTCCACCGTGCTCCACCCCGCCAGGAGCTGATGGACCCGGCCCGCCGACAGGCGGACGGTGGTCCCGGGGCCCATCCGCAGGAGGACGGCGCCCCGGGGAGCGGCCCGGACGGCGCCGTCCGGAGAGAAGTAGTCGGCCCGGAGCCCGCCCCGCAGCGAGACCGCCTCCGAGACGTGCCACCGCGCCGAGCCGAAGCCGCCGAGCCGGTAGGCCGACCCGGTTCCCTCCCCGGCCCCGGCGGGGAGGCCGCCCGTGAAGGCGAGACGCTGGGCCTTCCGGCGCATCGCTCCGCCGGTCTCCCACTCCAGCTCTCCGCGACGATCCTCGCGGCGGAGCACGAGACGCTGTTCGTCCACGACCGCCGCGACGCGGTCCGCCGCCGCCTCCCTGAGCGGCAGCCCGCTCCGGTAGCGGCTGCCGGCCAGCGTGCCCCTCCATCCCGTCCGCCGGCTCCCCGTGGCGATCCGGGCCGAGCCGGCACGGTTCGTCCACTCGGCCTCCGTGGGCGTCCCGTGGTCCGCCACCAGGGGCGTCGAGGCCCGGTTCCAGAATCCGGTGACCGACCCCCGGAGCCCGTCCTCCCCGCCGGTGGACAGCCGCACGAGGCCGTCCGAGTACCGGCGTCCCTCCAGGGCGGATCCCCGCCCCAGGTCCCGGCCCGGGTGCAGGGTGCGGGCGCTGGCCAGGTAGGAGCCGCCCGGCACCGGGCCGGAGGCCCGGGCGGTGGCGCCCAGGAGGTCGACGGAGCCGGCGGCACGCGTCTCCCCGGCCGCCGACCGCGTCTCCAGGTCCAGCGTGTACAGGAGCCCGCCGCCGAACCGGGGGGACGGGCCGCCGGAACGGAGCCGCGAGCTCCCGAACACGCCCCGCGGCTGGGCCGCCAGCAGCCCGGAGAGGTGGAAGGGAGTCTGGACCGGAGCGCCGTCCAGGAGGATCTGCTTGAACGGAGCGGTGGTGCCCCGCAGGTAGAGGACGGAGGGATCGGCGGGCTCCTGCCGCAGCGAGCGGCGAACCGCCCGCCCCAGGCCCGACCCGCCCAGGGGGGTGGTCCGGAGCGCCTCCAGCCGCGGCGACCCGGGCCCCACGGCGCCGGCGAGACGACCTCCGCTCCCGACGGCCGGGGACTCCACACGGCCCGGCGCCGGCAGCCCGGCCACCTGCAGCGCCGGCAGAGCCACCGGATCCAGCTCGACCGTGAAATCCACGTCCAGGCACTGTCCCGGCGAGACCCGGACCCGGACCCTCGACTCCCGATAGCCCTGGTGCCGCACGGCCACCGTGAGCCACCCCGCCGGCAGGTCCCGCAGCCGGTACCGGCCGTCCCGACCTGTTCTCGCCCGGCGGAGGCTCCCGCCGTCGGACCGGACTTCGACGACGGCGTGGGCCACGGCCGCGCTGGCGGTGGCGTCCCGGACCCGCCCGCGGAGCTCCGCCGTGCCGCTGTCCGGCGCGGCACAGGGCAGGGCCAGGAGGGCGGCGGCCAAAAAGCCGCTCATCGGCCGACCCTGAGCAGCACGTCTCCGTCCACGGTGTCCGCGCCCACGGCCGGGGTCACCGAGCGGCCGGACTGTGTCAGGACCGGGCGGCCGTCGACCACCACCTCGGCCGCTCCCACGCTGTCGGGCATCCGGAGCCGGATGCCGTCCAGGGCGTCGACCCGGAACCGGAGGCGGCCCGGCCCTCGCTCCACGTTTCCGAGGATCCCCTCCACCAGCGCCCGGTCGCCGGCGCGTGGCCCCACCCGCAGGACGCCCGCCGCGGTGTCGGGCGTCTCGATGATCACCCGCAGCCGGCCGCCGCTGGCGGCGACGCTCACCGCGGTGGACTGACGCCTCGGCGAGGCGTCCTGGCGAGGCGCCGTGTCCCGACCCGCCGTCGCCACCGGCGACGTCGGCGCCTCCCGGAAGAGCCCGGCGATGCCGCCGAGGGCCCGCTCGGCCAGTGCCCGGCCCGGCGGCGTGAGCAGCGCCCCGCCGAGCAGGAGGAGGAGAACGACGGCGGCGGCCCGGAGCGGTGGAAACCCGGCGGAGCGGACCCCGCCGCCATCCGCGGCACCGGACGCGCCCCCCCCGGCGGCCGCCGGGTTCGGGATCTCCGGCATCGGGCGGTCCAGGCGGTCGGCAGCGTGCGAGAAGAGGCTCTCCCGCGACTCCACCTCCTCCAGCCGCCGGCGGCAGCGGCCGCACCCGTCCAGGTGGCGGCGGACCTCCGCTCGCCGCTCCGCTCCGAGCTCGCCGTCCAGATACGCCAGCAGCCGGCCCCGGTCCGGGTGCCCCTCACTCACGTGGTCCTCCCGCCCCGGGCCGCGGACCGTCGTAGGCCTCCGCGAACGACTCCAGAGCCCGGGCCAGCATCGTGCCCACCGAGCTCGTCTTCACACCCATCATCTCCGCGATCTCCCGGTACTTGAAGCCCTCTTCTCGCAGGAGGAGCATCTTCCGATCTCGTTCGTTCAGCTCGTCCAGCGCCCGGCGCGCCGCCGAGATTCGTTCGCTCCGATCGAACGCCCGGTCCGGCCGTTCGGGGCCGTCCGGCTCCAGGTCCTCCCCGGCCGCCAGCTCCCGGCGCCGGCTCCGTGTCCTCTCCCGGTCGCGCACCTGGTTCAGGGCCACCGTCACCAGCCATCCCTTCACGTCGTCCGGCCGCTCGTCCTGCTCCAGGAGACGCCTGAAGGTCTCCTGGGTGATGTCGGCCGCCTCCTCCGGGTGGCCGGTGAGCCGCTGGACGTATCGATAGACCTCGGGGTGATACGTCTCGAAGATCTCGTCGAAGGACACCTTCCCGGACGCACTCCCCTCCGTGGCTGCTCGACCCCCCGGCCGCGGTGACCGCTCGCGGTGCAGGGACGGTCGAGTGAGAGATTGGTGACGGCCCGCCGTCGAACCGGGGACGCCGGCCGTACCCGAAGAAGTTGAGGCGGGAGGGGTGAGAGGAAAGGGAGAGGAAAGAGCCAGGAAGAGGGAGAAAGAGGAGGAGGCCCGCATGGAGCCGGAGGGGGAGACGATCCGGGCCCCGGTCCGACCCGCCCCTGGATCGGGGCGCGTCGGCGCCGGAGGGATCGTGCGGCGAGGGCCCCGCGGGGACGCGGGGCTCACCGCCGAGCTGTGGGCGAGAGGCTACGGGCTCAGCGGCCTCCGCCCGGCCCGCCGGGCCCTCCGCCCATGCTTCCGCGCAGCTGGCGGGTGATCGAATCGGCCACGGACCGGAGGCTGTCCGCCTGCGGGTTGATCTCGCTCATCTTCGACTGCAGAGCCTTCTGGAAGGCCTTCACCCGCTTCTGGATCGCGGGACGCTGGAGCACCTTCTTCCGCGCCGGACCCAGGGCCTTGCTCAGCTTCCGGAGCTCCTTCACGGCGGTCCGTGCGCCGGCCGTGTCCTGCTCCTGCTGCGCGGACCGGAGATCCTCCTGCAGCGTCGACATCCGCTCGACCCTGGCCGCCGTGGAGTCGTCCAGCGTCTTCATCTCCGAGAGGATCATCTGCGTGAGCTTCTGCTGGCGGGCCTGGAGGGCGGAGTCCTGCATGGCCTGGCGCCGGATCTTGCTCAGCTGCTGGTTGATCTGGCGCAGCTTCATGAGACTCTGCCTCTGGCCCTGGCCCATCCCGCCCTGCGCCTGGACGGCGGGGGCGACCGTCAGGACCAGGAGAAGGACGAGTGCGCCGAGCAGGCCCCGGCTCCCCGTGCGAGAGACGTCGATGTCGGTGGACGAACGGTGGAACATCGTGGTTCCTTGTCGCGAGAAGAGTGAACTGCGGACGATGTCGATGCTTCGATCGGAACGAACGCTGGCCCGAACGAGCGTTAAATAGACCATCCCTTCATAGACCGCCGTCGGCTTCACGTTCAGTGAGTCGGGGGCGTCCGCCCGGCGCCGTCCGCCGGGATCCGCCCGGAGCAGAGCGCGGCGCGGCATGCGGCGGAACGATCCTCGCACGCGATGCCGCTCCGGGGACGATGCGCCCCGAGCGACGCCCCAATCGCGACCACCCCACGGAGCTCTCCCTGATGACGAGGCGTCCGACGACATCCCGAGGAGCGGCACCGGCGGCCCTCGCCGCGGCGCTCCTGGCGCTCGTCGCGCTCCCCTCCACCGTCGCTGCCCAGGGCACCGACGGGCGGGGGACGGACGGCGCCGACTACCCGTTCGTGCCCACGCCGCCGGAGGTCGTGGCCGAGATGCTGGAGATGGCCGACGTCTCGGGCCGGGACACCGTCTACGACCTGGGCTCCGGCGACGGCCGCATCGTGGTCACCGCCGCCAGCCGCTACGGCGCTGCCGGCCTCGGCGTGGAGCTGGATTCGAGCCTCGTGGCCGAGGCCCGCCAGCGGGCGGCCGGCGAGGGCGTAGGGGACCGGGTCCGCATGGTTCGCGGCGACCTGTTCGAGGTGGACCTCGCGCCGGCCACCGTGGTGACCCTCTACCTGCTCCCCCGGACCATGGCGAAGCTCGAGGCGATGCTCTTCCGACAGCTGCGCCCCGGCGCCCGGATCGTCGCCCACGACTTCGACATGGAGGAATGGGCGGCCGACAGCGTCTCGCAGACGCCCGGCGGGCTCGGGGGACACGCGACCCTCTACCTGTGGCGCGTACCCGCCCGGGTCGGCGGCACCTGGGAGCTCTCGGTGTCCGGCGCGCCCGCGGCGGGCGAGAGGCTCCGGCTGACGATCGATCAGAAGTTCGCCGAGCTCCGGGCGACGGTGACCCGACCCGGCGGGCTTCGCGTGCGGGAGGCCCGTGTGGCCGGTGACAGCGTGCGTCTGGAGGTCGTCGCCGACTCGGCGGCCGACGGCGAGGCCACGACCCTGGCGGGCACGGTCTCCGGCGCCCGGATGGAGGGCCGGACCGCCGGGGGGGCGTGGAGCGGCCGGCGCGTGGCGAACTCCGACTCCTCTCTGGTGGAGTGGCAGCCGTGAGCGGGACGCCGGCGGAGCAGGACGCGCCCTGGGGGAGCCACGAGCTCCGTCCCGGGGCAGCGACGTCGATCGAGATCGGTCCGCTCACGCTCTGGGCCCGTTCCCGCGCCGGCGAGATCTGGCTCGCCCACGCCTCCGGAGACTGGGCCAGCACGGACGTGGAGCCCCCCCGGGAGCCGCCGTCGGACGAGGAGGGCTGGGTGCGCTGGCCGGTGCCGGAGGGGACCGGGGGGCTGCGGCTCTCGCCGGTCTTCCCACCGCGGACCCTGGTGGTGAAGCCTGAGCTCTCCTTCCGCCTCCTTCCGCGCTCCGGCGCCCGCATCTACGTGCGCGTCCCCCTGTGGGCCCGCGTGGAGGCCACCGGAGGCGAGGAGGACGTCACGCTGACCGAGGTGCCGTCGGTGGTCCTCTCCGACACCTGGTGGGGCGAGTTCACCGACGGGGAGCTGTGCTACTGGCTCCCCACCTCGGCCCGCCGGAGCGTGGGGCCGGACGTCTTCGCCCCGCACCGGGCCGTCTGCCCGCTGGACCTCTCCAACCGCTCCGAGGACGAGCTGGAGGTCGAGAAGATCGCGCTCCGGGTGGCCCACCTCTCCGTCTTCCGGACGGAGCAGGGGCTCTGGGCCGACGTGACCCGCGTGCGCTACCGCGGCGAGAAGGAGGGCAGCGACATCGACGTCGCCGGCAGAGCACCGGAGGAGGCCGGCTCGGGTGCCCGCAGGGTGACGCCGCCCCGGACCCCGCTCACGAAGAGCTTCCGGACACGCACCTTCAGCCGACTGCGGACGCTCTCGGGCCTGGGGGGAATCTGATGCACGTCGTCTCGTCCGTCACGGCGCCTCTGCTGCTGGCGCTGCAGGAGGCCGCCACCGAGGGGGCTCAGGCGCCGACCTCGCCGCTGGAGAGCCTGCGGCAGCTGGTGCTCACCGAGGGCTTCGGGCCCATCCTGCGGGCGGCCCTGATCGTCGTCCTGGGCTTCCCCATCGTCCTGGCCCTCTCCCGGGCGCTCCGGCGGTGGGTGGCCGGCGTCGACTCCCAGCAGCGGGGCATGATCGCCGGCAAGCTCTTCTTCTACGTCGGCGCGGCCGTCCTCGTCGTCTGGTTCCTGGACGAGCTGGGGTTCGGGATCGCGCCGCTCCTGGGCGCGGCGGGGATCATGGGAATCGCCCTGGGCTTCGCCGCCCAGACCAGCGTCTCCAACATCATCAGCGGCTTCTTCCTCATGGCGGAGCAGCCGTTCATGGTGGACGACATCATCCAGATCGGGACCACGGTGGGCCGGGTGCAGTCCATCGACATGCTCTCGGTCAAGCTCCGGACCTTCGACAACAAGTTCGTCCGGATCCCCAACGAGTCCATCATCAAGACCGAGGTCACCAACATCACCCGGTACCCGATCCGCCGCCTCGACGTCGCCGTGGGCGTCGCCTACAAGGAGGACGTCGAGCACGTTCGCCGGGTGCTCCTGGACGTAGCCAGCGAGAACCCCCTGTGCCTCATGGAGCCCGAGCCCGTGGTGCTGTTCGACGCCTACGGCGAGTCGGCGCTCAACTTCAGCTTCCGGGTGTGGGCCACGCGCGAGAACTGGCTGGAGCTGAAGAACACGATTCACGAGGACATCAAGGGGCGATTCGACGAGGAGGGCATCGAGATCCCCTTCCCGCACCGGACGCTCTACGTGGGCTCCGCCACGGAGCCGTTCCCCATCCGGATCGCCGGGGACGGGGGAGAGGAGCCCGGCGCCGGGGGGCGGGACGTCTCCGCGGAGACGGAGCCGGACCCGGGAGAGCGCCCGGGCTGAGGGCCCGCGGTCAGTCGCCCGGGGGCTCGGCCTCCAGCGCCGACGCCAGGCGGGCGTCCCGGCCGTACACGTCCGGGCGGAAGTGGACGGCCCCGTCCTCCTCGGGGACCCAGGCCGTCCAGTACTCGATGTGCACCGGGAGCTCCCGGGGCAGCCGGATGGTCTGCTCGCGGCCGGTCTCCAGGGCGCCGCGGAGCTTCGCCGGCGACCACTCCTCGCTCCCGCGGAGCACGTAGTCCAGCAGCTCCAGGGGGCGCTCCACCCGTATGCATCCCGAGCTGAAGCTGCGCACGCTCCGGCCGAACAGCGACCGGGCCGGGCTGTCGTGGATGTAGACGGCGAACTGATTGGGGAACATGAACTTGACGCGCCCCAGCGCGTTGAGGGGCCCCGGGCGCTGCACGAAGCGGTACGGGAGCGAGTCCGCGCTCAGGCGCGACCAGTCCACCGCCGACGGGTCCACGGGTCGGGCGTCGGGGCTCCATCCGTCGTAGACCACCATGCCCTGCTCCTCCAGGTACGACACCGACTCGCGCAGCCGCGGCAGGATGTCCCGGGCCGCGATGGATCGGGGCACGTTCCACGTCGGATTGAGCACCACGTACCGCATCGTGTCGCTGAACACCGGCGTCTGGCGGTAGTCCCTCCCGACGACGGCCCGCATGGAGAGCACGGTGGAGTCGCCCTCCACCACCTCCAGCCCGAAGTCGGCGATGTTGACCCGGAGGTGCGTCTCGCCCAGCTCGGCCGGGAGCCATCGCCACCGCTCCAGGTTGCGCTCGATCTGCCGCACCCGGCTCTCGGCGGGGATGTTCAGGGCGCCGAGCGTGGCCTCGCCCACGATCCCGTCGGCCTCCAGGCCGTGGCGCCGCTGGAAGCTCCGAACCGCCGCGTCCAGGGCGTCGCCGAACACCGTGTCGGACACCGCGTCGTCCTTCCCGTCGTCCGCCGACAGTTCGCCGGACGCCGCCAGCCGCCGGCCCAGGTCCGCCACTCTCGGTCCCGCGTCCCCTGCCCGGAGCGCCGGTCCCCCGGGCACCGTCGGCCATCCCCCGGCCGCCGCCATCCGCCGGTATTCGGTCAGCGCCTCCTGCAGGCGGGCGTACCCCGGATGCCGGGGAGCCAGCTCCGCGAGCGCCGCCCGGGGCGACCGGCCCTGCTCCAGCGTGCGGGCGAGGAGGGCCGCCATGTTCCTCTCGCGCCCGTTCACGGTCCACAGCGGGTCGATGCTGCGGGGGTCCACGCGGCCGGAGACCAGGTGCGACCCGTAGCTCAGGAAGGCATCGGTGAGCAGAAGGTCGAGCTCCGCCAGCAGGCGCAGCCGCCGATCTGTGTCGGCATCCGGGAACCTCGCTCCGGCGCCCTCGCGACCGGCGTCCAGCTCGGAGAGGAGGGACTCGATGCGCGCCGCGTGGTAGTCGTCCGGCGGGAGGCCGTGCTCTCGCGCCGAGCGCAGCCCGGCCAGCATCTCTCGAGCCCCGGGGCGCACGCGCCCGTCGGCGGTGACCCACGCGGGGAGGTGCACCCGCTCGCCGTAGAACCGCCGCAGCGACCGGGTCGCCTGGATCCGGCGACCGTCCGACCGCAGCGTCGGTTCCCGCGCCGCCGCCGTTTCGGGCTCCCCCTCCAGGCGCAGGCGGATCCGCTCCTGCAGCCGCTCGGTGACGGCGCGATCCTGGGCCGCCGCCGGCGAGGCCGCGGACGCCGACAGCACCGCGGCGGCCGCCACCGACAGCAGCACGGCAAGCCGACGTCTCACCACAGCCCCCCGGCGGATCCGTCGCCGTCCGCGGTGTCCGGGGCGCTCCGGATCAGGAGACCGCTCGTCGTGACCCGCACCTCGTAGCTCCCCCCGTCGTCGGCCGGCACGAACGAGCCGGAGCCGTAGGTGGCGTCCACGACGCGGCCGACCACCGGAAGGCGGTCGAGGGTCTCCAGGAGGTCCAGGGGCGGCGCCTCCGACAGGCCGTAGACCGTCCGCTCGGCGTCCCGCTCCGCCTCGAGCGATCGATAGCGTCCTCCGATACGGGTGAGGCGGTACCCGGTGTGGACGCCGAGGACGTTCACCCAGGGCTGCCACCGGAGCACGTGGGCGTCCACGTACAGCTGGTCGCCGGCGATCCTGAAGGTATCGGGCCGGGAGCCGGGCCTCTCGACCACCGCCCGGAAGGACCGGGGGCCCGTGGACCGGGTCGTGACCGACGCGGCCACCTCTTCCCGGGTGAGCGCCCGGTAGCCGCGTGTCCCGAGCACCACACCCCACCCCAGCACGGCCAGCAGCAGGAGCACCAGTCCCGAGAGCGAGGCCAGGGCACCGGCGGACCAGCGCCGGCGGCGGAGCGAGGTCCAGGCGACGGCCGCCAGCCCGAGCCCGATCACCGCCACCGCCGACGCGGCGATGGCCAGCAGCGTGGGCACGTCCGTCATGGTCCGACCGTCGTTGCGCTTCGCATGGGTGTCTCCGGAGAAGGTACCCCCGGAGTTCCCGCAGGTGCACCATTCGGGGCCGCTCCCGGCCCGTACGGCGCTTCATGGCCGGGCTTCGGCCCGGCGTCTACCGCCCGATCCGGTAGACGCGGACGTAGTTCACGCCCAGATCATCCGTCCACTGTCCCACGACCAGGTCCTGCTCGATGGCGTACGGCCGGAATCCCTCGGGCATCGTCACCCGGGCGCGCCGGACGCCGTCCGGCCCGTACACCCGCCAGCTGCGCCCGCCCTCCCCGTACTCCGGGCGGTAGACGCGGACCCACAGGTCGCCCCCGGAATCGATGATCATCCGGTCCACGGCCGGCATCCGGTCCGGGTACTCCTGGACCGACTCGTACGCCTCGCGGAGCCGGCGGCGGAACTCCTGGCGCTCGATCTCCCCGAGACGACTCTCGAGCAGACGATCGATCGCGCCGTCCGTCACCGGTCGCCGACGGGCCGAGTCCCGCACCACCGTCCGGAGCCGGCCTTCCGGCGAGCGGCAGCGCACCTCGAACCGCTCGCCGGTGGAGACGCAGATCCGGTCCCTGCCGACGGCCACCGAGGTGCTGGCCCCGAAGGGATGGGGGAACAGGAGGAAGCCCTCGCGCCCGTCCGACCGGTAGCTCGTCCGGTACATCTCGTCGCCCCGGACCCGTGTCAGCTGCGCCTCCGGCGATCGTCCCTCCCCGTACCGGTGGATGGAGAGGGGGCGCTGGTAGCGCCCGTCCGAGGGACCGTCCTCGCCCCCGAAGCTCCCGCTGGCCCCGGCCACCAGATCGCCGCTCCCCAGGACGCCCAGGAGACGCAGCGATCCGCCGTCCCCC
>CANPVF010000120.1 GCA_947581645.1 Candidatus Caribbeanibacter nitroreducens | reverse complement strand
CGATGAGCTGTGGAGCCTGCACGACTCGGTGGAGGCCCCCGGGCTGGAGAGCCGGAAATTCGGCCCCGACGAGTACTGGGGGGCGGTGCTCCCGGTGGTGGAGGGGAGCCCGGACCTCTCGGTGGAGCCGGTGGGAGAGAGCGCCGAGGGCCGGACCATCCGGAGCGTCCGCTTCGGGAGCGGCGAGACCTCGGTCCTGCTCTGGTCGCAGATGCACGGCGATGAATCCACCGCCACCATGGCGCTGGCCGACATCTTCCGCTTCTTCGCCGGGCACCCCGACCACCCGCTCGTCCGCACCATCGCGGAGGGGGCGACGCTCCACTTCGTCCCCATGCTGAACCCCGACGGCGCGGATCGCTTCCAGCGCAGGAACGCCCAGGGCGTGGACATCAACAGGGACGCCCGGCAGCAGGCCACGCCCGAGGGCCGGCTCCTGGCGGACATGCAGGAGCGTCTGGAGCCGGACTTCGGGTTCAACCTCCACGACCAGAGCGCCCGCACCCGGGTGGAGGACACGGGGCGCGGCGTGGCCATCGCGCTGCTGGCCCCCGAGTACAACGAGGCCGGCGATGTGAACGACGTGCGGGGCCGGGCCATGCGCCTTTCCGGAGTGATCCGCAGCGCGGTGGAGCCCTTCGTCGGCGGCCACGTCGCCCGCTACGACGCCGACTTCAACCCCCGCGCGTTCGGCGACCTCATGACGAAGTGGGGAACCAGCACGGTGCTCGTCGAGTCCGGCGGATGGCGGGACGATCCCCAGAAGCAGTACCTGCGCCGGGTGAACTTCGTGGGGCTGCTCCGGGCGCTGGAGTCCATCGCCACGGGGAGCTGGGCCGACGTCTCCCGGGACCCGTACCGGGAGCTGCCGGAGAACGGACGCTGGGTGGAGGACCTGATGGTGCTCGGCGGAACGCTGGCGCTCCCGGACCTGCCTCCGCTGGAGGCCGGCCTGCTGCTCCGGTACGAGGATCCGCTGGAGAGGACCGGGGCCCGCGTCGTCGACATCGGGGACATGGGCGAGGCCGAGGCGCGGGACACGGTCCGCCTGGACGGGGCGTGGATCATCCCGGACGAGAGCATGCTCCGGCGCCGGGCCGGCTCGGTCCAGATCCAGCCCGACGTCCGGGCGTCCTTCACGGTCGCCCGGGACCGGGAGGGAGAGCGGGTCGTGTGGGTCTTCCGCGGCCGCGGCGAGCCTCCGGAAAGGCTGGATGGGGCGGATGGGAGCCGGTAGCCTGTCGCGAGGGCGGCACGACGACCGTCAGGCCGTCAGCCCGAGGCCGGCTCGACCTCCGGGGCGACGAGCTGATGCACCGCGGTGAGCAGTGAGACCGTACCCAGCCCCACGACCCGGTCCAGGGCGCTGACCAGGACGGCCAGCGAGGGCGGCAGGCCCAGCAGCGGCGCCACCGTGGCGGAGAGCAGCTCCCGCAGCCCCAGCCCGCCCGGGAAGACGCCGGCGGCCGTGGCCAGCACGGCGGCCGTGGTGAGCACCACCGCCGCCACGGGATCGATGGGGTGGCCCAGCGCCGCGAACAGCGCGAGCAGCCTCAGCGAGCTCGCGGCGACGAAGCCGAGCTCCAGCGCCGACAGGGAGAGGACCGTCTCCGCGCTCGTCCGGTCCGGCGGCATCAGCAGCCAGGTGACCAGGCTTCCGGCGAGCCCCAGGACCAGGGCCGCGAGCGCGAAGGCCGACGCCCCCAGGTAGGCGAGCGCCGCCCCCGCCGCCAGGAACGTCGCCGCGAACCAGCCCGTGCTCGGAACCAGGGTGCAGCGGGTGGCCCTCGACCATCCGTCCGGTCCGTCCGCCACGGCCTGCAGCCGGATCAGGGAGCCGCCCGGCACGGGAAGCAGGTTCGCCGCCGTGGCCCACAGCGTCTTCTCGGCGGCGTCGGACCAGGAGAGCCGTCGGCGGGACAGGTGACCGGTGATCCGGAGCTCCGCCGCGTTGATGCCGAAGACCGCCGCCGCCCCGGCCGCCACGACGAGGAGGAGCTCCGGGCGGAGGTCGAGCGTCGGCAGGTGGCGGAACGCCACGCCCAGGCTCACCAGGAAGACGAGCAGGGCCGCCACGCCCAGCACGCGGCGGGTGACGGGCGACGGCCGGTACTCGGCCAGGCGCTCCAGTCCGTCGAGCAGTCCTTCTCGGCTGGGAACGAGGTTCATCGGTCGCAGTCGGGGAGAACGGGTTTCCGGCGGGTTCTCGCGCGCCACGGGGATTCCCGGGGCGCTCGGGTGACCGGAGCCGTCGCCAGTTCCATTCCACCATCCCGGCCATCAGGGAAAACCCCCATTTCCACCTCCGGGAGGGGTGACGATATTCCAGTCCCCTTCGTCACGTACAGGGTGCTTGTGACGTGACGGCGGACGAGCCTGCTCATCCTCATCCTCCGGTGCGGAGTCCCCGGCGTCCGGAAGGATCCGCGAATGACCAGAACGAGTTCACTCTCCGTCCGCCTCCTCCTGGTCGAGGACCACGACGGGGACGCGCGGCTCCTCCGGGAACGCCTGCGGGGGATCCCGATCGAGGCCACCGTGGAGCGCGTGGCCTCCCTGGAGGAGCTGAACGGAAGGGCGAAGAGCCTCCGACCGGACATCGTGCTCCTGGACCTCGGCCTGCCGGGATCCCGGGGCGCCGAGACGGTCCGGCGCTACCGACGGCGGGACGGGCGTACGCCGGTGGTGGTCCTCACGGGGCTCACCGATCCCGAGGAGGCGACCAGGGCCATACGCGCCGGGGCGGAGGAGTACCTGGTCAAGGGCGAGATCACGGACCGGGCCCTGGAGCGCACCCTGCGCTTCGTCCACGAGCGCCACGAGGCCCGCCGCCAGCTGGAGCGGGCGCACCAGCTCAGCCGGGACATCCTCGATTCCCTGGATCAGCACATCGCCCTGATCGACCGGGACGGAACGATCACGCGCACGAACCGGGCGTGGCGCGACTTCGCCCGGAGAGAGGGCGGCGACCCGAGGGGCTACGAGGGTGAGAACTACCTGGCCGTCACCCGACGCGCGGCCATGGAGGAGGACGACGCGCGGGAGATGCTGGCAGGCCTGGAGGCCGTGCTGTCCGGGGAGAGCCAGCGCTTCCGGCTCGACTACCCGTGTCACGGGCCGGAGGAGCGGCGCTGGTTCCGCGTGACCGTCACGCCGCTGCAGTCCGAGCACGGGGGCGGAGCCGTCGTCTCCCACGACTCGATCACCGAGCAGGTCCTGGCCGAGCGGGAGCGGGCGCGACAGGAGCATCAGCTCGAGTCCGTCTTCGACCTCGCCCCGGTGGGCATCGGCCTCACGGACGCGTCGAGCGGCGAGATCGTGGACGTGAACCGGGCGTTTCTGGAACTGGTGGGCTATTCCCGCGAGGAGGTCATCGGCCGCTCGACCGTGGAGCTGGGACTGTGGCCGGACGCCGGCGTGCGGGAGCGGATGAAGCGGGAGCTCGCCGAGCCGGGCGACGCCATCCGCGACAAGCAGGTGCAGTTCCGGAGCCGGGGCGGCGCGATCCGGCACGTCCTGCTCTCCGCCCGCCGCCTCGAGCTGGACGGGGACGAGTACTACCTCTGGACCAACCACAACATCACCTCCCTGGTCGAGGCCAAACTGGAGTCGCTGGGCGCCCACGACCGCCTGGAGCGCATCGTGGAGACGATGGCGGAGCCGCTCACCATCGTCGATACGGACGGGAGGATCGTGTTCGCCAACGCGGCGGCAGAGGAGCTCTTCCAGCTATCGCGGTCCGAGGTGGAGGAGCGGACGTACCGGTCCACGGATTGGGAGATCACCGACGAGGAGGGAGGGCCGTACCCGACGGAGAAGCTTCCCGTAAGTCGCGTGCTGCAGAGCGAGGCGCCCGTGCGGAACGTCACGTTCGCCATCCAGCGGGGAGACGGGGAGCGGCGCGTCCTGTCGGTGAACGCGGCTCCCCTCCGGGAGGAGGAGGGCGAGATCACGGCGGTCGTGACCACCATGCGCGACGTGACCGAGCAGCGGCGGCTGGAGAAGGCGCTGCGGCACGAGGCACTGCACGACCCCCTGACCGACCTCCCCAATCGCGAGCTCTTCACCAGCCGGATCTCGCAGGCGAAGGCCCGCGCGCGCCGGAGCGGGGAAGGGTTCGGGGTGGTCGTGCTGGACCTGGACCGGTTCAAGGTCGTGAACGACAGCCTGGGGCACACCGCCGGGGACCGCGTCCTGGTGGAGGTCGCCGAGCGCCTGCGGTCCGTCCTCCGAGAGCAGGACACGGTGGCCCGCATCGGCGGCGACGAGTTCGGGATGCTGCTGCTGGGAGTCGAGGGGCGCAGCGGCATCCGGAGGGTCCTGGGGCGGGTCCGGGACGAGTTCCGGGCCCCCTTCACGGTGGGCGACGAGGAGTTCCGGCTCGCCACGAGCACGGGCGCTCACTTCTTCCGGCCGGAGGAAGCGGAGGACGGGGACGGCTCCGCCGATGCCGCGGAGCTCATCCGGTACGCCGACATCGCCATGTTCCACGCCAAGGACACGGGCGACGACGGGGTGGCATTCTTCACCCCCGAGAGCGGCGAGGCCCGGATGCGCCTGCTGCAGCGGGAGCAGGAGCTGGAGCGCGCCATCGGGAACGGAGAGATCGTGCCGTTCTACCAGCCGCTCCTGGATTTCCGGTCGGGCACCGTCGTGGGCATCGAGACCGTGGCCCGGTGGCAGCATCCGGAGCGGGGCCTGGTCTCCCCGGCCGACTTCATACCGCTGGCCGAGGAGAGCGGGCTCATCGTCCCCCTGGGCGAGGCGGTCTTCGAGCAGGCGTGCAGGGACCTCCGCGCGCTCGACGAGTCGAACCCGGACCGTCGGCTCCGGCTCTTCGTGAACTTCTCGGCCCGGGAGCTCAGCTCAGCGAGCCGCGTGAACCACGTTCGTGAGATCCTTGGGGAGTTCGGGCTCGATCCGGCCCGGCTCACGGTCGAGGTGACCGAGACCGCGCTGCTCCGGGGGAGCGAGCAGGCCGCCGATCTCATCGAGATCGGCACCCGGCTCGCGGTGGACGACTTCGGGACCGGGTACGCCTCCCTGCGCTACCTGAAGCAGTTCGACGTCTCCACGCTCAAGATCGACCGGTCCTTCGTGGCCGATGCGCCCGACGATCCCGAGGACCGGGCGATCATCGACGCCATCGTGAGCCTGGCGGAGTCGCTGGGCGTCGAGACCATCGCCGAGGGCATCGAGACGGAGCGGCAGGAGGACACGGTGCGGCACTTCGGTGTCCGGATCGGCCAGGGCTACCGGTACGCGAGGCCCTGTGCGGTGGGCGAGCTCGAGACGGCGCTCCGGTCGGCGTCCGAGACCGTCGGGTAGGGGCGGCCCGGACTTGCGCGGGCCGTCCCGGTCCCGCTTCGTCCAGATGCTCCAGACCGCACATGAGACACGGGAGACGTGACCGCATGACCCCGGACACCGACGGCCAGAGGCGCGCTGCCCGCATCCTCCTTGTGGAGGACAACCCGGCCGACGTACGACTCACCCGCGAGATGCTGCGGGAGTCGAAGATCCGGAACGACCTGCTGGTGGCCACGAACGCCGAGGAGGCGGAGCGGATCCTGGGGCTGGAGGGCGAGACGGACCACGAGCGGCCGGACCTGGTTCTCCTGGACCTGAACCTGCCGGGGAAGAGCGGCCACGAGCTGCTGGAGGAGATCAAGGGGCACGAGACCCTGCGGCGGGTCCCGGTCGTGATCCTCTCCAGCTCCGAGGCCGAGTCGGACATCGCCGGCAGCTACGACCGCTACGCCAACGCCTACGTCACGAAGCCGGTGGACCTGGAGGGCATCGCGAACATCGTCAATGCCATCGACGAGTTCTGGTTCGAGGTCGTGCGGCTGTCGGAGGAGTGAGGGGCTCCCAGCCTCGACGGACCGGGTTCCGGCCGATCGGTGAGGGGCTGATCGCCGTGGGAACGGCGGGCTTCCTGCTGCTCCCGGGGCTCTACACCGGTGCCGAACTGGGCTTCGTGGACGCGCTCTTCACCGCCACGAGCGCCGTGTGCGTGACGGGACTCGTGGTCGTGGACACGGCCACCTACTTCACCGCGGCGGGCCAGGCGTGGGTCGCCCTCCTGATCCAGCTCGGCGGCCTCGGCGGCTGACTCGGAATCGCAGACCGGGAGGAGGAGAGGATGAGACTTCGAACCGTGCGCGACAGGGTCTGGCAGGTGCTGGAGCCCTCGCGGGAGGGAGACCGCGCGAGCCGGCTCCGGCCGGGTCTTCCGGAGGAAGCGGCCCCACCTGGTCATCACGATTTCGCTTGTGGGGTTCGTGCTCCCGGTCGCCTCGACGGTGATGTACTACGCGGAGCACGGAGCGCAGCCGGACGTCTTCGCCAGCATCCCCCACGCCATGTGGTGGGGGATCGTGACGCTCACCACGGTGGGCTACGGCGACGTGGTGCCGGTCACGGTGCTGGGGCGGATGATGGCCGGCCTGTTCGCCGTGACGGCGCTCTTCCTCATCGCCGTGCCCACGGCGATCCTGGGCGCCGGCTTCATGGAGGAGATGGAGGTCGGTGAGCCGGCGTCGAGCGAAGACAGGCGGACGGGCTCCGGGGGAGCGGGGACCGACGAACGCAGCTCCGACTCCTGACGGAGGCGCAGTACTGCCGGAATCGGTCGAGCGGCGGGAGGCCGTGGGCTGGCGCCGTCCGGCCCCCGGCTTTGGCTTTCGTCGCCGGGACTCCCACGGGAGATTCGGCCGGGGGCGCTGGTCGCTCGCAGGGATGATCCACGAGACTCCGGGAAACCGACGATGAGCATCCGAGACTTCGTCGACGAGCACTACCGCCACTTCAACGCGGCGACACTCCGCGACGCGGCGTCGGGCTACCGGGAGCTCGTCGAGGGCGGGGGACGGATGGTCGTCACGCTGGCGGGCGCCATGAGCACGGCCGAGCTGGGGATCTCGCTGGCGGAGATGATCCGCCGGGACCGCGTGCACGCCGTCTGCTGCACCGCGGCCAACCTGGAGGAGGACCTCTTCAACCTGGTGGCCCACGACCACTACCGCCGGATCCCGGACTGGCGGAGCCTCACCCCGGAGATGGAGAAGGACCTCGAGCGCTCGGGACTGAACCGGGTCACCGACACGTGCATCCCGGAGGACCGGGCCTTCCGGGTCATCGAGCGGCCGATGCTGGAGCTGTGGAAGGAGGCCGACGCCGCCGGCGACCGCCTCTTCCCGCACGAGTTCCTCTACCGCCTGATCCGGCGGGGAACCGTCGAGGACGACTACGACATCGACCCGGCGGATTCCTGGCTGGTGGCCGCGGCCGAGGAGGACCTCCCGCTGTTCGTGCCCGGCTGGGAGGACTCCACGCTGGGCAACATCTTCGTGGCACACGTGATCGCCGGCGACCTGTCGGGCACGGAGATCGTCCGCGACGGGCTCGAGTACATGGGGGAGCTGGCGTCCTGGTACATGGAGACGACCACCGGGCAGTCCCTGTCGGAGATGGATCTCTCGGTCACGCCCACCGAGCCCGGGAGCATGGCGATCCCCCCGGAGGAGGCACGGGCGCCGGTGGGGTTCTTCCAGATCGGCGGCGGCATCGCCGGCGACTTCCCCATCTGCGTGGTGCCCATGCTCCACCAGGACCTGGGCGTGGAGTGCCCGTACTGGTCGTACTTCTGTCAGATCAGCGACTCCACGACCAGCTACGGCTCCTACTCCGGGGCCGTGCCCGGGGAGAAGATCACCTGGGGGAAGCTCGACGTCGACACGCCGAAGTACGTGATCGAGTCCGACGCCACCATCGTGGCGCCGCTGATCTTCGAGTACGTGCTGGGGGACCGGGAGAACTGACCGGCGGGCGGCCGGGGCGGTCCGGCCCCGGCCGGCGGGGATCTCAGTCCCGGCCGGCGAAGATCTCGGCCAGGAAGCGGTGGGTCAGCTTGGCCGCCGTGAACGCGCTGGCGTGCTGTCCCGGGGCCGGCGCCAGCTCGACCACGTCGAAGGCGACGACGTCGGTGCTCCGGGCCACCCGACGCAGGAGCCCGTTGACCTCGTACCAGTCGAGGCCGCCCGGCTCCGGCGTTCCCGTGGCCGGCAGGACGGACGGGTCGAAGGCGTCGAGGTCCACCGTCACGTAGGTCCGCGGGGCCAAAAGCTCCGCCACGTCGTCCATCCATCCGTCGTCCGACCCGACGATGTCGTGGGCCCAGAAGACGCGCTCCCCGTCCAGTCCCTCCACCTCGGAGGGGTCCACGCTCCGGATTCCCACCTGCACCACCGGGCATCGCTCCCGGGCCCGGGCCATGACGCAGGCGTGGTTGTGGGTGGAGCCGTCGTAGGACTCGCGGGTGTCGGCGTGGGCGTCGATCTGGAGCACCCCGAGGTCCGGGAAACGATCGGCCGCGGCCTCCACGGCACCGATGGTTACCGAGTGCTCGCCGCCCAGGAGCACGGGGGTCCGCCCCGCCTCCAGCTCGCCGGCCACCAGTTCCCGTACGGCGCCGGCCAGCTCCTCCGGCGGGCCGTCCACCTCCACGGGGGGTAGGGTCGCCAGCCCCCGCCGCCAGGGCTCGCTCTCCGTCTCGATGTCATACAGCTCCACGTACTCCGACGCCTCGAGCAGGGCCCCGGGCCCCCGGTCCGCCCCCTTCACCCAGGAGGAGGTGGCGTCGTAGGGCACCGGGATCAGCGAGACGACGGCCTCGCCGCGCGGGACGGCGACGTCGTCGCCCAGAAAAGACGGGGTCACGAGGCGCCGGGCTCCAGGTACGTGTAGCCGCCCAGGGCGGACTCGTAGAACTCCAGCAGCGCCCGACGCTCGGCCACGGTCAGCTGGCCTTCCCGGACCGCCCGCTCGCAGTCCTTCTCCAGGCGGGGGTAGAGGCGCTCCGGGTCGTAGTGGACGTACCCGAGGACGTCGGAGCAGCTGTCGCCCCGGACCAGCTCCTCCACCCACCACCCGCCCTCCTCGTCCAGGCGGACGTGGGCCGCGTGCGTGTCGCCGTACAGGTTGTGGAGGTCGCCCAGGATCTCCTGGTAGGCGCCGACCAGGAAGGCGGCCAGATAGTACGGCTCCCCCTTCCGGAGGTCGTGCACCGGCAGGGTCGTCCGGGCGCCGCGCACGTCGGTGAACCGGTCGAGCTTGCCGTCGGAGTCGCAGGTCATGTCACCGAGAACGACCCGGCGCCCGGGGCGCTCGTCGAGCCGGTGGATGGGCATGACCGGAAAGAGCTGGTCGATGGCCCAGGCGTCCGGGAGCGACTGGAAGATGGAGAAGTTGCAGAAGTAGGTCTCCGCCAGGATTCCCGTCAGCGGCCCCAGCTCCTCGGGCACCTCGGGGAGCCCGGCGGCCACGTCCCGGATCCGCGCGCATGTCGACGCGTAGACGCGCTTCGCCCACGCCCGCTGCTCCAGCCCCAGGTAGCCGAGCCGGAAGAGGTGCATCGCCTGGCGCCGGGCCTCGACCACGTCGTGGAAGGGCTCCACGAGATCGTCGGGCCCCACGGACTCGCGGGCGGCCCACAGGTCCTGCAGCGGACCGGGCGCCTCCTCGTCCGGCGGCTCCAGCTCCCCGTCCTCCGCCGCGGGCATGTGGACGCCCGTCTCGCCCAGGACGTCGAAGACCAGGACGCTCTGGTAGCTGGCGATGGCCCGTCCCGACTCGCTGACGATGGTCGGCTCCGGCACGTCCCGCTCCTCGCACACCCGGGCCACGCGGTAGACGACCTCGCTGGCGTACTCCTCGACGGTGTAGTTCATCGAGGACTCGCGGTCCCGGCGGCTGCCGTCGTAGTCGACGCCGAGGCCGCCGCCCACGTCCAGGAACTCCACGGGGGCCCCGAGCCGCCGGAGCTCCGCGTAGAACTGGCCCAGCTCCGCGATGGCGTGCTTCAGGCGTCCGATGTCCTGGATCTGGCTCCCCGGGTGGCAGTGCACGAGACGGAGGGCGTCCTCGTGGCCCGCCTCCCCGAGCATCTCGAGCAGCTCCAGGACCTCGCCGGCGAAGAGCCCGAACTTCGAGCGTTCCCCCGACGACTCGCGCCACCGGCCCGCTCCCTGGCTGGCCAGCTTGACCCGGACGCCGAGTCGCGGCGACACGTCGTGCCGCTCGGCGTGTTTCAGGATCAGCTCCGCCTCGCCGAGGTTCTCCACCACGGGGACGATCCGCCGGCCCAGCTTCGCCGCCAGGATCGCGGCCTCGATGTAGTCGTCGTCCTTGAAGCCGTTGCACACGATCAGCCGCTCGGGCGATCCCCGGGTGAGCGCCATCACGGCCAGCAGCTCGGCCTTCGAGCCCACCTCCATACCGAAGTCGTGCTCCGCTCCGTATCGGTAGATCTCCTCCACCACGGAGCGCTGCTGGTTCACCTTGATCGGGTAGACGGCCACGTAGTCGCCGCCGTAGTCGTTATCGGCGATGGCGGCGTCGAAGGCCCGGCGCAGCGACCGTAGGCGGTGGGCCGTGATGTCGGAGAATCGGATCAGGAAGGGCGGATCCACGCCCCGGTCCCGGAGGCCCTCGACGACCTCGAGCAGATCGATATCGGGCTCCGGTTCGGCGTTCGGCCTCACCGCGACGTGCCCGTCACTGCTGACGTCGAAGTAGCCCTGGGACCAGTCGCCGATCTGGTACAGCTCGGCGGCGTCCCCGGGCGTCCAGGGGCCGGTGGGAGAGGGGGCACGAGTGGGTGGGGTCACACGGAGAGACTACCCGTCGTGATCTGAGGCCGCAACGAACGCCGGCCGGGCCGCCGCTCACGTACTCGCAACGGTGGCGCGGAGGGCCCGTCACCGCCCCTGGTCCGTTGGCTCGGGACTGAAGTGTAAGCCGCGGCCGACTCGCTGGACTAACGGAATCGGACGATCGATGGCGAGGCGCACATTCGGCGCGATGCTCAAGACCGAGGGGACGACACCAATGACGAACGACACGCCCACGACAGGGACGATTCGCTCGACGCAATTCGCACTGCTGGCCCTCTTCCTGGCGACGGCCCTGGGGGCCGACACCGCCGCCGCCCGGGATGTCGGGGCTCCGCACCGGCCTCCGGTGGAAACCGCGGCGACATCGACGGCCGTTGACACGGTCGCGGCGATCCGGAAGGGTCGCCGCCTGACGGGTTGGCTCATGGGCGGACACGCTGATTCCATCGTGGCGGTGACCGACTCGGCCTACCTGCAGCGAATCGGCGGGACGTCCGGCGTGGCGTCGCTGGCGGGCAAGGTCGGGAGCCAGCTGGGCTCCGAGCAGGAAGTGGTGGCCGAGGAAGTCTTCACGGACCGCAATGTTAACCACTACTACCGCGTCTCCCGCTTCTCCGGGGCCCCCGCACGCACGATCACCACCCGGTGGGGGTGGCGGGACGACGGAACCGTGATCCTGGTGGGCGTGAGGCCGACGCCCCGTCCCGCGGACACGGGGAACGGAGAATACACAACGAGGGCCGACCTGCGTCTGCCCTTCGACGGCTCATGGTACGTGTTCTGGGGCGGTCGCACGCCCCGGCTGAACTACCACGCGCAGGCCCGGGATCAGCGCTTCGCGTACGACTTCCTGAAGCTCGTGGACGGCTCGTCGCACGAGGATGACGGGAGCGAGAACGCGGACTATCACTGCTACGGGACGCCCGTCCTGGCGCCCGCGGCGGGGCGGGTGGTCCGGATGGCCGACTCCGTTCCGGACAACACGCCCGGCCGAATGAACCGGGAGCAGATCTTCGGCAACCACGTCGTGCTGGACCACGGCGACGGCGAGTACTCCGTGCTCGCCCACCTCCGGCACGGCTCCGTGGCCGTCGACAGCGGCGATCGCGTGGAGCGGGGAGAGCGGCTCGGCGAGTGCGGAAACAGTGGGAACAGCTCGGAGCCGCACCTCCACTACCACCTGCAGGACGGCCCGGCGCTCGGGCGGGCCACCGGTCTCCCGGCCTTCTTCCGCTCCTACACGGCCGACGGCGATATCGTGGAGCGTGGGGAGCCCACGCGGGGGCAGGTCGTGCGGCCCGCCGGCGGAGCGTGACGTCCGTGGAGGCTGTCCGGGCAGACTGCGTCGCCCCCGGACTGTCGAAACGATCGGGCCGGTGTGGTTCGCCCGCTGGCCGGATCGCAACTTCCGGAAGAGAATGGCCTCGATGATGGATCGGGCACCCGCCGGGGCCCTCGGCGGATCGCCGTTCCAGTCCCTCGTCCTGACGATCGATTATCCGGCGGCGAGGGCTAGCTTCCGCCTGCCGGAGGGAGGCCGGTGAGCTCGCGGCTGATGGAGTCCAGCCGCGCCCGGGCCTCCCCGTCGTAGGCCTGGGCCTCCGGTGCACGGGCCCGCTCCATGCGCCGGTAGTAGTGTCCGGTTCCGACGTCCTCACCGTCGATGAGGTGCATCACGGCCCGGGCCCCCTCGGCCACGCTGCTCCTGGGCTCCATGCCGATGTCCTTCACCAGGTCGGTGTCCATGAGGCTCGCCGGGTGGAGGGCGTTCACCGTGACGCCGCTCCCCTCCAGCCGCTCTGCCAGGGTGAAGGTGAACATGATCTGCGCGAGCTTGCTCTGGCCGTAGGCCCGCCCGGCGGAGTAGCCGCTCTCCAGCATGACGTCGTCGAAGTCGATGGGGTCGGCGGACCGGGAGGAGACGTTCACGACCCGGGCCGGAGCACTCCTCTTCAGCAGGGGCAGCAGCTCGTGGGTCAGGAGGTAGCCGGCCAGGTAGTTGACCTGGAAGTGGAGCTCGTGGCCGTCGGAGCTCACGGGGCGCTCGGCCGTACCCAGGAGGATCCCGGCGTTGTTCACCAGGACGTCGAGGCGGTCGTAGTGCCGGCGGACCGAGTCGGCCAGGGCCCGGACGCTGTCCAGGTGCGCGAAGTCGGCGCGGAAGAAGCGGGCGCTCCCCGCGCCGGAGGTTTCGATCTCACGCACGAGGCCCGTGCCCCGCTCCACGTCCCGGCCGTGGACGATCACGCGGGCGCCGCCGGCCGCCAGGCGGCGGGCGACCTCCCGGCCCAGCCCACCCGTTGAGCCGGTGACCAGGATCACGCGGGTGGTGTCCGGGACATCGTTGGGAGTGCCCGAACGGTCGTCCGGCGATTCCGACCGGTCGGCGGTCGTCCGGGCCGCTGAATCGGTGGTCGCGGCCCCCTGGCCCGGGACGCCGGAGCCGTTCTCCCCGCACGCCGAGCCGGTGAGGGGAAGGACCAGGGCGAGCGCGACGAGACACGCGACTGGTGGTCGGGTCATGGACGTCTCCGGATCACGGGTGGGCCGGCAATTCCTCCCAGCACGCCTCCCCGTACACGCGCGCCGATCGTATGAGGCGCCCGCGCCGTCCCGGCCGGCACGACCGGCGCTGTCGTCAGCGGCACGTCGCCATACATTGCTTCGCTCCGCCCGCGGAACACGCTTTCCCGAAGGAGCACGCCATGCGCCGGACCCTGTCTCTTCCCCTCGTCCTCCTCACCCTCCTCGCCGCCTCGTCCCTCCCCGCCCAGGAGCGAAGCACGCCGCTGCCGGGCGGGCCGGGCTGGGACGATCCCTTCGTCGAGGTGCTCTCCCCGGGCACGGAGTACGACCCCTCGGTGCCGACGCTGCGGGAGGTGGCGGGACACGACTTCCACCAGGAGGTCACCCCGCCGGACGAGATCGCCGAGTACATGCGCGCCCTGGCGGAGGCGGCGCCGGACCGGACGCACCTGATCGAGTACGGGACGACCCACGAGGGGCGTCCCCTCCAGATGCTCGTCATCGGGTCCGCAGAGCGGATGGGCAGGCTGGAGGAGGTCCGGGAGGGACTGCAGGCGCTGGCCAACCCCGACCGGGCGGAGGCCGGCGAGATCGAGCGGCTCGTGGGCCAGCTCCCGGTGGTCACGGCGCTCGTGCACGGCGTCCACGGGGACGAGATCTCCTCGTCCGGGGCGGCCATGGCCGAGGCCTACCACCTGCTGGCCGCCGAGAACGACGCCACGGCCGATTCGATCCTCCGGCGGTCGCTCGTGGTGATCGATCCGAACCAGAACCCCGACGGCCGGTACCGCTTCGTCAGCCGCTACGCCCAGAACCGGGCGACGCCGCCGGACCCCGACGGGAACGCCGTCGGGCACGATCAGCCGTGGCCCGGAGGGCGCACCAACCACTACCTGTTCGACCTGAACCGGGACTGGTTCACCCAGAGCCAGCCGGAGAGCCGCGGTCGGGTGGACGCGCTGCTCTCCTTCCAGCCGCACGTGACGGTGGACCTGCACGAGATGGGCGGTGACGCCACCTACTACTTCCCGCCGGCGGCCGTACCCGGGAACACCTACGTGACGGACACGCAGGACGAGTGGTACGCGGAGATCGGGCGGAACAACGCGGATCGGTTCGACGAGCGGGGCTTCGCGTACTTCACCCGCGAGATCTACGACGCCTTCTATCCGGGCTACGGCGCCTCCTGGCCCACCACGCACGGCTCCCTGGGGATGACCTTCGAGCAGGCCTCGGCCCGGGGGCTCGTGTACCGGAAGGACGACGGCACCCTGCTCACCTACGGGGACGGCGTCCTGCATCACTGGACCGCGGCCCTGGAGACCGCGGCCACGGCGGCCCGCAACCGCGAGGCGCTGCTCCGTGACTTCGTGGAGTTCCGCCGCAGCGCGGTGGAGATGGGCCGCACGGGTCCGACCCGGACCTACGTGCTCCACTCCTCGCACGACCCGGCCATGGCGCGGAAGCTGGCACGGACGCTGGCCCGGAACGGGATCCGGGTGAGCCGGGCGGAGGAGCCGGTGGAGGTCGGCGGCCGGACGCTGCCCGCCGGCGAGACGTGGATCGTGCCCATGGATCAGCCGGCCCACCGGCTGGCCCGGAACCTCCTGGACGACCACACGCCGATGAACCCCGAGTTCGTGGAGGAGCAGCGGGAGCGGCGCGCCCAGCGACTGCCGGACGAGATCTACGACGTCACCGCCTGGAGCCTCCCCCTGCTCTGGGACGTGGAGGCGATCTCGCTGGATCGGCCCGTGGACCTGGCGTCGACGTCGGTGGAGGCGCCGGCACCCGGGGCTGACGCGGCATCGACGGGCTCGGCGCCGGAGGTCCCGGCGGCGCGGGTGGGCTACCTGATCCCGTGGAACTCCGCCGGGGCGGGCGCCGCGGCCGACCTCCTGGAGGAGGGCGTCTACGTGCGGACGGCCGGCGCCGAGTTCACGCTGGACGGCCGCGAGTTCGGCGTCGGGACGCTCATCCTGCGGAACGAGGACAACGGCCCCGATCTGCGGGAGCGGATCCGATCCGCGGCGGCCGCCAACGGGGCCGAGGTCGTGCCCGTCGACGAGAGCTTCGTGGACCAGGGCATGTCACTGGGGAGCGGCCGGGTCGGGGCCCTGCCGGAGACGCCGTCCGTGGCCCTGGCGTGGGACGAGCCTACGCGGGCGTACTCCGCCGGCTGGGCCCGATACACCCTGGAGAAGCGCTACGGCGTGCCCGTGACGGCGATCCGGGCGTCGGAGCTCGCCGACGTCGTGCTCGGCCAGTACGACGTGATCGTCCTCCCGAACGGGTACTACGACGGGACGTGGTCGGAGAGCTTCCTGGAGGACCTGAGCGCCTGGATGCGGAACGGGGGAACCCTGGTCACGATGGCCGAGGCCTCCCGGTGGGCCAGCCGCGTCGGGCTCCTGGAGACGACGACGGAGCTGCGCGGCGGGGCGCCGGAGTTCGGCGGTGAGGGCGAGTCCGGAGGAGGCCAGGACGCCCCCCCAGAGCAGCCCATCGACTACCTGGAGGCCATCGACCCCGACGTGGAGTCCCCGGCGTCGGTGCCGGGCGCGATCCTCAACGTCGTGCTGAACGAGGAGCACTGGCTCGCCGCCGGCACCGACGGGCGGATCGGGGCCCTGGTGGAGAGCGACCGGATCTTCACGCCCATCACCCTGGACGAAGGGCGGAACGTGGGCCGGTACGCCGGGCTCGAGGAGCTCGTGGCCGGCGGCATCGTGTGGGAGGACGCCCGGCCGCAGCTGGCCCACAAGTCCTGGCTGATACATCAGCCGGAGGGCCGGGGCTCCCTGGTGGCCTTCGCCGAGGACCCGAACTACCGGGCCTACGCCGAGGCCTCGGGGCTCGTCTTCGTGAACGCGGTGCTGCTGGGGGCCACCCGGTAGGGACGGGGAGGGCGGCGCTCACCGGCCGGGCCCGCCGCGGGCCGGAGGCGATCGCTCGGGGTCCCGCTAGCCGCTGTCCTCGAGGAACTTCAGGGCCAGCGCCTTGCGGCTGGGTGCCCCCGTCTTCTCCAGCACCCTCTGCGCGTGGTGCCGGGCCGTATGCGGGCTGATGGTGAGTCCCTCTGCGATCTCCCGGTTCGAGAGCCCCCGGGCGAGGAGGGTGGCCACCTCGGCCTGGCGGGGGGTGAGGCTGTAGCGCTCCCGGAGCTCCGAGACGTCGGG
>CANPVF010000119.1 GCA_947581645.1 Candidatus Caribbeanibacter nitroreducens | reverse complement strand
TGTCCTGCCGTTCGAGGATCGTCACGGAGGCGGACTCTTCGGCGACGACACGGTGGAGCCGAACCCCGCCGTGGACGCCGGCGACGCCTGGCGCGCCTCCCTGGCCGCGGAGGTCGGGCGGGAGCTGGGAGGCGACTCCCTGACGCTGGACCTCCGGGTGGAGGGCGCCGACGCGTCCCTGGCCGGGGACTTCTCCTACCTGTTTGCCGAGGCGGCGGCGGAGTGGCGCCTCCCGGCGGCGGGCAACCACAGGCTGAACGTCCAGGCCCGGGCCCGGGGCGACCTGGCCGGCGACCTCCCGGGTCATCGCTGGTCGGCCCTCGGCGGCGCCGGAACGCTTCCCACCCTGGACCTGCTCGAGCTCCGCGGCCCGCGTCTCCTGTTCGGCCGGGCCACCTACGTGATCCCGGTCCCGGTCCTCAGGGTGCCGGGCCTCGGAGGGCCGGAGCTGCTCCTGCGGGCCGCCGCCGGAACCGCCTGGCAGGGAGGCGTGGATCCCGCCCTGCACGAGAACCTGGTGGCCGGCCTCCGCTTCCTGATCTTCGAGGGTGGGGTCGCCTGGAATCCGGGCGCCGATGAGGACGAGGAGACGCGGGGCTTCTTCACGGTGACGATCCCCCGGTGACCCGGGTCCTGTGCGTCCTCCCCGCGAGGCTCGGGAGCCGGCGCCTCCCGCGAAAGCCCCTCCGCGACGTGGCGGGCCGACCGCTGATCCGCTGGAGCTGGGAGGCGGCCCGCCGCGTTCCCGGCATCGACGAGATCCGGGTGGCCACGGACTCCCGTGAGGTGGCCGAGGCCGTGGAGTCGTTCGGGGGACGGGCGGAGCTCACCGACCCGGACCATCCCACCGGAACCGACCGGGTGGCGGAGGCCGCCGGCAGGCCGTGGGCGTCGGACTTCGGCGTGGTGGTGAACTTCCAGGCCGACGAGCCCTTCCTCCCCCCCGGTGGGGCGGCGGACGCGGTGCAGGCGGTCGTGGACGGCCGCGCACCGGTGGCCACGGTGGCGGAGCCCCTGGAGTCGGAGGAGCGGTGGCGCTCGCCCGACGTGGTCAAGGTGGTGCGGGCCTCGGACGGCCGTGCCTTATATTTCAGCCGGGCCCCGATACCGTACCATCGGGAGAGGATGGAGCGGCACGGCGACGGCGGTCCGCGGGACGGGCCGCGGGGGGCTCGCGACGGGGGCTCCGGGAGACCGCCCGTCTTCCTGCGGCACGCCGGCCTGTACGCCTTCCGACGCGAGGCGCTCCGGCGGTGGACGAAGCTGCCGGACTCCCGGCTGGAGGCGGCCGAGGGGCTGGAGCAGCTCCGGGCCCTGGAGGCGGGCATGGAGATCCACGTGGCCCTGGGCAGCGGCGGCGCGCCCGGCGTGGACACGCCGGCGGACGTGGAGCGCGCGGCCCGCCGACTCGAACGAACGAATCACAGTGCAGGGAATGGACATGGCTGCTGACAAGGACTCTTCGCCCACCCGGTACATCTTCATCACCGGCGGCGTGGTATCGGCCCTGGGGAAGGGGGTCGCGGCGGCCTCCATCGGGCGGCTCCTGGTGGAGCGGGGGCTGGAGGTCACGATCCAGAAGTTCGACCCGTACATCAATGTCGACGCCGGCACCATGTCCCCCTTCCAGCACGGCGAGGTCTTCGTCACCGACGACGGGGCCGAGACGGACCTGGACCTCGGGCACTACGAGCGCTTCATCGACCGGAACCTGAGTCAGGCGAACAACGTCACCACGGGGAGCATCTACCAGAGCATCATCACCAAGGAGCGCCGGGGGGACTTCCTGGGCGCCACCGTGCAGGTGATCCCGCACGTCACCGACGAGATCAAGTCCCGGATCCACCGCCTCTCCGAGGGCAAGGACGTGGTGATCACCGAGATCGGCGGCACCGTGGGGGACATCGAGTCGCTGCCCTTCCTGGAGGCCTTCCGGCAGTTCCGGCAGGACGTGGGCCGGCACAACACCGTCTTCATGCACCTCACCCTGGTGCCCTACATCTCGGCGGCCGGGGAGCTCAAGACCAAGCCGACGCAGCACTCGGTGCGGGAGCTGATGGAGATCGGGATCCAGCCGGACATGCTCGTGGCGCGGACCGAGTACCCGCTCACCGAGGAGGTCCGGAAGAAGATCGCCCTCTTCTGCAACGTGGAGCTCCGCCACGTCATCGAGGCACGCGATCTCGATACCATATACGAAGTTCCACTCCGCTACCACGACCAGAATCTGGACGAGTCCCTGGTCGAGATGCTGGACCTGCCGTCCCGGCGCGAGCCCGACCTCGCCGAGTGGGAGGAGATGGTCCACCGCATCAAGAACCCGGAGCGGGGCCGCGTGCGGGTCGCCGTCGTGGGCAAGTACACCTCGCTGGTGGATTCCTACAAGTCCATCGACGAGGCCCTGATCCACGGGGGCATCGCCAACAACACCGGCGTGGACGTCGACTGGCTCTCCTCCGAGGAGATGGACGAGCCGGAGAATCGGCGGCAGCTCGAGCGGTACGACGGCGTCCTCATCCCGGGCGGATTCGGCGTGCGGGGCATCGAGGGCATGGTGGAGACCGTCCAGTACCTTCGGGAGCACGACATACCGTTCTTCGGGATCTGCCTCGGCCTCCAGTGCGCCATCATCGACTTCGCGCGCGACGTCTGCGGCCTGGAGGAGGCCCACTCCTCGGAGTTCGACCGGGACACGCCGGATCCGGTCATCACGCTCATGGACTCCCAGCGCCAGGTCACCGACATGGGGGGGACCATGCGCCTGGGCGCCTACCCGTGCCAGCTCGAGGACGGCAGCCTCGCCCGCCGGATCTACGACACGGACGAGGTCTCGGAGCGCCACCGCCACCGGTACGAGGTCAACAACGAGTATCGGGACGACCTCTCGGAGCACGGGATGCGGCTGAGCGGCATCTCGCCGGACGGGCAGCTGGTGGAGATGATCGAGCTCCCCGACCACCCCTACTTCGTCGCCACCCAGTTCCACCCCGAGCTCAAGTCGCGACCCAATCGCCCGCATCCCCTGTTCGCCTCCTTCGTCGAGGCCGCCGGCCAGCGCGCGAGGCGCCGGGGCGGGGAAGAGGCCGCGGTCGAGCCCGACCAGGTTCCCGCGGTCGGAGGCTGATGGCGGACGATCCGGGGCTCCTCTTCCGCGAGGACGGCCCCTTCTTCCTGGTCGCCGGTCCCTGCGCCCTCGAGGACGACGCCCTGAACCTGCAGGTGGCCCGCCGCCTCCGGGAGATCGGAGATCGCCACGGCGTCCCGATCGTCTTCAAGGCCTCCTACGACAAGGCCAACCGGACGAGCGCCGATTCCCCCCGCGGGCCCGGCCTCCGTGAGGGGCTCCGCCTCCTGGGCCGCGTCCGGGAGGAGACCGGGCTCCCGGTGCTCACCGACGTCCACGAGACGGATCAGGTGGCCGCGGCCGCCGACGCCGTCGACGTCCTGCAGGTCCCGGCCTTCCTGTGCCGTCAGACCGACCTCCTGCTGGAGGCCGGGTCGAGCGGGCGGCCGGTGAACGTCAAGAAGGGGCAGTGGATGGCCCCGGAGCAGATCGCTCACTCCGTGGAGAAGGTGCGCGGAGCAGGGGAGAGCCGGGTCGCCGTCACCGAACGGGGCACCGCCTTCGGCTACGGACGGTGGGTCGTGGACATGAGGTCCTTCGCCCTCATGCGCGAGAGCGCCTCCTGTCCGGCCCTCTTCGACGCCACGCACTCGGTGCAGCTCCCGGGCGGAGCCGGGGGAGAGTCCGGGGGCGAGCCCCGGTTCGTCCCGCCCCTGGCCCGGGCCGCGGTGGCCGCCGGGGCCGACGGCCTGTACGTGGAGGTGCACCCGTCCCCGGGAGACGCCCCCTCCGACGGGGCGAACATGCTCCCGCTGGACCAGCTGGAGCCGCTGGTGGGCCGGGTCCTCGCCGTGCGCCGGGCCGCCCGCGGCGACCTCGAGGGAGAGAGGACGGTACCATGACGCCGATCGATCCGGACACCGCGCGGAACGTCGGACTGGTGGTCTTCGACGTGGACGGCGTCCTCACGGACGCGGGCATCTACTGGACCGACCCGGTCGACGGCGAGGCGCGCGGCGTGCGGCGATTCGACGTCCGGGACGGAATGGGGATCTACATGCTGAGCGGCGCCGACATTCCCGTGGCCCTGGTCTCCGGAAAGGACTCGCCGGCCGTCCGGGCGCGGGGGTACGAGCTGGGGATCGACGAGGTCCACCAGGTGCACCCGGCCCGTAAGGTGGAGGTGGTGCGGGAGATGCTGGAGGCGCGCGGTCTCGGCTGGGGCCAGGCCGCGTGCCTGGGCGACGACCTGCCGGACCTGGCCCTCCTCCGTCGGGTGGGCTTTCCGGCCGCCGTGGCCGACGCCACCCGGGAGGTCAGGGACGTGGCCCGGTGGCGGTCCGAGGCCCGCGGCGGGCACGGTGCCGTGCGCGAGTTCGCCGAGGCGCTGCTGCGCGCCAGGGGGGAGTGGTCGACGCTGGTGGAGGAGTACGTGGCCGAGGCGGATCGGGAATGAGCCGGTTCGATCGTCCACAGCCCGGCACCGGTGCCCTGCTGCTGGCGGCGCTGCTCCTCCTGGCGGGGTGCGGGGACGAGGAGCGGCAGGTCGAGGTGGCCGGGCCCGACCTCATGGGCATGGGGGCCGACCAGGTGATGGTGGGCCTGACGCACAACATGACCCGTGAGGGGGTGCTCCAGGGCGAGCTCCGGGCCGACACGGCCTACATCTTCAGCGACAACTCCACGGTTCACCTCCGGAGCGTCGACGTCACCTTCTACGACGACCGCGGCCTGCCCGACTCCCGCCTCACCGCGGACAGCGGCCAGTACAACCTCCAGACCGGCGACATGGAGGCCCACGGCGACGTGGTGGTCCGCGACACCGCCGAGGAGCAGCGGCTCGAGACGCCCCGACTCCTCTACGAGGCGCTTACGAACGACCTCCGGACGGACACGACCTTCGTGTGGCGCCGCGGCCAGGAGGTCGTCCGCGGGAACGGCCTGCTCACCGACCCCTCGTTCAACGACGTGCGCATCGAGCAGCCCGCCGGCACCCGGCCGTCGACCCCGGCACCCGGCGCGGGGGCTCCGCCCGCCCCGGACAGCGCCGCCGCCCCGACCGACACGACGCCCGCAGCGGACACGGCCGCCGGAGACACCGTCCCCGCGGCCGACACCTCGTCCGCCGCACCGGGCGGCGGCTGAGCCGTGTCCCCCACACCCTCCCGGGCGGCGACAGCCGTCGGCGCCGTCCTCCTCGCCCTTTCCGCGGGTCGGGCCGCGCCGGCCCAGGAGGCGGGCGGGGGCCAGGAGTGCACCCTGACGCTCCAGCCCACGGACTCGACCCGGAGCGTGAGCCGGAAGGTCGCGGAAGACGCCTACGTCACCGACATCTGGAACGGGATGACGTGGCTCTGCGACCCGGCGACGATGACGGCGGACAGCGCCGTGCAGTACGATCAGCGGGACGAGGTCGTCATGATCGGCTCCGTCCACTACCGGGACACGATCCGGGACCTCCGCTCGCGCCGCCTCACCTACTTCCAGCGCGACAACCGGGTCCTGGCGGAGGACAGCGTCCGACTCCGGCAGCTGGAGACCGGCGCGGTGCTCCGGGGGCCCCGGGTCGAGTTCTACAACGCCGTGCGGGGAGAGGGGCCGCAGCGGACGGTGGCCACGCGGCGCCCCCGGATGCGGATCCCGTCGCCCGGGGACACCGCCGGCGACCCCTTCCGGGTCGTCGCCGACACCGCTGTCTTCCTCGGCGAAGAGGCGGCCGAGGCCTTCGGCGACGTCGTCATTCGCCGCGGCTCGCTCACCGCCCGCGGCGGCTACACCCGCTTCCGGATCCGGGACGGCTCCGGCTTCCTGACCCGCTCCCCGTCGGTGACCGGGGAGGGCTATACGCTGACCGGGGACACGATCCTCGTCCGGTTCGCCGGGAGCGAGCTCCGGGCCGTCCGTGCCCGCGGCGACGGCCACCTCGAGACCGAGGACGTGGAGGTGCGAGGGCCCAACGTGGACGTGCGGGTCGTGGAGCGCCGGGCGGACGAGCTCTGGGCCTACGGCGCGGGAGGATCCCGGGCCTTCTCGGCGAGCCAGGAGATCCGGGGAGATTCGCTCCACTTCGACCTCGGGGGCGGGCAGCTGAGCCGGATCGACGCCGTGGGCGAGGCCCTCGCCCTGGAGATCCGCCCGGGCGAGTCCCCGGCGACGGACAGCGCGGCGGAAGCGAGAGCGGGGCGGGCGCCCCGCCTCGGCCTGGACCGCAGCTGGATCAGCGGGGACACCGTTCGCGCGCTCTTCACCGCCGCCGCCGACACCACGGCGGCCGACAGCCTGGCCGTGGCCGCGGACACCGCGGTCGCCCCGGCCGCTGCCGGGGACACCGCCGCCGCGGCCCGGGACACGGCCGCCACCGAGCTGGAGAGGCTCCTGGCCATCGGCAACGCGCGCTCCTTCTACCGGATTCGCCGCGACGGCGCCGAGACGGCGGGACCCGGCGGCCCGGAGGCCTCGCCCGAGGAGGGGCGAATGGCACGGAACTACGTCATCGGAGACCGCATCACGATCCGCTTCCGGGACGGCGACCCCCTCTCCGTGCACGGCACCCGGTCCATCGGCCTCTTCCTGGAGCCGGTGGAGGGGGCGGGGGACACGGGTCCGCCGGATTCGGCCGCCGCGCCGGACACGGCGGCGGGCACCGCCCGTGACACCGCGTCCGGAGAGACGTCCGTCCCGGAGACGCCGCCCCGTGACTCCGCCGTCTCGGACACGACGGCAGGGCCTCCGGAGGGCGGGACGGAGTCCGGCCGCGGCACACTGGTCCCGATCCCCGGTATAAGGCGCCCGGGTGGCATGATTTATGAGTAGCACGCCGACTTCTGCCGATGCGACGGAGGCCGGGCCCCGCGGGGACGAGGACTCGCCCGCGGGCCAGACGGACACGAGCGTCCTCCGCGCCCGGGAGCTCGGCAAGTCCTTCAGCGGCCGGAAGGTCGTGGACGACGTCGACCTCAGGGTCGAGCAGGGCGAGATCGTGGGCCTGCTGGGCCCGAACGGGGCAGGGAAGACCACGACGTTCTACATGATCGTCGGGCTCCTGCAGGCCGACGAGGGACGCGTGTTCCTGGACGAGCGGGAGCTCACGAAGGTGCCCATGTACAGGCGGGCCCGGGCCGGCATCGGATACCTGGCCCAGGAGCCGTCGGTGTTCCGCAAGCTGACCGTCGAGGAGAACGTGCGGGCGATCCTGGAGACACAGGACCTGGACGAGGGGGAGCAGCGGGAACGGCTGGAGGAGCTGCTCGACGAGCTCGACATCAAGCACCTGCGGGACCAGAAGGCCCACTCGCTGTCGGGCGGGGAGCGCCGCCGGCTGGAGATCACCCGGGCGCTGGTGACGGACCCGAAGTTCATGCTGCTGGACGAGCCGTTCGCCGGCGTGGATCCCATCGCCGTGGACGACATCCAGCGCATCGTCGCCGAGCTGCGGGAGCGGGGCCTCGGCGTGCTCATCACGGACCACAACGTCCGGGAGACCCTCTCGATCACGGACCGCGCCTACCTGATGTTCAACGGCCGGATCCACATCGAGGGCCCGGCGGAGACGCTGGTGAACGACCCGGACGCACGGCGGATGTACCTGGGACAGGACTTCCGGCTGTAGGAGTCTTCTCGGACTCCACGAGGGACGTCCCCTCCGGTCCCGCGCAGCCCGGCGCGTGACCGGATCCGCACGAAAAGATACATTGGACGCGGACGCGGGCCGCAGTTCGCTCGCGTCGTACACTGCAACACGGAGTCGATCGGGGCTCGATCATGGCGAACATGAAGACCGACCTCTCCCAGAAGGTCGAGACCAAACAGGAGATGAAGGTCAATCCACGCCTGTACCAGGCGATGGACCTCCTGTACATGCCCCTCATGGACCTCAAGCAGCACCTGAACCAGGAGCTGCAGTCCAACCCCTTCCTGGACCTCGTCGAGCTCGGCGAGGAGCAGGAGACGCCCGAGGAGGAGCTGGAAGAGCAGCTGGAGGAAGAGGAAGAGGAGGAGATCGACTGGGAGGAGATCCTCCTCAACGGCTTCGACGTCGGCGGCGGTCACAGCAGCAGCGAGTACGAGGAGAAGGAGATCTACCGCCCGACGCCCCAGACGAGCGAGGACCTCTGGGACAAGCTGCGCGACCAGCTCAAGCTGCTGCCCCTGAATGAGCGGGGCGTCCTGCTGGGCGAGGAGATCATCGGCAACATCGACCGCGAGGGCTTCCTCACCTGCTCCCTCGAGGAGATCGTCGAGTCCGTGAACGAGTTCCTCGAGGACCCGGAGAACCCCACCTGGGAGGGCACCGAGCAGTTCACCATGGCCGAGGCCGAGCGGCTCCTGGAGGAGGTTCACCGCTTCGATCCCAGCGGCGTCGGCGCCCGGGACCTGCGGGAGTGCATCCTGATCCAGCTCCGCGACCGGGGGCAGGACGACTCGCTCACCTACCGCATCGTGGACGAGAACTTCGACGAGCTGGTCAACCACCGGTGGAGCGAGATCTCCAAGGAGTACGGGATCGACGCGAAGGAAGTGCAGGAGGCGTCGGACAAGATCTCGAAGCTGGACCCGAAGCCGGGCCTCAAGTACGCCGAGGCCGACGACGAGTACGTCATCCCCGACCTCATCGTCGACAAGATCGACGGCGAGTACTACGTCTTCCACAACGACAACAACCTGCCGCGACTCAAGCTGTCCAAGGCCTACAAGGAAGTCGCGAAGGACAAGAGCAAGTTCTCGGGCGAGAACAAGAGCTTCATCTCGAAGAAGCTCAACAGCGCCCAGTGGATGATTCAGGCCATCGAGCAGCGCCGGCAGACGATGCTCAAGGTGATGAACTTCATCGTCGACCGGCAGCGGGAGTACTTCGAGAAGGGCGTGGAGCACCTGAAGCCGCTGACGCTCCGCGAGGTGGCCGAGCACATCGACATGCACGAGTCCACGGTGTCCCGGGTGACCAACGACAAGTACGCCCAGACTCCACGTGGAGTGCTCCCCCTCAAGTTCTTCTTCTCCAGCGGGTTGGACACCGACGACGGCGGCCAGGTGTCGGCCCGCGGCGTCCGGGCCCGCATCGAGAAGATCGTCGACGAGGAGGATTCCCACGACCCGCACACGGACCAGGAGATCGTGGACCGCCTGAAGGAGGAGGGCATCCAGATCGCGCGGCGGACCGTGGCCAAGTACCGGGACCAGCTGGGCATCCTGTCGGCCCGCATGCGCAAGCGGGTATGAGCCCGCCGGACGCCTCCGCAGACCTCTCCCCCGCCGAGCCCGACCGACTCTCCGACTCCGGGACCCGGTCCCCGGATCGGGCGACGCCGCGGATCAGCGTCGTCGTCCCCGCCCTGAACGAGGCCGCGAACATGCCGGAGCTCTTCGCCGAGGTGGCGAAGACCTTCCGGAGCCACGACCTGGACGCCGAGGTGGTGCTCGTCGACGACGGGTCCACCGACGGGACGCTGGAGGCGGCGCGGGAGGCGGCGGAGGACGCCGACTTCGGCCCCGTGACCTACCGGCAGCACCGCCAGAATCGGGGGAAGACCGAGGCGCTTCTCACCGCCGCCCGGGCGGCCCGGGGCGAGTATCTGGTCCTCTACGACGCCGACCTGCAGCACTCCCCGGAGGAGATCCCCCGCTTCGTCGACGAGCTGGAGACCGGCTTCGACGTCGTCACCGGCCGCAAGGTGGGCGACTACCAGAAGCCCTTCGTCTCCGGCCTGTACAACTGGCTCTGCCGGGTGATCTTCGGGGTGCCGGCCCACGACCTGAACTCCATGAAGGCCTTCCGGCGGGAGGTGCTGGACGACATCCGCCTTCGGAAGGACTGGCACCGCTACCTGGTGGTGCTGGCCCACGCCCAGGGATACCGGGTCTCGGAGATCGACATCGAGCTCTATCCCCGGCGGAGGGGCGAGTCGAAGTACACGGGGCAGTGGCGGATCCTCGTGGGCATTCTCGACCTGGTCACGGTGTGGTTCCAGGTGGTGTGCAGCCGGAAGCCCATGCTGTTCTTCGGCGTCACCGGGCTGGGCCTCTTCACGCTCGGCGGGGTGGTCGGGGCCGTGGCGCTCTACTTCCGCTTCGTGCTCGACCAGGGGTACCGGCCGCTGCTCAACCTGATCGTGCTCCTCATGGTCCTGGGCGTCCTGCTCTTCGCCGTGGGGTTCCTGGCGGAGCTGATGGCCACGCTGCGGCACGAGATCGAGGACCTGCGGCGCGACCTCAGAGACTGATCGACGGGGCCGGGGAGAGACTGTCGTGACCGGGGACTCGGAGCAGCGGGCCGGGGAAGGGGACGCCGGGCGAATCGGCGGCCTGTCGCCGGCGGCGTGGGCGGGGGTCGCCGTGGCCCTCCACGTGCTCCTGGGCCTGCTGCTCTACGACCCGACGCTCTTCACGGGCGGCGACAACGCCGGGTACATGATCCTCGGCGACGCGCTGCGCTCCTTCCGGGGCTACCTGGACCTTCACCTGCCGGAGACCCCGCTCCACACCAAGTACCCGCCCGGCTACCCGGCGGCGCTGGCCGTGGTGGGGCTCATCGGCGGCCTGCAGGCCTACAAGCTCTTCTCGCTGGCGTGCACCGCGGCCGCGGTGTGGCTGATCTACCGGACGGGGCGGCGACTCTTCTCCACCCGGGCGTCCCTGGCCGCGGCCTTCCTGTTCGCCGTGAACCCGGTGCTGCTCGAGTACTCGCACTGGGTGCTGTCGGAGGCCTTCTTCGGGGCCGCCGTGCTCCTCTCCGTGGCCGCCTACGCCGGCCTCCCGGCCCCGGGATCAGGGGCCGCGGCGGCCTCCGGAGAGGGGAGCGAGCACACGTCCGGCCCCGGGACGCTCCCGGACCGGCTGCGGGTCCTGCCGCCGGCGTCGTGGGCCGTGGGGCTGGGGGCGGCGCTGCTGGCCTTCCTGATTCGGACCGCGGGCCTGCCGCTCCTCCTGGCGGTGCTGGCGTTCCACGCCCTCCGGCGGGAGTGGCGGAGGCTGGCCGTCTCGGCCGCCCTGGTGGTCGCGGTGGCCGGCGGATGGATCGCCTACGGGCAGATGGCCGGCGGCAGCGAGGGCTACCTGAACGAGCTCCTCATGCGGAATCCCTACGACCCCTCGGCCGGCACGGTGGGCCTGGCCGGGCTGGTGGAGCGGGGCGCCGTGAACCTCTGGACCTACGTGAGCGCCGTGCTCCCCGGCGCGCTCACCGGACAGCGCCTGCAGGGCGACGCCGGGGGGGCGGTGACCACGCTCCTGGGGCTGGCCGTCACGGGGCTGGCGCTGGGAGGCTGGCTCGCCCGGGGGCGGGAGCGGGTGGGGGTGGCCGAGCTCTTCACCTTCCTCTACGTCGGCCTCATCGCCGTCTGGCCCGACGTCTGGACGGACCGGCGCTTCCTGCTCCCGGTGCTGCCGCTCCTGCTGCTGTACGCCACGGGCGCGGTGGATCGAGCCGCCGGGCGGTGGGAGCTCCCGGGGCGCGGGGCGCTGGCCCTCGGGGCCGCGGCGCTCCTGGCCCTCCCGGCCCTCCACTCGGCGGGCACCCGGGCCCCGGATCGGGTCCGCTGCCTGCGGGCGTACGCCGACGGCTCCCCCTGCGTGCCGGCCCCCTGGGCCAGCTTCCTGGACGCCGCCCGGTGGAGCCGCGACAACCTCCCCCCCGGGGCCACCGTGGTGAACCGGAAGCCCCGGATCTTCTACTGGATCTCGGGGCACCGGGGCCGGGTGTACCGCTTCACCGGAGAGCCCGACCTGCTGATGCAGGACCTGCGGGACGCCGGGGCCGACTTCGTGGTCGTGGACCAGATCAGCGGCACCACGGCCCGCTACCTGGTGCCCGCCGTCCGGGCGAACCAGCGGCACTTCGAGATGCTCTACCAGGAGGGACGGCCGCCCACCTACGTTCTCCGATTCCGCCCGGAACCGCCGGTGGCCCTTCGCTCGCCCGCCGCCTCGCCGGGGACGCCGTGAGGGTCCTGCACGTCACCACGGCCTTCCCCAGGGACGAGAACGACCCGATCACGCCCTGGATGGTGGAGCTGATCCGCGCTCTGCGCGACCGCGGGGTCGACGCGCAGGTGCTCACCTCGGCCTACCGCGGCGACGGCGACCACGAGGTCCACGGCATCCCGGTCCATCGCTTCCGGTACGCGCCGGCCTCCTGGGAGACCCTGACCCACGACGAGACGGTGCCCGACCGCATCCGCCGGTCCGCAGGGTACGCCTCCCTCGTCCCGCTGTACCTGGCCGGAGGGACGCTGTCGTCCCTCCGCCGGGGCCTCACGGGCGAGTGGGACGTGGTCCACGTTCACTGGCCCATGCCGCATTCGCTCTTCGGATCGGCCCTCCGTCTCGCCTCCGGGGGGCGCACCGCCGTGGTCTCCAGCTACTACAGCGTCGAGCTCACGTGGGTGAAGCGGCGCATGTCCTGGCTCCGGCCCTTCCTGCGATGGACCACGCGCTCGGCGGACGCCATGACCGCCAACTCCAGCGCCACCGCCGAGAAGGTGCGGGAGTACACCGACCGGGAGGTCCGCGTCGTCCCGTCGCCGGCTCCGTTCGACGAGTCCGCCGGGCCCGGCGCGGAGACGCGGGAGCCGTTCGAGGACGAAGGGCCCCTGCGCCTGCTCTTCGTGGGCCGGCTGGTGGAGCGAAAAGGGGTCGAATACCTTGTGCGCGCTCTCCCCCGGATTCTCGAAGAGCGTTCGGCCGTGGTCACGGTGGTCGGGGAAGGGGAGTGGCGTCCCCGGATCGAGGCCGCCGCCCGCGAGGCGGGCGTGGAGGAGCGGGTGGAGCTCACCGGCTACATTCCCGCGGAGCGGCTGGAGTCGCTGTACCGCACCTGCGACGCCTTCGTCCTGCCGGCCGTGGTGGACGAGAAGGGCGACACCGAGGGGCTCGGCGTGGTCCTCCTCGAGGCGCTCCTCTTCGAGCGGCCGGTGATCGCCTCCGGCGTGGGGGGCATCGTCGACATCGTGCGGGACGGCGAGACGGGGTGGCGGGTGCCGCCCCGGGACCCGGAGGCCCTGGCCGAGGCCGTCCTGGACGCCGCCTCCGACCCGGACCGGGCCCGGGAGATCGCCGCCCGGGGAAGACGCTACGTGCTGGACAACTTCTCGTCCGACGCCATCGCCGAGTCCCTGGAGGGGATCTACCGCGCGGCGGCGTCGGCGCGCAGGGACGACGGAGGGAACGCAGGGTGAGCACCGGCTGGATCGACGAGTTTCGGACGCCGTGGAGCGGGGCTCCCCCCGCCGGCGACTCGCCGGAGGACGAGTCCGCCCTGGAGCGGCGTCTCCCCTACCTGTTCGCCGGCCTGGCAGCGCTCCTGACCCTGGGCTTCTACTCGGAGTTCGTGCTGAACCCGGGTCAGATGGTCTTCGGCACGGACATGGTCGACCAGGCCTACCAGCTCCGGGAGTTCGGGGCGGAGCAGGTGAAGAGCGGCAACGGGATGCCGCTCTGGAATCCCTTCGTCTACAGCGGCCTCCCGTACCTGGCCATCCTCCCCGGGCCCGCCTTCTATCCGACCTCGCTCCTCTACCTGGTGCTCCCGCTGTTCCGAGCCATCGGGTGGACCTACGCGCTGCACATGTTCCTCTCCGGGCTCTTCGCCTACTACGCCGCCCGGGAGTTTCGGATGCAGAAGTGGGCGGCGGTGGTGAGCGGCCTGGCCTTCATGTTCGCCGGCTACGTGGTCTCCACGATCTACGGCGGCCACGACAGCCGGATGTTCGTCATGGTGCTCATGCCGCTGGTCTTCGGCCTGGTGGAGCGGGGGTTCCGGACCGAGCGGATCAGCCCCTTCCTGGCGGCGGGCCTGGTGGTGGGCTGTCAGCTCCTGACGCCCCACGCGCAGCTCATGTACTTCTCGTCGCTGTCGGTGGCCCTGTACGCGCTCTACCGGCTGGTGGACCGCTACCGGCGCGAGGGGAGCCTCCGCCCGCTGGCCCGGCCGGCCGGTTTCCTGGTCCTCACCTTCGTCATCGGAGCCGCCGTGGGCGCCGTGCAGGCGCTCCCCACCCTGGAGATGATGGGCTACGGCGTGCGGGGCGGGGGGCTCGAGGGATACGAGTTCGCCGCCTCCTGGGACGTCCCCCCGCAGGAGATCGCCTCGCTCTTCCTCCCGGACCTGATGGGGCTCCTCCAGCAGTACTGGGGCCCGAACCCGTTCCGGATCAACAGCATGTACCTGGGAGCGGTGCCCCTGGCGCTGGGCTGCCTCGCGGTCGTAGGCGCCCGCAGGGACCGCAGGACGTGGTTCTTCGGCGGGGCCGGGGTGCTGGCCCTGCTGTTCGCGCTGGGAGACGCCACGCCGGTGCACCGGATCTTCTACGAGGTCGTGCCGCTCATCGACCGCTTCCGGGCCGCGGAGATGATGATCGGCCCGGTCTCCTTCTTCGTGGCCATGCTGGCCGGGCTGGGGTGGCACAGGGTCCTGGCGGCCCGGGAGAGCGCTGGCGCCGACGCGGGCGGAAACGGCGACGCCGGGAGCGGGGAAGGGGGCGGGGTCGAGTGGTGGGCCGTGTGGCTCCTGTCGGCGCCCTTCCTCCTCTTCGCGCTGGCCGCCGCCCTGTCGCCCGAATCGCTCCAGCAGTGGGCCCGGCGCGCCTGGTTCCCGGCGAACTACCAGAAGGGCCCGGGGACCGAGCTGGCCGCCACCCTCCGGACCACCGGATGGATCGTGCTCGTCGGGTGGATCGTCGCCCTCGGAACGGCCCAGGCCGTCGCGCAGCGCCGCGTGCCGAGGTGGGCCGTGGCGGCTCCGATGCTGCTCCTGGTCGTGGACCTGTGGCGGGTGGACGCCCGCTTCCTCCAGACCGTGGACCCGGACCGGGCCTTCAGCCGCGACGCCGCCGTCCGGTACATGCAGGAGAACACGAGCGTCGGAGAGCGGGTGTGGCCGGTGCAGCGCTCGTACGGCCCGAACGAGCTCATGTACTTCGACCTGCCGGCGGTGACCGGTAGCCAGAACTTCCGCCTGGCCTGGTACGACCACCTGGTCGGAGGCGTCGGCTACCGGAACCTGGCCCGGGCGCCGGTGCTCTGGCAGCTGCTGGACGTGAAGTTCGTCACCAGTCGCCAGACCCTCGACACGGAGCTCCTGACGCCGGCCACCCAGGCAGCCGGGAAGATGGTGTACCGCGTCGGCGCCGACGCCCCGCACGCCTTCTTTCCCCGTTCCGTGATCACCGTGGCGGACAGCTCCGCCGCCCGGCAGCGCACCATGAACCTCTCCAGCTACCGTGAGGCCGCCGTGGTGGAGGGGGCCGACGCGCGGCCGCCGGCCGGGAGCGGATCGGCCAGCGTCGTGTCGCGCAGCCCCGAGCGGATGGAGCTCCGCGTCAACGCGGAAGAGCGGGGCCTGCTGGTGGTGAGCGAGGTCTATCATCCCAACTGGACGGCCACCGTCGACGGGGAGGAGGTGCCGGTCTATCGCACCGACGCCGCCCTGCGGGGCGTCGTGGTCCCCGCCGGGAGCCACACGCTGACCTTCCGCTACGAGTCGACCAGCTACAGGGCCGGCCTCGGCCTCACGCTCGGCGGCACCGTCCTCACCCTTCTCGGCCTGGGAGCGGCACGCTACCGGCGGAGACGGGACGGCTGACACTCGGGGCGTCGCGCCGTGCGGAGACGATGGGTACGGATCGCGGCCACGGTCTTCGTGCTGGCGGGGCTGGTCTTCCTGGCCCTCGTCCTCGGGGACCAGTGGGAGCGCCTGCAGGCCTCCATCACGGGATTCGACTGGAGGGTGCGACCGGGCTGGATCGCGGCGTCCCTGCTGCTGGCCACCCTGAACCTGCTCGAGATGTCCAGCGTCTGGGTCAAGCTCTTCCGCGAGAGCGGGGGGAGCGTGAGCTACAGGGAGGGGTGGAAGATCTGGAGCGCCACCAACGTGGGCCGATACATCCCGGGGAAGCTGTGGCACCTGGGCGGACTCACGGTCTACCTCCGGGAGCGCGGCGAATCGGGCGCCGCGGGTCTCGTCTCGTCCGTGGGCTTCCAGGTCCTGATCCTGGTCACGGGCGCCGCCACGGCCGCCACGGTCCTCGTGGGCCGGCCGGACTCGGTGCTCGGCTCGTCGCCCTGGACCACGGGCCTCGTCCTGCTCCTCCTGGCCGCGGCGCTCCACCCGGGTCTCCTCCGGAAGGCCGCCGGCCTGGCGTCTCGCGCCATGAAGGAGGAAGACGTGGAGATCGACCGCATCGGAAACCGGGGGCTGGCCGCCTCCGCCGGGGCGATCTTCCTCTCCTGGGGAATCTACGGGCTGTCGCTCTGGTGCCTGCTCCGCGGGACCGTCGGGCCCGCCGTGCCCGGCCCGCTGGAGCTCACCGCCGTCTTCGCCGCCAGCTACGTGGTGGGCTACCTGGCCCTCATGAGCCCCGGCGGGCTGGCCGTCCGGGAAGGGGCCATGGTGGGTCTCCTGGCCTCGGTGGGCGGCCTCTCGGTGGGGGTGGCCACCGTGATGGCGGTGGCCTACCGGATCGTCACCACCCTGTCGGAGCTCCTCTTCCTGGGCTTCTCCTTCCTCTGGCCGTCCCTCGCCGGCCCCGGAGACGACGGGACTCCCGGGCCGCCAGCCGACGGCACGGCCGACGGATAGCAGCCGTGCAATTAAACGTATATCCTTGTCGTATAAGACTCTACACTATCTGATATAATGCGCTTTCTGGTCATCGTCCCCACCTACAACGAACGCGACAACCTCCCGGAGATCCTGCCGGCGATCCTCGCCCAGGACGACCGCATCGACGTGCTCGTGGTGGACGACGCCTCTCCGGACGGCACCGGCGAGATCGCGGACCGTCTCGCCCGCGATGACGACCGCGTGCACGTGCTCCACCGGACGGGAAAGAGGGGACTCGGCCCCGCATACATCGACGGCTTCCAGTGGGGTCTCGACCGCGATTACGACTACTTCCTCGAGATGGACGCCGACTTTTCCCACGACCCGGAGCATCTGCCCGACTTCCTCGATGCCGCCTCCGAGGGCCGTATCGTCGTCGGATCACGCTACACCCAGGGCAGGGTCACCGTGGTCAACTGGCCCATACGGCGTCTCCTCCTGAGCTACTTCGGCACGGTCTACGCCCGTATCGCCACCGGACTCCCGGTCACCGACTCGACCAGCGGCTTCAAGTGCTTCCCGCGCGCCGCGCTGCAGGACATCGACCTCGGCGCCGTCGAATCCAACGGCTACGCCTTCCAGATCGAGATGAGCTTCCGGGCCTGGAAGGCCGGCTACGAGATCCACGAGCTCCCGATCGTCTTCGTGGAGCGGGAGAGCGGCGAGTCCAAGATGTCGAAGGCCATCGTCTTCGAGGCCATCTGGAAGGTCTGGAAGCTTCGCCTGATGGACATGCTGGGCGTCCTGTGAGGGGAGCCGTGAAGCAGATCCGCCGCTGCGGCCTCTCTGAGCGCGAATTCGTCGACACCGTCGAGGGCCGGGCCACCGAAGGAGGGAACCGGGCCGGGCCCGAGCACCGACCATTCTCGATCGCTAGTTTACATAATATATCTTATGTGCCGTTCTCGTCGGCGACGCGACGCACCGGCAGAATCGGCCGAATCGGCGGTCAGCGCAGTCTCGTCTCACTGGCCCGGCCAGCTGCGGAGAACGCGAGGACCGAGACCGAAGGCGGAGCGCGAAGGGGAGCGCGTCGAGAGCAAACACGGAGAGGCGTCTCCGCGGAGACGCCGTCGTCGGTGCCCGCGCGAGATTCGGCCTGAGAGCGGCGGAAAGCAGATTCAGTGGCGGAGATCGGGCGGGAGCCAGGCTGAGCCCGGAGTCGCCGCCCGTCGGCGTCAGCCGCCTCCCGACGCCGTGTCGGCGCTGGAGCCGCCCGCCGCCACCCGGGCCTGGATCTCGCCCAGCTTGAGGCGATAGCTCTGCAGGTCCGCCGAAGCCACGCCGGCGGCGGAGGTGTCGGCCTCGGAGACGAGGCGAGCGTAGATCTCCTCCGCCTCCGCCAGCCGGCCCTGCTCGGCCAGGAGCCGGGCACGATCCGCAGCCGCCTCGTTTCGCTGGAAGGCGAACTGGGAGTTCGAAGCCAGATCGTCGTAGAGCTCGAGCGCCCGATCCGTGTTGTCCGCCCCCTCGTGGGCGGCGGCCAGGAGTTTACGGGCCGCGTAGCCCGTGGGGCTGTCGGCCGGATACTCCCCGGCCACCGGCTCCAGCGTGCTGATGGCCTCCTGCCAGCCGCTGTTGGTCAGCTGGATCCGCCCCATGAGGAGCCGAGCCTCGTCGCCGTATCGGGTGTCTCCGTATCGGCTCACGAAGTTCTCGATCGCCGCTCCGAGTGTATCGGGCGGCTGGCCCTGCAGCTGACTCTGGAGCTGCTGGAGCTGGCTGGCGGCCTGCTGTCGGACGTCCTCCTGGTAGTTGTTGTAGTAGATCCCGGCGGCGACGGCCACGACGGCCACGACCGCGGCGATCGTCACCGTCCGGGTGTTCGCCTGGATCCATTCGACCGTACGCAGGACGGCCGCCAGGAAGGCGTCGACGTCCTCCGGATCCTGCTGACGTCTGGAATCGGGTGGTGTCATCGGAAGCAGTTCCCTCGGGGAAGCGGGAGCGAACCGCCGTCGGCGGTCTCCCGGCTCATGGCTTCTGAAAGCGAGAAGAGGTGAACGACTACAGGTCTATAATATACATTATCTTACGGGTGCTCGTATCACCGGCATCGGACGCCCGGATGCGAAACAGCGCACCGGCTCCGGACGCCCCCTCCGGCGGCCGACGTCCTCCCCGGCCCTCGCCGGAGAAGAACCGCCCGTCCTTCGTCTCGTGCAGCACCCGGGCCACGAGGTAGGCGGCGCGGTGGCCCCCTCCCTGCTCGCCGGCGTTCCGGCGGCGCTCCATCGGCATCACCAGCCGCTCGGCCACCGCCGACGCCAGCGGCGCCACGTCCGGGTCGGCCGCCACGATCCGGCCGGCGCCGCAGCGGCGCACATGGTCTCCCACGGCCTGGACCAGCCGAGCCCGGAGAACGGGATCCCGCCAGAGCGGGCCGGTGTCCAGCCCCCGTCCGACGTCCTCCCTGGTGGGAGAGCCCAGGGCGTCGAGGACGGCTTCCCGGAGGCCCCGGAGGGGGCGGGATGCGTAGACGCCGGCCTCCAGCAGGCCGGGTTCCACCGGACGATGCCGGGAAGGTAGACGACGCTCGGACGGAGCGTCAACGCGCGCCACGTCCCGGTCCCGACCGGGGGACGGATCCCTCACAGGAGGCCCAGCAGCAGGAAGCCGCCCACGATGGCCGCTGCCAGGGCCACGGAGAGCCAGTTGAAGTGGCGCTCGATGAAGTCCCGGATCTGCGGTCCGAAGACCCGAATGAGCCCGGCCACGATGAAGAAGCGTGCGCCCCGGCTGACCGCCGAGACCGCCAGGAAGGCCGGCAGCGACACGCTGAAACCGCCGGCGGCGATGGTGAACACCTTGAACGGGATGGGGGTGAACCCGGCGGTTCCGAGGGTGAGAATCAGGTTGCTGTCGTAGAGCTCACCCAGACGGGCGTACTCGGCCGAGTACCCGTAGAAGTGGAGGATGGGCTCGCCCACGGCCTCGTACAGGCCGGCGCCGATGGCGTACCCCCCGGCGGCTCCCAGCACGGAGCCGGCGGTGCACAGGGCGGCGAACCACCACGCCCGCTTCGGCTTGCCGATGGCCAGCGGAATGAGCAGGACGTCCGGCGGAATGGGAAAGAACGAGGCCTCGGCCACCGCGATGCCGAACAGGGCCCCGGGCCCTCCCGGGCGGTCGGCCCAACCCAGGACCCAGTGGTACAGCCGTCGTAGCGGCCCCTCCCGATCCCCGGTCGCCTCCCGCGTCCGGGACGCCGCCGCCCTCTCTCTGCCGTCCTGCTCGGCCGTCATTCCTTCCTCCGTCGTCTGACCGTCGGTCACCAGCCCTCCTCGCCCACGAGCGGCACGAAGCGAGACCGCTCGACTTCCTCGCGCTCGAGCTCTCCCCCGCGGCGCCGGATCAGGAGGAGGCGCTGCTCGTCGTCGCCCACCGGCACGACCAGACGCCCTCCCTCCGCCAGCTGCTCCTCCAGGGCCGACGGCACGCTCGGTGCCGCCGCCCCCACCAGGATCACGTCGAAGGGGGCCGCCCCGGGCCAGCCCCGGCTGCCGTCCCCCGTCCGGACGTGCACACCCTCCACCTCCATCTGCCGCAGGCGATCCCGGGCCCGCTCGGCCAGAGGGTCCACGCGCTCGATGGAGTAGACCTCGTCGGCCAGCAGGGCCAGGAGCGCCGTCTGGAACCCGGACCCGGTGCCCACCTCCAGGACGCGCTCGTCGCCCTCCAGCTGCGCCAGGCTCAGGTGGGTGGCGTGCACCGTGGGGCGCGAGATGGTCTGCTCGTGCCCGATGGGAAGGGCCGCGATCTCGTAGGCCCGATGGCGCACGGCCTCCGGCACGAAGCGGTGACGCGGAACCTCGTCGAAGGCGTGAAGCACCGCCAGGTCCTGGATACCGGACTGGCGGAGCCTCTCCACGAGCTGCCGGCGATCCCTCCGGTACTGGGCCGTCATTCCCCCGTCTCCTCCAGGTGCCACGAACGGACCTCCTCGAGCAGCCGGTGGTTGGTGAGGTCCAGGTGAAGCGGTGTCACGGAGGCGTAGCCGGCCCGAACCGCCCGGAAGTCCGAGTCCTCGCCGCCGGACCAGTGGGACTCCCCGCCTCCGATCCAGTAGTAGTCCCGGCCGTGGGGGTCCTCGGCCTTGCTCAGGGAGTCGGAGTAGACCCGTCGTCCCAGGCTGGTCACCCTCACCCCCCGGACCTCGGCCGGCTCCCGGTCCGGGAGGTTGATGTTGAAGAAGGTCTCGTCCGGGAAGTCGTCCCGGTCGATGAGCCCTCCGATCAGGCCGGTCAGGAACTCCTCCCACCGCTCCAGGTGCGCGTACTCGCTGCCCACGAAGGAGACGGCGATGGAGGGAATCCCCAGGATCGTCCCCTCCATGGCCGCCGCCACGGTGCCGGAATAGAGCACGTCCTCTCCCATGTTCGGCCCGTGGTTCACCCCGGAGACGACGAACTCGGGCACCGCGTCGAGCAGCCGGTTGACCGCCAGGAGGACGCAGTCGGTGGGCGTGCCGTCGATGACGTGCTTCCCGCTCCCGACCTCGGTCACCCGCAGCGGCCGGTGCAGCGTCAGCGAATGGCTGCTGGCGCTCTGCTGCCGGTCCGGGGCGACGACGCGGACGTCGCCCAGCCGGGTGGCCACGGCCGTGAGGACCTCGATGCCGGTGGCGTGGATCCCGTCGTCGTTGGTGACGAGGATCCGGGTCCGACTCCCGCCGCCCTTCTCTGTGGACCCGGAGCTCTCCTCCGGTCCCCCGGACCCGGTCATTCCTCCAGCGACAGGAGGTCCACGAGATCGTCGGCCTCCTTCCGGAGGTCCGTCACCGTCTCGCCGTCCAGCGCCACCCGGGCCGCCCGGTCCAGCTTCCCCTCCTCGCGCAGCTGCTCCAGCTTCTGCTGAGCCCCCTCGATGGTGTACTTCTCGTTGTACAGGAGGTGACGGAGGAGCTGCACCAGCTTGATCTCGCGGCGCCGGTAGATGCGGTTGCCCGCCTGGTTCTTGGACGGCTGGAGCGCCGAGAACTGGCTCTCCCAGTACCGGAGGACGTGGGGCTTGAGGCCCGTCACCTCGCAGACCTCGCCGATGGAGTAGTACTCCTTCGGGGCGATTCGATCGTCGGGCATCAGCTCCAGCGCTCCGGTTTCGGCTGGCGTGACATCAGTCGCGACAGGGCTTCCGTGGGCTCCACGTCTTCGTACAGGATGGAAAATACGGCCTCCACGATCGGCATCTCCACCCCGTGTCGGCGCGCCAGGTCCCGCACCGCCCGGGTCGTGCGCACGCCCTCGACGACCTGCTCCATGCCGCCGAGCACCTGGTCCACGTCTCCCCCGCGGCCGATGGCCAGGCCCGCGGTGCGGTTGCGGCTCAGGTCTCCCGTGCAGGTGAGCAGGAGATCGCCGACCCCGGCCAGGCCCGACAGGGTGAGCTCGTCGCCGCCCATCTCCCGGACCAGCCGCTCGATCTCCGCCAGCCCCCGGGTGATGAGCGCGGCCCGCGCGTTGTTGCCCAGGCCCAGGCCGTCGCTCATGCCCGCCGCCAGGGCGATGACGTTCTTGACGGCGGCCCCCAGCTCCGTGCCCACCACGTCGGACTGCGTGTAGACGCGCAGATGCTCGTTCTGGAACAGCTCCTGGACGCGGCGCGCGTTCTCCGCGCTCCGGGAGGCGGCGGCCACGGCCGTGGGCAGCTCCTGCACCACCTCCACCGCGAAGCTCGGCCCCGAGAGCACCACGAGGTTCCGGGCGCGCTCGTCCCCGAACACCTCCTCCAGCACCTCGCTCATCCGCATGCGGGTGTCGATCTCGAGGCCCTTCGAGGCGCTCACCAGCAGCGCCGACGCGGAGACGTGGGGCGAGGCCTCGTTCATGACCTCGCGCACCACGTGCGACGGGCTGACGGAGATCACGATCTCCGCGTCCGCCAGCGCCGGGGCCATGTCGGCGTGCGCCTCGAGGGACGGGTCCAGCTCGTGCTCGGGGAGATACTTTCTGTTGCGTGACTCCCGGCGAATCTGCTCCGCCACCGCCGGATCGTGGGACCACAGCCTGGCATCGTGGCCGTTGCGCGCCAGCACGTGGCCGAGCGCCGTCCCCCAGCTCCCGGCCCCCACGATTCCCACCGTCGCGCTCATCCGGCCCCCTCTCCGTTGCCGGCGTCCGCGGACGCCGCGCCGAATCGATGCTCGTCGCCTCGCCGCATTCTGCGGATGTTGTCCCTGTGCGTCCACCATACCAGGGCCGCCATCAGGGCGGCGAATCCGACGGCGGACCACGAGGCGTCGAACCAGGCGGCCACCAGCGGCGCGCTCGTGGCGGCCACCAGCGACGCCACCGAAGCCGTGCGGGTGATCAGCACCAGGCCCACCCAGACCAGCACGGTCACCAGGGCCGTCAGCGGCGCCACGCCCAGCAGCGCGCCGCCGCCCGTGGCCACCCCCTTCCCTCCCCGAAAACGCAGGAAGACGGACCACACGTGGCCGGCCACCGTCGCCGCGCCGTACGCCACCGCCAGACCCGGCATCGCCGAGCCGTCCCAGAGCGGGAAGAACCAGACCGGGAGGAACCCCTTCAGCGCGTCGACCAGGAGCACCGCCGACGCCCACCAGGGCCCCACCACGCGGAGCACGTTCGTGGCCCCGAGGTTCCCGCTCCCCCGGGCGGAGACGTCCACGCCGACGGCCCGCCCGGCCAGGAAGCTGGACGGGATCGACCCGATCAGGTACGCCGCGATCAGGAACGAGAGCTCGCGCATCAGCCCGGCCTGTCCCGCTCGCGCAGCTTGACCCGGACCGGCGTACCCGTGAAGTCCCACGCCTCCCGGAACCCGTTCTCCAGGTACCGTACGTAGTGCTCCGCCACCTCTTCCGGACGGTTGGCGAAGAGGACGAAGAGCGGCGGCTCCGAGGCGACCTGGGTCCCGTAGTAGATCCGGACGTCCCCGGTGCTGCCCTGCGGCGGCTGACGCTGCCTGAGGAGCCGGTGGAGGACGTCGTTCACGTCCGAGGTCTTCACCCTCCGCCGTCGGTTCTCCTGGACCCGGCGTGCCAGATCCAGGACCTTCCGTACCCGGAGGCCCGTCCGGGCGGAGGCCGTCACGATGGGCACCCGCCGGAGGTAGGAGGCCCGCTCGCGCAGCGCCTCCTGGAAGCGGTCCACGACCTCCGGCCCCCGGTCCTCGACCAGGTCCCACTTGTTCGCCACGAAGACCAGCCCGCAGCCCTCGTCCCAGGCCTGCTCCCCGATGCGGAAGTCCTGGTTCGCCGCCCCGCGCACGCAGTCCATGAGGAGGATGCAGACGTCCGCCCGGTCGATGGCCCGGGCGGTGCGGACCCGACTGTAGAACTCCACGTCGTCGTCGATCCGGGACTGCCGTCGCAGGCCGGCCGTGTCCACCAGGCAGATTCGCTGCTCCCCGTACTCCAGGTAGGTGTCGATGGAGTCCCGGGTCGTACCCGGCTCCTCGTGGACCACGACCCGCTCCTCGCCCAGGAGCCGGTTCACGAAGCTCGACTTGCCCACGTTGGGGCGTCCGATGACCGCCAGCCGGAGGTCCGCCTCCAGCTCGGTACCGTCCCCGGGAGCGGCCCCGGCGGCCTCACCCGGCAGCTCCTCCACCAGGGCGTCCAGGAGGTCGCCGCTTCCCTTGCCGTTGGCCGCCGAGACCGGGATGGGATCGCCCAGCCCCAGCTCGTAGAACTCCAGGTGCTCGGTGGCCCCCACCGGCTCGTCCACCTTGTTGGCGGCCAGCACGACCGGTCGGTCCGTACGGCGCAGCATGTCGGCGATGCGGGCGTCCACCGGATGGAGCCCGGACTCGGCGTCCACGACGAAGATCAGGGCGTCGGCGTGCTCCACGGCCGCCATGACCTGGTCCCGCACTTCCTGCTCGAGGGGACGATCGGCGACGTCCACCACGCCGCCGGTGTCCACCAGCATGAAGTGACGCCCGGCCCAGTCGGCCGGGGCGAAGTGGCGGTCCCGGGTCACGCCCTCCTGCTCCGCCACGATCGCCACCCGCTCGCCCAGGATCCGGTTGAAGAGGGTCGACTTTCCGACGTTCGGCCGGCCGACGATGGCCACCACCGGCGCCTCGGCCCGTCGCTCCTCGGTGCTCTCTTCCCGTTCTGCCTGGACGGACATCTGCTTCAGCGGTGGTGGGGGCGAGTGGCCGGAGAGGACGCGGGCGTATCGTCGGGGCCGCTGGATCCGCCGGGCAGGCCCCGGGGAAAAGGTGAGGGATTCGGCCCGTCGGTGGAAGAGGGTCGCCGACCGCCCGCGGCGCGGGTGGCCGCGGGCGGGACGACCGTACGGTGGGCGGTCAGCGCGGGCGCTCCCGCCCCCGCGCTGTGCGCGTGCGGTCGGCGTCCGTCAGCGTCCGCCGCTCGAGCTCGAGCCCGATCCGGTGAAGCTGCCGTCCTTGGAGTACCGGAAGCTCGCCAGGTCGCTGGCGTCGACGCGGAACTCGATGGTCGCCGTCTCCCCTTCGCCCGGCAGCGTGGTGGTGAACTCATGGGTGGCCACCACGTTGCCCTGGCTGTCCAGGAACTCGAACGGGATGGTGATCTGCTGTCCCGCGGCCGACGCGCTGGTGGTCTGGAACTGCCCCTGGACCATCCCCTGCGGCGTCATGCCGAGCCGCGTGACCTGGATCGGCAGGTTCTGGAGCTCCGTCAGCAGCTTCTGGGCCTCCTTCGGCTGCTTCATGTTGTCGTAGGCCCGCACCGCGGGGCGGTAGTTCTTCGAGTCGTAGGGGTACCAGTCGATCACCGTGTCGGCGAGCGACGGGATGTCCTCCCACATCTCCGCCTGTGAATAGGCGCTGAGCAGATTCTCCATCGTCTCCTTGTTCAGGGGACGCATCTCCCGCGCGCTCCGGAAGGCCTCGATAGCCTGCTCGTAGTTGCTGGCCTGGTAGAGGCCGACGCCGATCTGGCTCCACTGCTCGAAGGTCAGGTCCCCCTGGTCCACGAGGCTGGAGAAGATCGCCTGTGCCGAATCCGACTGTCCGGTCTGGGCCAGCGTCTGCGCGTACGTGGCCTGGACCGAGACGTCGTCCGGGTTGTTGCTCAGGTACTGCTGGTACTGCTCCATGGCCGCCGCGGTGTCCCCCTGGCTCAGGCGGGTGTTGGCCAGGTTGGTGAGAGCCGTCCGCATCTGCTGGGCCTCGCCGCCCGTCTCCAGGGCGCGGCTGTACAGCTCCATGGCCCGGCTCTGGTTGCCCTGCTGCTCGTGCAGCGTGGCGGCGTTCACCAGCGAGCGGGCGTCGTCGTAGATGCTGTTCGCCTGCTCGAACTTCTTCAGCGCCCGGTCCTGGTTGCCGCCGTTGTAGGCCTGGATCGCCTGGTTGTACAGGTTCGCCCACGCCTGGAAGCGGATCTGCTCGGCACGCTGGGCGCAGCCCTCGCCCGCCTTCTCGAGGAAGGTGTTCAGGAGGCTGTCCGTCTTCGCGTAGTTCCCGAGCTGTACCTGGGCCAGCGCCCCGAAGTAGTAGAAGGTGGGGTTGTCCGTGTCGTTCTCGATCTGCTCCTGCAGCGCCTCGGACCACGCCTTCTCGGCCGCGGTCTGCCGCTGGGACTCCGAGACGGTGGTGTCCTGCGCCTGCTGCAGGAAGGTCTGGGCCAGCGAGAGCTCCGGTGCACCCTGGAGCTCGCACTGCTGTTCCTTCTCCTGTCCGAGCAGCGCGGCCGGCGCGAGGAAGAATGCGAGAACGATTCCGATCGTGAGCTTGGTTCTCATCCTGTCGCCCTGTTGTGACTCGAGGCCTGTCTCCGAACGTCTGACGGGCACCGCCTGACTTCTCGCAGGCGCCTTCCAACTCGCCTTCTCTACCGTTCCGTGGGAGAGCCGTTCCACGCTTCCCCCCGGAGGACCCTCATCTCATGCAGACCGCGCGCCAGCTCTCGCCGGAGGCGGGGTCCCCCCCTGCTTGCACCCGCCGGGCGGCGGGGACCCGCGATCGCGCCCTCCGCGTGGCGGCGGCCGGCGGCTCAGTACACCAGGAGGTTCGCCGTGTTGAAGAGGACGACGCTCTCTCCGGCCTCGATCTCGCCGGAGGCACGGAGTCGCCGGGCCGCGGCCAGCGTGCCGCCGCCCTCGATGACGGCGTTCACGCCCTCCCGGGCGCCCAGCTCGTCCGCGGCGTCCTCCATCTCCCGGTCCGGGACCGCCACCGCGCCGCCGCCGGACTGACGGAGGGCCCTGAGGATGAGGAAGTCGCCCAGCGCGGACGGGACCCGCAGGCCGAACGCGTCGGTCTCGGCGTCGGTCCACGTCTCCGCCTCCTCGCGGCCTTCCCGCCAGGCCCGGACGATGGGGGCACACCCCTCGCTCTGGACGGAGTAGAGGCGCGTGTGGGCGTCGTCGATGACGCCGAGCTCCTCCAGCTCGTTCAGCACCTTCCAGCTGGCGATGAGGCCGGTGCCTCCGCCGGTGGGATACACCATGGCGTCCGGCGGGCCTCCCAGGGCCTCGACGATCTCCAGCATCATCGTCTTCTTGCCCTCGATCCGGTACGGCTCCTGGAGGGTGGAGACGTTGAACGCCCCCGTCTCCTCGGCGTACTCCGCCGCCAGGTCGCCGCAGTCGGTGATGAGGCCGTCCACGGTCACCACGTCCGACCCGAAGCGCCGGCAGCGCCGCTCGACGCCCTCGGGGGTGTCCTCGGGGATGTAGACCCGCACCGGGAGGCCGGCGCGCGCGCCGTACGCGGAGAGCGCGGCCCCGGCGTTTCCGGCGCTGGGGATCACGAGGCCCGGCACGCCGTCGGCGGCCGCCCGCGTCACCGCGGCCGAGAGCCCGCGGTCCTTGAAGCTCCCCGTCGGGTTGCGACCCTCGTCCTTGACGTAGAGATCCACGCCCAGGTCCTCGCCGACGGTGGGCACCGGGAGGCACGGGGTGTCGCCCTCGAGCAGGGTCACGGGCTCCTCGCCGTCCCGGAGCGGCAGGAGCTCCCTGAAGCGCCACATCCCCCGCCCCCCGGACGTGAGCTCACGCAGGTCCGTTTCCCTCTCCCGGTACCGCACCAGGAACGGTTTCCCGCACTCGGGACACACCGTGGAGCGGGGCCGCGCCGGCTGCCGGTGCCGGCAGTAGCCGCACTCCAGCTCGAACTTCTCCTCCCGGCGATCTCCGCTATCCGTCTCGGTCTCCATGCCCCTCTCCCGCCTCGTGTCGTCCGCTCGTCTGCGCGTCTGCGGCCGCGTCCCGCAGCCGGTCCAGGGTACGCCGCCGGCCCAGGACCAGGGCCACCGTGGGGAGCGCCGGGCCGTGTGCCTCGCCGGTGAGCGCTGCCCGCACGGGCTGGTACAGGTCCCGCCCCGAGGCGCCGGTGGCCTCCCCGACCTCCCGGAGGGCCGCGTCGAGCTCCTCGCCCGACCACGACTCCAGGTCTTCCCAGGCCCGCCCGGTCGCCCGGACCACGGCCAGCGCCCCGTCGCGCTCCAGGATCTCCCGGGCCTCGGACGTCTCTCGCCGGGGAGGCCGGAAGATGCGTTCCATCTCCTCCGCCAGCTCGGTCACCAGCTGCACCCGCTCCGCCAGGAGCTCGGCGCCCCGCACCAGCTCTCCGCGCGAGATCTCCGGCTCGTCCCCGAGGTCGCCGACCTGGACCAGACGGTCCGCCAGCCGTTCCGGCGGCTCCGCCCGGAGGTGGAGGCCCGAGAGCCACTTCATCTTCTCCGGGTCCAGCTCCGCGTCGGCCACCCCGATCCGGTCCAGGTCGATCTCCCGCACCAGGCGGTCCCGGGTCAGGTACTCGTCCCCGGACTCGCTGGACCAGGCGAGCAGCGACAGGTAGTTGACCACGGCGTCGGGGTGGTACCCCCGGTCCCGGTAGTCCAGGACGCTGGTCGCTCCCTCGCGCTTCGACAGCTTCTCTCCGCCGGGGGCCAGCACCAGCGGGACGTGGACGAACGCCGGCGGCTCCCGCCCGATCGCCCGGTAGAGGAGGACCTGCTTCGGCGTGTTGGAGAGGTGCCCCGCCCCCCGGATCACGTGCGTGATCTCCATCAGCAGGTCGTCCACCACCACGGCGAAATTGTACGTGGGGCGGCCGTCGGAGCGGAGGAGCACGAAGTCGCCGAACTCCTCGCCCCGGATCGACAGCTCCCCGCGGACCCGGTCCTCGAAGCGGACGGGGCCGGGATCCACCCGGAGCCGAACGCTGGGCGACCGCCCCTGGGCCCGGAGCTCCGCCTCCTCGTCGGCGGAGAGATCGCGGCAGCGGCCGTCGTAGGTGGGCTGCTCCCCCCGGGCCATCGCGGCGTCCCGGCGGGCCTCCAGCTCCTCCGGCAGGCAGTAGCAGTGGTAGGCCCGCCCGCGGTCCAGGAGCCGCTCGGCCGCGTCCCTGTACCGGCCGCCCCGCTCGCTCTGACGGTAGGGTCCGTACTCGCCGCCGACGTCGGGCCCCTCGTCGCGGCCCAGGCCCAGCCAGTCCAGGCTCTCCAGGACCTGCGCCTCGGCGGCCTCCACGTTTCGCTCCACGTCGGTGTCCTCGAAGCGGAGGACGAAGCGCCCCTCCTCGTGGCGGGCGAAGAGCCAGTTGAGCACCGCCGTGCGGGCGTTTCCCAGGTGGAGCGCGCCCGTCGGGCTGGGCGCGAAGCGGGTCCGGACCGTCACGCTTCGGCCTCCGCGGCGTCGGGGCGGGAGAGGCGCTCCCGGATCTTCCGTGCCGTGGCCGGACCGATCCCCTCCACGTCCTGGAGCTCGTCCACGTCGGCCTCCCGGACCCGGTCCAGGCTGCCGAACGTCCGCAGGAGCTGCTGCTCCCGGCTCGGCCCCACTCCCGGGACCTCCGACAGCTCCGACCGCAGCGTCCGGCGCTTGCGGAGCGTGCGGCTGTAGCTCACCGCGAACCGGTGCGCCTCGTCGCGCACGCGCTGCAGGGCGTGGAGGCCCGGGTCGGTCGCTCCGAAACGCACGGGATCGCTCCGTCCGGGGACGAAGACCTCCTCCTCGCGCTTCGCCAGGCCCACCACCGGCACGTCCGAGGCCCCGGCGGACTCCATGGCCTGCAGCGCCGCCCCGAGCTGTCCCTTGCCGCCGTCGATGACGACCAGGTCCGGGAGGCGGCTCCCCTCGCGGACGCGGCGGTCGAAGTACCGGCTCACGATCTCCTGCATCATGGCGTAGTCGTCGGTGGCCCCGTCCGGAACGGACTCGATGCGAAACCGCCGGTACTCGTCCTTGAGCGGCTCCCCGTCCTCCTGCCAGACGGCGCTCCCCACCGACTCGCGTCCGCCCAGGGTGGAGACGTCGAAGCAGACCAGGCTCCGGGGCGGCCCCTCGAGCTCCAGGGCCTCCTGCAGGGAGGCGCCCGCGCGTCGGGCCACCGCGTCCCCGCCCCGAGCGGGCCGGGGTCGACCATTTCCGGGGGCCCCGTCCCCCCGATCCGTCTCCGGGCCGTCCCCGTCGGAGCTCTCCCTCAGCTCCTCCTGCTCCACCAGGTGCGTGGCGTTCTCGCGCGCCAGCTCCACCAGCCGACGCTTCCGTCCGCGCTGCGGGACGTGGATCCGGAACACGCCGTCCCGCTTCACGGACAGATACTCCTCCACCAGGTCCCGATCCTCGAAGTCGGCCGGCACCACCAGCTCCGGCGGCAGGTCCTCGTGCCTGAGGTAGAACCCCTTGATCAGCGCCCCCGTCACATCGGCGTCACTCTCCTCGCCGGCGTTCCGGAGATGATACACCTGCCGTCCGAGGAGCCGGCCCTCGCGGACCTTCAGCACGACTCCGCTCACCCGCGGTCCGCTTCGCGCGATGCCGACCACGTCGCGGTCGCCGCCCCGGAAGTCCACGGGCGTCCGCCGCCGCTCGAAGGCCTCGAGCCCCCGGAGCGTGTCCCGGAGGGTGGCGGCCCGCTCGAATTCGAGCTCCTCGACGGCCTCCTCCATCCGCTGCTGGAGCTGCCCCTTCACCTCCGACGTCTGTCCGCCGAGCACCTTCAGGACGCGGTCGATCATCTCCCGATACTCCTCCCGGGACTGGTACCCCACGCAGGGTGCCTCGCATCGGTCGATGTGGTAGTCCAGGCAGGGACGGTCCGGGGCGTCCTCCGGCAGGTCCCAGTGGCAGGTCCGAATCGAGAAGATGCGCTTCACGGCACGGAGCGCCTGCCGCATGGCGCCCACGTCGGTGAACGGCCCGTAGTAGCGGGAGCCGTCGCGCTCCAGCTGCCGTGTGACGAAGACCCGCGGGAACGGCTCGTCGACGGTGACCTTGATGTAGGGATAGGTCTTGTCGTCCCGGAGCTGGATGTTGAAGGGCGGCGCGTGCTCCTTGATGAGGTTGGCCTCGAGGAGAAGCGCCTCCGCCTCGGAGTCCAGGACGAAGGTGTCGAAGGAGCGGATCCGACGCTTCAGCTCCCGGAGCTTCAGGGACTGGTTCCGGTCGCGGCCGAAGTAGCTCCGCACCCGGGACCGCAGGGACTTGGCCTTGCCCACGTACAGGACGTCGCCCTCGTCGTCGTGGAAGACGTAGACGCCGGGGCGGTCCGGGAGGGAACGGACCTCCTCCAGCAGGTCCTCACGTGGCGGCATCGTCCGGTTCCGTCTCGTCCGTCGGTGGGGATTCCTCGGGAGCCCGGTCGGGGGGCGGCACCACGACCGGCGGCGTGCTCACGATCAGGAGGTATGGTACACCCGCAACCCCCAGCGTTCCGGCCAGGACCAGCAGCGCGTTCACGGTGCCGGCGGTGCCGATCCACCCGGCCAGGAGCTCCCGCGCCCCCAGCCCCGCGGCCGCGGCCACGACCCCGGCCAGGGCGATCCGTCCCACCGCCAGGAGCGCCTCCCGATCGAACAGGGCGCCCAGACGGCCCCGGAGCCCGCTCCACAGGAGCCCCAGGTTGAGCCAGGCGCCGAGGGCCCCGCCCAGGGCCAGGCCCGGAACCCCCAGCGGCCGCATGAGGAGGGCGCTGGCCGCGACACCCGTACCCACGCCCACGGCGGCGTACTTCATCGGGGTCTTCGTGTCCTGCATGGCGTGGAAGCCGCTGGCGAAGAGCTTCACGGAGCTGTTGGCCACGATGCCGACGGCGTAGGCCACCAGCACCGCGCTCACCACCGCCGTGCTTGCGGCACCGAAGTCGCCGCGCTGGAAGAGCACCCGCACGGCCAGGTCTCCGAAGAGGATCATGGCCACCGCCGCCGGAAAGACGAAGAAGAGGATCTGGAAGAATCCGTTCACGACCCGGCGGCGCACGGCGTCCCGCCTCTCCGCCTTGCGCGACATCTCCGGCAGCGAGGACGCCGCCACGGAGACCCCGAACAGGCTCAGGGGCACGTAGGCGACCCGCTGCGCGAAGTAGAGGGCGGCCAGGGATCCCGCCCCGGAGAGCCAGGCCGGCGCCCCCACGGCGCCCTGCACGAGGAAGCTGGCCAGGAAGACGTCGGCGTAGCTCGAGAACTGGAAGATGCCCTGGCTCCCGGCCACCGGCCCCATGTTCCGGACCACCCGCCGGAGGGGCTCCCAGCTCCACTCGAGCCGGGGGGCCAGGCTCCCCACCCGGCGGCGGACGGCCGGGAGCTGGACGGCGACCTGTAGCACGCCCCCCGCCAGCGCCGACCATGCGAGGACGTGGATCAGCGGCTCCCAGCCCTGCCAGGCCCCCAGGAGGAGGCCCCCGATCTGCGCCACGTTCCACGCCACCGGAGCCACGAAGGGGAGGAAGAACTCGTCGTGGCTGTTGAGCACGCCCAGGGCCCAGGCCCCGATCATCATGGCCCCGGCCATGGGAAACAGGATGGGGACCATGGACGAGGCCAGTTCCATGGTCTCCGCGCCCAGGCCCGGGGCCACCAGGCGCGTGAGGTACGGGGCCAGGGCGATGCCCAGCGCGCTCAGCAGGGCCGCGGCCGCCAGCATGGCGCCGAGCATGGACCGGGCGAGGCGGGTGGCGTCCTCCTCCCTGCCCTCGCGGGAGAGGAGGCTCGAGTACACGGGGACGAAGGCCGCCGAGAGCGTCCCCTCGCCCAGCAGGTTCCGGATGATGTTGGGGATCCGCAGCGCGGCGTAGAACGCGTCCACGACCAGGGACGTGCCGAAGAACGCGGCGATGACCTGATCGCGGATCAGGCCGGTGATCCGGCTGACGAAGATCCCGGACCCGACCGAGAAGGCGTCCCTGCTGGAGGAGCGGAGCTTCAAGGAGTCGACCCGCCGGGATCGGGGCCGGGACGGAGGGGACGCTGTCGGCCGGCTTCCTCCACGGCCGCCAGGAAGTCCGCGCCGTAGCGGGCCAGGTAGTACAGGGGGTTCAGCACCCGCTCCTGGGGGCTTCCGTCCGGATACAGGTGGGCGGCGGCCTTCCGGATCTGCCGCACCAGCACCTCCTGGCGCTCCTCCACCCGGCCGTCGACCGCCTCCTCCAGCTCGTCCGCGGCCCCGAACAGGTCGCTCCGGGCCTTGCCCACCGAGGAGCGAATCCCGGGAAGCTCCCGCTCCAGGGCCTCCTCGACCTCCTCCGTCGAGGCGTGGATCGCGGCCCGGAGCTCTCCCAGCGCCGCCTCCACTGCCTCGGGGCGGGAGCGGGACACGACCTCGTGGATGAGCTGCTCACCGCCGTCGCGGAAGTCCTCCACGTCGGCCTCCAGCTTCCGGAGCACCTTCCCGATCTTGTCCTCCACGACCACCCAGGAGGGGCGCGTGCGGAGGGCGGGCATCTCGACGTCCCGGTGCTCGAACAGCGGCGGCAGCTGGGCCCAGTAGGCCGTCTCACCGGGGCCGACCACGGAGTACTCCACCGGAAGGAGCCAGGACTCCAGGACCGGGCGCAGGGAGACGTTGGGGCTGAACCGGGTCGGCTCCCGCTCCAGCTCGCCCAGCACCTCCTCCGCGGCCCTCGACGCACCGTCGCGACCGAGGAGGAAGTCGCCCGATCCGCTTCGGTACAGGCGCACGCGGGCCTCGCCGGTGTCGAAGAAGACCTGGGTCCCGCCCTCCATGAGCGGGATCTGCACGTCGTAGCCGGCCTCCCGCACCCTCTCCGTGCCCCGCCGCATCGCCGCCTCCCCCTCGACCGCCTCCTCGAGCGCGCGGCGGAGGAGCGGCCTCGAGGCGCGCTTCACCTCCTCCCGGCCCGTGTCCAGCCACGCCATGGGGCGCCGGCCGAGCACCCCGGACAGGGCTCGTCCGAAGGCCTCGGCCACCGGACGACCCGGGCGATACGCGTCTCGAAACAGCTCCAGGTACTCACCGACAAACTCCGAATCGGGAAGGAGATCGGACAGTTGGTCGAGGCGATCGTTGACGGCCTCGGGCAGCCGCGTGGGGCCCGCCGCCCGATCCGCGCGATCGGCGGGGGGCTCGATCCGGATCGACCGGAGACGGTTCTCCCGGTCCAGGACCCGCGCCCCACCGACCTCCCCCCAGTCGTGGTCGTCCGACGCGATCCAGAAGGACGCCAGGGCCGGCCGCCCGGTGGCCTCCTCCACCTCGTCGGCCAGCTGAATGGCCCCGAGGGCCTTGTACAGCACGTAAAGCGGTCCCGTAAAGAGCACCGGCTGCTGTCCCGTGCTCACCAGGACCCCGTCTCCGTCGAGGATCCGCTCCAGGCGCTCCCGGGCCGCCGGCGTGGTGGTGCCGAAGGCGTCGGCGTCGATCCGGGCCGCTCGCCCCCGTGGCCCGCCGGGCCGTCCGGGCGAGAGCACGCCCTCGGGGAAGAGGTCGGTGGCCCTCGGCGCCGCCCGCGACAGGTCCCGGGCCAGCGACCCCTCGGCTCCCGGGGCCCGGGGACGGATGGAGGGGGCCGGGCTCACGCGGCCCGCCCGACGGCGATGAACCGGGGAGACGTCGGCTCGAAGTCCGAGCCGTCGTAGTCGCCGAAGCGGGCCTCCACGGGAAGCGAGGCCTCACCGAGCATCTCCACGAGCTCGCCGGGCTCGTAGAGACGCACCCGCTCGTGATAGACCTTCGGCGCCTCATCGCCCCCGGGCCGAATCTCGATTCGCTTCACCACGTGCCCCTCGCGGATCTCCCTGCTCTGTATCACCGTCTTCCCGTCCACCGTGGCCTGCTCCTCGGGCACCAGCTCCGCCCGGACCTGTTCCGCGTTCAGGAAGTCGAGCAGGTACGCGCCTCCGGGGCGCAGGACCCGGCGGACCTCCCTCAGCACCCTCCGATCCTCGCTGCGCGACGCGAAGTACCCGAAGGACGTGAAGAAGCTGGTCACCGCGTCGAAGATGCCGTCGGCCAGCGGCACGCGGCGCATGTCCGCCTGGACCAGGGGCGTTCGGCCGTCCGTGGCCGCCCGTGCCCGGCGGAGCAGAGGGCGCGAGAGGTCCAGCCCCACACCCTCCAGGCCGCGCTCCCGGAACGCCGCCAGGTGCCGTCCCTGTCCGCATCCCAGGTCCAGGATCCGATCCCCGGGGGCGGCGTCCGCCTCCCGCAGGAAGAGCCGGATCCCGAGCTCGGCCTCCTCCCGGTCCCGGTGGGGATACAGGGCCAGATACTCGGGCCCGAACCACCTGCGGAACCAGGCGTCGTCCGCGTCCGGGGCCGGATCCGGGCCCCCGGCGCCCTCCGCCGGGCTCTCGTCGTGCGTCGTCAACGGACGTGACACCTCCGGGGTCCGGAGCGGAGCATCACCGCTCCTTGTGATAGGGCTCGCCCCGGGCGATCGTGCCGGCGCGGTAGACCTGCTCCGTGAGGACCAGTCGAGCCAGCGCGTGGGGCAGCGTCATGGGCGAGAGCGAGAGCCGGTACCGGGCCCGCTCGAGCACTCGCTCGTCCAGCCCGTGGGCCCCGCCCACGAGGAACGCGGCCCCGGCCCGTCCGTAGGTGGCCAGCTCCTCCAGGTAGCGGGCGAGGCGGCGTGAGCGCATCCCGCGCCCCTTCCGGGTGAGAGCGAACCAGTGAAGCTCCTCCGGGACGCGATCGAACAGTCGATCGCCCTCCTGTCTCCTGACCTCGGCGGGCTCCCCGCCGCCCCCCGCCGGGACCTCGACCGTCTCGAGGTCGAAGTAGCGGGAGGCACGCTCCTCGTAGTCGCGGACGGCCTCCGCCACCGGACCGCTTCCGGCCGAACCGACGGCCACCACCATGACCTTCACGGTGCCAGGACCGTGTCGTGCAGGTAGTTCTCGCTGTCCCGGTACGGGTGGCTCTGCGTGTAGTGGAGCCCCCTGCTCTCCTCCCGGCGGCCCGCCGCGCGGACCATGAGACGCGCGAGCCGGAGCGTGAAGGCCGTCTCCCGGGCCTCCATGGCGCCGGTGGGGGACCCGTCCCGGGCCAGCGGCTCCTCGCTCAGCTCGGCCAGCCCCCGGCGCGCCCGCGTCAGCCCCTCGTCGGAGCGGACGATGCCCACGTCCTCCCACATGAGCTCCCGGACCCGGTCGCCCACCTCGTCGGGATCCGTTCCCGGTCGCTCCATGGCCGGCTCCTCCTCCGGCCCCCCGCTCCGCGGCGGCGGCAGGTCCGCCAGCTCCCGGCGGACGCTCCGGCTCGCCCGGGCGGCGTAGACCACGGCCTCCAGCAGCGAGTTCGACGCCAGGCGGTTCGCGCCGTGCACGCCTGTGCAGGCGGTCTCGCCCGCGGCGTACAGCCCCCGCAGCGTGGTGCGGCCTCCGGCGTCCGTGTAGGCACCGCCGCACTGGTAGTGGGCCGCCGGGACCACGGGGATGGGCTGCGCCGGCAGGTCCAGCCCCTCCTCCGCGCACCGGCGCCGGATGTTCGGGAACCGCTCCTCCAGGCATCCGTCCGGGAGTGGGTCCAGATCCAGCAGCACGTGGTCGTCTCCGGCCTCCCTCATCTCGGCGTGGATCGCCCGGGCGACCACGTCCCGCGGCGCCAGCGAGCCGGAGGGATGGTAGCGCTCCATGAAGCGCTCGCCGTCGCGCCGCCGGAGCACCGCCCCTTCCCCCCGGACGGCCTCGGAGATCAGGAAGGCGTGGGAGCCGGCGGGATACAGGGCCGTGGGGTGGAACTGCATGAACTCCAGGTTGGCCACGGCGGCGCCCACCTGCCAGGCCAGGGCCACACCGTCGCCGGTGGCGATGGCCGGGTTCGTCGTGTGACGGTACACCCTGCCGCACCCGCCGGCGGCGAGCATCACCGCCCGGGAGCGCACCCGCAGGAACTCGCCCTCCTGGACGTCCAGAACCACGGCGCCCGTGCACCGCCTCCGCCCTCCGGCGGGACCGTGGGAGGCGGTGAGCGACCACACGAAGTGATCCTCGGCCGTCCGGATCCGCTCTTCCTCGGATACCGCCCGCAGCAGCGACTCCTCGATCTCGCGGCCGGTGAGGTCGGCGGAGTGGAGGATCCGGCGATGGCTGTGTCCGCCCTCCCGGGCGAGGTCCAGCTCGCCGTCGCGACGGCTGAACTCGACGCCCCAGGCGATGAGCTCCCGGACCCGCTCCGGTCCCTCCCGGACGAGGCGATCCACGGAGTCCGGATGGCACAGGCCGGCCCCGGCGAGGACCGTGTCCCGCCGGTGGTCCTCGTAGGAGTCCTCGGGGTCGAAGACCGCGGCGATGCCCCCCTGCGCGTAGTTGGTGTTGCTGTCCGCCCGGTCCTTCTTCGTGACCATCAGCACGTCGGCGTACCGGGAGGCACGGAGGGAGAAGGCCAGGCCCGCGATTCCCGAGCCGACGACCAGGACGTCGGCCTCCACGTCCTTCACGGCGCCCCCACCAGTGCTTCCACCTGGCGCCGCAGGACCGACGCCCCGCGCGTCCACACCAGCTCCTCCGAGGCGCACCAGAGCGGCGTCCTGTCGGCCACGCGTTCCTGCACCTTCACCACGTCCTTCCGTGTCCCCACCATGCCTCCCTCTCCCGCCAGGCGGATCATCTCCTGCAGGCGGACGTCCGGTACGGGACGGTGGTCGGGGAACAGGTACTCGTGCTCGATCTCCGGCCGGCGCCCGCGCAGAGCCTCCAGAAAGTCTTCCCCCTTCATGATGGAGGCAAACGCCAGCAGCGGCCGCGGCTCGCCGGCGTCGGCCGCGACGCCGTTGGCCGGGACCAGCGGTCCGGCACGCAGCTCGCAGCGGGCCACCGCCGCCGACGGGAACTGGCGCTCCAGCCCCTCCGCCAGGGCCCCGGCCCGAGACTTCGAAGCGCCGTCGCCCCTCCGACGGCGTGTCAGGACGACGGCGTCCGCCCGCCCCAGGGCGCCCCAGCGTTCCCGCCCGGGGCCGGCAGGAAGGAGGCGCCAGGCCCCTCGTTCGGCGCGCTCCTCGTCCACCACCGCCCAGTCCAGGTCCCGGGCCACCCTCCGGTGCTGGAAGCCGTCGTCCAGGACGGCCAGGTCCGCGCCGCCGCGCCGGGCGCGGCGGACGGCAGCGGCCCGGTCCCGGGCACCCAGCGTCGGCACGTCGGGATTGAGGGAGGCGTGGACCGCGATCTCGTCCGGGAAGCCCGGCGTGATCACCGCCGGCGAGGCGCCCGCCTCCCGCGCCCACCGCGCCGCCGCGGCCGAGATCGGTGTCTTCCCGCTCCCGCCCACGGCCAGCGACCCGACCGAGAGCACCGGGAGCTCCGCCCGGTACGACCCCGCCAGCCCCGCGTCGTGGGCCAGTGTCCGGAGGCCGGCGCCCAGGCCGAACACGGCGCCGGCCGCCCGGAGCCACGAGGAGGGGACACCCCTCCAGGCCTCCCGCATCCGGCGCTCCACCGCCGGCCGGAGATCCCTCCGCGTGGGGGCCGGGGTCACGCGGCCCGGCGCCCCCGGTCCAGCAGGCCCACGCAGCGATCGGCCACCCGGCTCGCCACTCCCCGGCGACCCAGGCGGCCGCGCACCTCGGCCAGGCCCTCCAGGACGCGCCGGCGCTCCCGCCCCCGCGCGAGGAGAGGGTCCACCGCGTCCGCCATCCGCTCCGGCGTCGCCCGCTCCT
>CANPVF010000118.1 GCA_947581645.1 Candidatus Caribbeanibacter nitroreducens | reverse complement strand
GGTACGCGGCGCTGGAGGCCGGCTTCGCCGCCGTCGACGGCGACGACGCACCGCCCTAGGAGCACACGTCCATCGCCACGGTCGGATGGGACCATTGCCGAACCGCGTGATGTGGAGCCCGCCGGGAGACGTCACCTCAACACCCCCAGCTCGATCGTCAGTGTGACCCCGCCGAACGGCTGCTCCCTGTTGATGTTCAGGAACCAGTAGGTGCCGATACCGAATGCGGGACTGAAATGCCACGCGACTCGGGCGGCGATGGGAATGCTCGGACGGGTCTCCAAGTCACCGCGTGCGAGGCCGATCCCGCCGGACAGAGCCGCGATGCCGTCGCCCCATCGAACAGCCTGACCGTAGAGGAGGCCTACGTCGTTGTAGCGGTCTCCGGACTCGAACAGCAGTCCCGGTTCGACGGCGGCAGTGCGGAGAGACAGGATGTGGTCGCTCCAGGATATGTCGAGACTGGCGGCCGCAGCGAGGTCCTCGGATCCGGTGCCGAGTCCTCCCGTGAGCCAGATCATCCCTTTGCCTTCCGCTTCACCCGAGTCCTGGGCGGCGAGGGGGCCGACACTCAGGGAGAGAAATCCGACGAGCCAGATCAGAACAGCGGCGGTCCGGGCCCGATGAGGCATGGGACAGCTCTGGGGTCGGGAGGAACGAGCTCTCGCCCTCGTGATCAGTGCCGGAGGTGGGATTCGAACCCACACGGGATGTGACTCCCACCGGATTTTGAGTCCGGCGCGTCTGCCAGTTCCGCCACTCCGGCGCGGCCACTTTCTACACCGATGGCAATGTATCCGCCCGGGGAGAGACCGCGAATCGCAATCATCGCGGGTCGGCAAACCCTGAGACGTACAGCGTCACACCATGCTCGCCGACCCGTCCCTCACCCTCTAGAGCCCCATAAATCGCTACACAAGAGCGGCTCCAACTCCATGGCACACCGGCGGAAGAAGACCCTTCTGTTCTCCACCGCGCTCCTCTTCGTCATGCTGCTCGGCGGATGTCTGGAGCTCAGCGGTCCGGAGGCGTGCACTACCGAATCGGTTCCCGGCCTCGTCGAGACGGTGGAACTCACGGTGGGCCTCGACCCCGACTGATGCCGCTCCGATCTCCCGGCTCGATGAGTCTGTATACGCGCACGCCGGGCACGCCCAGGGAGTCCTTCCAGGAGCCGTAGAGGTGCGCCCCCCTGACCCGGTGGAGCTCGAAGCCCGGAGGTGAGTCGACGCTCCCCAGGTAGCTGCCGTCGGCCCCGTACACGTCGTACTCCCGGATCACCGAGCTCGCCCCCGGGGCGGGACCGGGCCCGACCAGGCCGACCCACAGCCGTCCGTCCGGGGCGGAGTGCCAGAGGTCGCCGATCACCGGCAGCCTCTCGGCCACGGGCAGCCGGTCCCGCAGCTCACGGGTCATGCCGGGTGGAGCGCCGGCCCGGCTCGCTTCCTCCGTGAATCGGTCCAGCGCCCTCTCGCGGAGATCGTCGGTGACGGGGCGGCCGGCCACGTCCCGTCGCACGATCGTCCGAAGCGTCCCGCTGAGGTCGTACAGCCGGACCTCGTACCGATCGCCGCGGGCGACGGCGAATCGGGCCTCTCCGTCGGGCCCGACCACCGCGGTCCACGACCGCCGCGCCCCGAACACCTCCGGCAGTCGGCTTCGGGTGCCCTCGGTGGACCACTCGAGGGCGGACGAGCCGATCCGTCCCGTCGAGTCCGCGGCGTACACGGCGCTGGCGCTGCTGCTCGGGTCCGACACGCCCAGACGGATCAGGCGAACGGCCCTGCCGCCGGGAAGCGACGGCCCCCAGTCGGCGAGTCCCCCCGGGCCGGAATCGGCCCCGGGTGCCTCCCCAGAGTCGTCCGACCTGACCAGCTCGACGGATCCCACGTATTCGCCCTCCTGCCACCGATGGACGGCCGCGGGCCGCCGCTCAAGGACGCGGACGTCGCCATCGGGCCCCGCTTCGACCCGGTCCGGTGTGGTGAGCTCTCCGGGCCCGTCGCCGCGTCCGCCCAGACGGTGGATCACGTCGCCACCCCGGTCCAGGACGATGACGCGGGCCTCGGATCCGTCCAGGACGAGGATCCGACCGTCGGGGCCGGGCGCCACGTCCCGGATGCCGCTGAAAACGGGGGTCCGGACGTCGTCGGTGCTGCCGACGGGGTTCGTCGCACCCCTCACCTGCCGGACCAGCTGGAGGCGGGCCGGTCCTCTCCAGGCGCCATCCGGGTTCTCGATTCGTCGTACGGAATCGGGAAGTCCGGGGGAGCTCTCCACTTCCCTGCCCCGGACGGTCTCTGCCGGCGAGTCCTGCGGCGCGTCCCCGCCGCAGCCGCCTGCCAGGACGGCCGCCGCACCGATCAGCAGTCCGGTCCCCGCCGCTCGTATCGGTCCGAGGGCGTAACACCCTGTTCCCGGCTCCATCCCCTACCCCCCGTTCGGGCATCCTCGCGGTCCGGTGCAGCCGCGCACGGACCTGCATCGTCGCGCAGGAGGGTGGCGCCCGGGTGTCATCGAGCCGTCATCCGGCCGTCACCGGGGGTTACGACGATAACGACCGTCGCGGGGAGCGGGTCAGGCAGGTGGGAGGATCCGTACGGTGATGCGTATGACGGTGATGCGTATGGAGGACTCGCGCGCACGAGCTTGTCCCGCCCGCTCGGGCGTCCGTATACTGCGCCCGTCTTCCCGCGCCGCGCCCTGCCCCGCGGCGGGACAAGGACGCGCCTCTCGACGCCCCACGCCGAGCCCCGACATCAGGATACCACACGGCACCGTGATCTCCGGCTTCCCTCCGACCCGGCTGTCCCGGGTGAACGCATCGCGGCGAACCGCGGCTCCTGCCGCCGTGGCGATGCTCCTGGCCCTCGGGGCACTGGTCGGCGCGGCGCGGCCGCCCTCAGCTCCGGCCCAGACGGCGCGTGGCACGTCGCGGACCGCCGAGATCCCGGATCCCGGTGAGGCCTGGCTGGAGGTGGCCCCGGCCTTCGAGAGCTGGAACACCCAGTACGCCCTGGACAGTCCACTGGATTCGGTGGCCGACGGGATGGAGGAGCCCCTCGCGGCCGACGTGGACGGCCCGATCGCCGGGCGGCTCTTCCCCGGTGCGGGCCCCTTCCTGGCCGGGCTCCGCCAGGACGCCGCCGCCCTGGGCTACGATTCCCTGCCGGAGAGCGAGTTCTCGCTGGGAGCCCTCGACGTCGACCGCTTCCACGCCAACCGCCGGCTCATCCCGCTCACGGCGGAATTCGGGGTCATCGACAGGGTGGCGGCCCGGATCACCGTCCCGATCGTGAAGTCCCAGACGGAGGTGTTCTTCGACTACGACTCCGCCGGCGCCAGCTTCGCTCCCCTCTCGTCGGTGGTCGCCTCGCCGGGGACCTTCACCGACGGATGGGCCACGGCCCGTGACTCGCTGCAGGCGCGCATCGAGAGCGGCAGCCTGTCCTCGCAGGAGCAGCAGCAGGCGGAGGCCCTTCTCCAGCGGAGCGGGGCGTTCCTCAGTGCCTTCACCCGACGGTCGGAGACCGATCTGCTCCTCCCTCTTCCGAGCAGCCGCCCCGGGGACGACCTGGCCACCACGGTCGACAGCATCGTGGGCGCCTTCCAGGAGTACGGGATCACGGCGCCGGGCCTGACCCTGGACAGCGTCGCCGGAACGGCCGCCCTGCAGACGTTCTTCACCGGCGCCATGCAGGCCGATTCCCTGCAGGGCTACGACCGCGGGTGGACGATCGAGGGGCTCGAGGTGGGCGTGCGGATCGGACTCCTCGACACCTTCCGTCCCGACCCCGACACGACCGGCTCGGGGCTCGAGCTGCGGACCACCGTCGGCGGGACGGTGCGCCTCCCCCGGGGCTCGCCGGGCGCCGCGCCCTACGTGACGCCGGCGAGCTTCCTCGACATACCGGTCTCCGAGGGGCAGACGGACCTGGAAGTGGCGCTCTACCAGGACGTGGCACTGGGTCCGATCCGGCTGCACGCCCGTGGACGATACGGGCGGCAGCTGGCCGACGAGCTCGAGCTCCGGGTGCACCGACCGGACCGGCCCTTCCCGGTCCCCGCGACGTCGGTGACCGTGGAGCGGGACCTGGGCGACTACGTGCAGGCCCACGTCTCTCCCCGCCTCGCCGTGAACCGGGCGCTCTCGCTGGGGGCCGAGTACACGTTCTGGCGGAAAGAGGCGGACCGCTATGCGCTGGCCGGGTCCCCCGGCCCCGGGGCCCCCGGCGACGCTTCACCGCTGGCCGTGGAGACCGAGCAGCGCCGCCACCGCCTTGGCGTGGGGATCCACTACCGGGCCGCCGGGGACTCCACCGCCGAGGAGGACCGACCGGTGGAGATCTCCTTCCTGTTCCAGACACCGGTGGCCGGGTCGGGCGGGCAGACGCCGGCCTCCAGGCTCACGACGTTCCGGATCCGGGTCCCGATGGGCATTCCCTCCCTCACGGGTCAGTAGCCGCCGCGAGTCCCCCGTCGCCGGACGCGCCGGCGGCCGGACGGCATCGCCCCGGTCGCACCCCGATCGGTTGCAGGGCCTATGTCTTCCCTGTACGCTGTCGGGGCACAGATCGGTGATCGTGTCGGTGACCACGGCGCGTCCTTCACGACGGCCGCTTCACGCCGCCCCTCCCAATCGACTCACAGGCCTATGGCCAAGACCGGCATCGTCTTTCTCGCCTCCGCCGAGGAGAACGGGGACGACGGATCCTCCGGGCGTCGGGCGTACCGCCTCGAGTCCCTCTTCCGGGAGCTGAACGGCGAGCTCTCCCACCGGCTCGAGGCCGGCTTCCAGCTCCGAAAGGGCACCCGTGAGTTCGGCGCCATCCTGACGGGCGGGCCGGGGGCCGGGGCCGTCCTGATGCGTCTGTGGACGGAGCTCCACCCCCTGAAGATGCGGGTGGCGTTCGTCCCCGGGCGGGTGCGGGTGCAGACGGACCTGTGGACGGGGGGCGGCTCCCGGGGTCCGGCCAGCCTGCACCACTTCGCCGGGCCTCCCCTGGACCGGGCGGAGTCGCTCCTGGAGGATCTGACGGCCTCCCGTTCCCTCGTGGCCGTCGACCTCCGCGACGGGACGTCCGCCCGGCGACTCCGTCACCTGGGCACGCTCCTGCAGCTGCGTCTGGTGGAGTGGACGCCCCGCCAGCTGGAGACCTATCTGGCGTACCGCCGCCTGGGCTCGCAGAGCCGGACGGCGCAGAAGCTGGGCGTGACGCAGCCGACGGTGAGCGAGACGCTGAGCCGAATCGAGGCTCCCGCCACCACCGAGGCCCTGGACTTCTTCACGGGCGAGCTGGACGGCGCCCTGGCCGAGGCCGCGGCCCGCATCGGAGAGGACGCGAAGAAGTAGCCCTCAGGCCTCCGCCGCCCGGCGCTCCTCGCCGGTCTCCAGCAGCTCTCGGGCGTGCCTGCGGGAGACCTCGCTCCCGGGGTCGCCGCCGAGCATGCGGGCCACCTCTGAGACGCGCTCGTCTCCCTCCAGCACCCGGACTCGGGTCGCTGCGCGCCCTCCGGCCTGGCTCTTCTCCACGCGGTAGTGAGCGTCGGCCCGGGCGGCGATCTGCGGCAGGTGGGTGATGACGAACACCTGGTGGCGGTCGGCCACGGCCCCCAGCCGCTCGGCCACCTGGTGCGCGACCTCGCCCCCGACCCCGGCGTCGATCTCGTCGAAGACGAGGCACGGGATCTCGTCCACCCCCGCCAGGGCGGTCTTCAGGGCCAGCATGACCCGGCTCAGCTCACCGCCGGAGGCGATCCGGGAGAGAGGCCCGGGGTCGAAGCCGGCGTTGAGGGTGACGCGGAACTCCACGTCCTCCGCGCCGTGGGGCCCGGGCTCGTCGCGCTCGTCGAAGTGGACCTCGAAGCGCCCCTCGTCCATCCCGAGCTCGGGGAGGATCTCCGTGATCTCGTCCTCCAGGCGTCCCGCGGCCTCGCGCCGGGCCCGGGACAGATCGCCGGCCGCGTCCGCCAGCTCCGCCCGGGTCTCATCGGCCCTCTCCTCCAGCGCCTCGATCTCCTCCTCGGAGCCCTCCAGCCGGTTCAGCTCGCTCCTGGCCTCCCGGCCCTCGGCCAGCACCTCCTCGATCGTCTCCCCGTACTTCCGCTGCAGCCGATAGATCTCGTCCAGGCGGCTGCGGATGGCGTCGAGCCGGGCCGGATCGTGGTCCACCGAGCCCTGGTATTCGCCCAGCCTGCGTCCGAGTTCCTGCAGCGAGTGGAGACCGGTCTCGTAGAGCTCCGCGAATTCCTCGGCCCCGGTGTCGATGTCCGCGAGCTCCGAGATGGAGCGCCGGAGCTGGCCCAGCCGGTCCACGAGCGAGTCCTCGGAGGCGTAGAGCTCCCGGTAGAGCTCGCCGGAGAGGGAGATGAGCTCCTCCGAGTTCGACAGGCGCCGCGCTTCGTCCTCCAGCTCCCGGTCCTCGCCGGGCTCCAGCTCCGCCTCCTCGATCTCCTCGGCCTTGAACCGCAGGTAGTCGGCGCGCTCCTCCAGCTCGTCCGACTCCCGCCGCAGCTGTTCGACCCGATCCAGCAGCTCCCGCCACTCCCGGTACAGCTCCTCCACCCGGGCGGCCTCCTCTCCTGCGCCGGCGAAGGCGTCCAGGATGCGGCGCTGGGCGGCACCCCTCAGGAGGGCCTGGTGCTCGTGCTGACCGTGCAGGTCCACCAGGCTGCTGCCGAGCTCGCCGATCAGGCTCACCGTGGTCGGGGAGCCGTTGGCCCACACGCGGTTGCGTCCCTCGCGCTGCAGCTCGCGCCGGAGGATGAGCCATCCGTCGTCCACGTCGAGGCCCGCCTCGCGGCACCGGTCCCGGATCTCGGGGCGGTCGCTCACGTCGAAGACGGCCTCCACGACGGCGCTGTCCTCTCCGGCCCGGACCACCTCCGTGTTGGCCCGTTCGCCCAGGAGGAGCGAGAGCGCCCCCACGAGGATGGACTTCCCGGCCCCGGTCTCCCCGGAGAGGACGTTGAGGCCGGGGCCCAGCTCCAGCCGGGCCTCGTCGATCACCGCGTAGTTGCGGACGCGGAGCTCCCGGAGGACGTCCGCCCCTTCCCTACCGTCGGAGGCCATGACCTCCCTCCTCGCGCGGCGCCCGGCTACGCGTCACGGGGACGCACGTCGCCCCACCGGAGCTTCTGGCGGAGCACGTTGAAGAAGTCGTCGCCGGCGAAGCGTACGAGGCGGAACGGTTCCTCCGCGGCCTTCAGCTCGACGCGCTCGCCGCGCTCCATGCGGCTCCCCACCTGGCCGTCCACCGTGACCACGGTCTCCTCTTCGCTCTCGGAGACCACCTCCACGGTGAGGCGGCTGTCCCCGGGTACCACCAGCGGACGGACCGCCAGGGTATGCGGGCAGATCGGGGTGGCCAGGAGCGCGTCCATGCTCGGGTGCATGATGGGACCGCCGGCGGAGAGGCTGTAGGCGGTGCTCCCGGTGGCGGTGGAGATCACGATGCCGTCCCCGCTGTACTGTCCGACTTCCTCGCCGTCCAGGTAGAGCCGCATGGTCATCAGCCGCGCGAAGCCGGTCTTGTGGACGACGGCGTCGTTGAGGGCGTAGAAGGAGCCCTCTCCGCGGCCGACCCGCACGTCCAGGGCGACGCGCTCCTCCAGCTCGTAGTCGCCACGAATCGTGCGGTCGACGATGCCCTCGAGCTCCTCGAGCGCTCCGGTGGTCAGGAACCCGAGCCGGCCGAGATTGCAGCCCACCAGGGGGATCCTGCGCGGGCCGGCCATGCGGGCGCCGCGGAGCAGTGTGCCGTCGCCCCCCAGCGTGAGCACCACGTCGACCTCGTCCCAGCGCTCCTCCAGGGGACGCTCCGACGTGCCGTCCAGGTCGTCCAGCTCTTCGCTCACGACCACCGCAGCGCCGCGCTCGGCGGCCAGCTGGCGCACCTCCTCCAGGACCTCGTCCAGCCCCGCGTACTCCGGATTCCCCACGACTCCGATGGTCATCGTGTCAGCGTCCCCTCTCGACGACGAATTCGGCCAGCTCCCGCAGGGTCACCGCGGCCGGGAGCCCGCTCACGGCGTCCCGGGCCTCCTGGGCCAGCCGACGGCTGCGGCGGCTGGCCTCCTCGAGTCCGAAGAGCGCGGGATAGGTGGCCTTCTCCAGGTCCACGTCCCGCCGGCTCGGCTTGCCGAGCTCGCGTTCGGACGCCGTCAGATCGAGGACGTCGTCCACGATCTGAAAGGCCAGGCCGAGCTTGCGGCCGTACTCCTCGAGGCGCTCCAGGCGCTCTCCGACGGCTCCCGCCGCCAGGCCGCCCATGGCCACCGAGGCGGCGATGAGGGCGGCGGTCTTTCCCCGGTAGATCCGCTCCAGCGCCTCGCGGTCGAGCTGCTCGCCCTCGGCCTCCAGGTCCCGGAGCTGCCCCCCGACCATGCCCGAGGCGCCCGCGGCCCTGGTCAGGACCGAGACCAGCCGGGCCGTCCGCTCCTCGCCCAGCGACAGCCGGCGGCCCGAGTCCGCGATGATCCGCACCGCCAGGGGCATGAGCACCGCCCCGGTGAAGACGGCCACGGCCTCGCCGTCGCGGACGTGCAGCGCCGGCCGGCCCCGCCTCAGGTCGTCGTCGTCCATGCACGGGAGATCGTCGTGGATCAGCGAATAGGCGTGGACCAGCTCCACGCTGCAGGAGAGACGGAAGAGGTCGCGGGGCGGATCGCCCCCGTCGGCGGCACGATAGCCCGCCAGCAGGAGCGTGGGGCGGATCCTCTTCCCCTCTCCCAGGACAGCGTAGCGGACGGGCTCGGCCACCTCCGCCTCCGCGCCGCGGAGTGCGTCGTCCAGGACCTCCTCCAGCGTCCTGTCCACCCGCTCCCGGAGCCGCTCGATGGACGCCGGGAGGCGGTACGACTCGGTGGACGCCGGCGCGCGGTCAGCCGCCACCCTCGGCCGCCTCCTCCGATCCGCCGACGTCGAAGTCGACGGTCTCCAGCTCGCCGGAGGCCTCCTCGATCAGCTCCTCGACCTGTCCCTCCGCCTCGTCCAGGAGCCGGTTGGCGGTGCGCAGGTGTCCCACGCCCTGCCGAAAGAGCTCCAGGGCCTCGTCCAGCTGCATCTCGTCGCGGTCCAGGGCGCGCACGATCTCCTCCAGCTCCGAGAGGGCCGTCTCGAATCCCGGCCCGTCCGCGTCGGTCATGCCTCTCCTCCCCCGGCGTCCGGCTCGGGCGCCGGCTCCACGTTCTCCACTCGTGCTTCGATCCGGCCGTCGACGACTCTCAGTCGGAACCGCTCCACTCCCTCGAAGGACTCCCGCCGCCGGAGCACCTGCCCGTCCTCGTCGGTGGGCACCGCGTATCCCCGCCGGAGGGTGCCCAGGGGGCTCAGGGCGTCCAGCCGGGCCCCGAGCCGCTCCGTCCTGCTGCGGGCCCGGTCCAGGCGCCTGCGGGCGGCCGACAGCAGGCGCTCGGCGTAGCGTCCGGCCCGGTCCCGGCCACGGCGCACCCGCGAGCGGAGCCCGTCCGCCAGGCCGGACGCGAGGCCCGCCACCTCGGCCCGGAGCGTCTCCTCCGCCGGCACGGCCACCTCGGCCGCGGCGGAGGGGGTCGGCGCCCGGACGTCCGCCACGAGGTCGGCGATCGTGACGTCCACCTCGTGTCCCACCGCCGAGATCACCGGGATCGGCGAGGCCGCCACGGCACGGGCCACGGGCTCCTCGTTGAACGCCCACAGGTCCTCCACGGATCCGCCGCCGCGCGTGAGGATCACCACGTCCACGTCGTCCCGTCGACCCACCCGCTCCAGGGCGGCCACGATCTCCGGCGCGGCCTCCTCGCCCTGTACCCGGCAGTCGGCCACCAGGATGTCCGTCCAGGGCGCCCGTCGCCGGATGACGCTCACCACGTCGCGAAGGGCGGCCCCGGACCGCGAGGTGACCACCGCCACCCGTCCCGGAACCCGCGGCGTCGGCCGCTTGCGGGCCTCGTCCAGGAGTCCCTCCGCCGCCAGCTTCTTCTTCAGGCGCTCGAAGGCCAGGCGCCAGAGTCCCTCGCCGCGCGCCTGGAGCTGGCGCACCATCAGCTGATACGTGCCGCGGACCTCGTACAGGGAGATCTGGCCGTGGGCGCAGACCTCCATGCCCTCCTCCGGCTCCGTGGGCAGGCGCCGGGCGTTCCGCCGCCACATGACACACTGGATCTGGGCGTCCTCGTCCCGGAGGCTGAAGTAGCAGTGTCCGGAGCTGACCTGCCGCCAGTTCGCGATCTCTCCGGCGACCCACAGCGGCGGGAAGCTCTCTTCGAGCAGCTCGCGGGCGGCGGCGTTCACCTCCGAGACCGGGATGGCGGACTCCGCGTCGCGCCCCGGCCGGAGATCCCGGTCCTCGCCGGGCTGTCCCGGGGGGCGGTCGTCCGTGGGCGAGGTCTCGAACATGGCCATCTGGTCCTGGCCGTCGGCCATCAGGCGTCGCTGCTCCCCGCGTTCCGACGCGCCGCAAGCACGGTGTTGTCCAGGAGCATGGCCCTCGTCATCGGTCCCACGCCGCCGGGCACGGGGGTGATCCAGGAGGCCTTCTCCCTCACCTCGTCGAACGCCACGTCCCCCACCAGCCGGTATCCCTTCTCCCGGTCAGGGTCGTCCACGCGGTTCACGCCGACGTCAACGACCACGGTTCCCTCGCTGACCATGTCGGCGTCCACCGTCCCGGGGCGCCCCACGGCGACGATCAGGAGGTCCGCCTCCCGGGTGACGCTCCCCAGGTCCCGCGTCCGGCTGTGGGCCACGGTCACGGTCGCGTTGCCGCCGGCGGCCTTTCGCAGGAGGAGCGACGCCATGGGCCGCCCCACGAGGTTCGAGCGTCCGACGATGACGGCGCGCTCGCCCTCCGGATCGTAGCCGATCCGGGACAGCATCTCCTGAATGCCGGCGGGCGTGGCGGGACGAAAAGCGTCCGCGTCGCCCTTGGCCAGCCGCCCCACGTTCACGGGGTGGAAGCCGTCCACGTCCCTGGCGGGATCGATCCGCTCCGTGATGGCCCGCTCGTCCACGTGGTCCGGGAGCGGGAGCTGCACCAGGATGCCGTGCACCGACGGGTCCTCGTTCATCTCGTCGATGCGGCTCTCCAGCTCGTCCTGACTCGTCTCCGCCGGCAGGAAGAAGTCGCGCGTGTCGATGCCCACCTCCTCGCAGTCCCGCGTCTTCATGCGCACGTAGGACTTCGAGGCGGGGTCGTCGCCCAGGAGGAAGACGGCCAGCCCCGGCACGGTGCCCCGGTCGCGGAGCTCCTCGACCTCGCTGGCCACCTCCGAGCGAACCTCTCCGGCGATCTCCTTTCCGTCGATCAGCTGTCCGTCCATCGAGGCGACCTTCCTGTCTCCTATCGGGCGAAGTCAACGGCTCGGTTCTCGCGCACGACGACGATCTTGATCTGTCCCGGATACTGCAGCTCTTCCTCGATCCGGCGGGCGGCCCGCTCGCTCAGCTCCGCCATCTCCTCGTCCGTGACCGCTTCCGGGGTGACCATGATCCGGACCTCGCGTCCGGCCTGGATGGCGAAGACCTTCTCCACTCCCTCGTAGGAGCCGGCGATCTCCTCCAGCTCCTCGAGCCGCTGAACGTAGTGCTCGAACGACTCGCGGCGTGCGCCGGGGCGCGCGCCGGAGATGGCGTCGGCGGCGGTGACCAGGAACGTCTCCGGGTAGCGGGCCGGCTCCTCGTCGTGGTGGGCCCGGATGGCGTTCAGGACCTGGTCGGGCTCGCCGTACTGCTCGCAGAGCTCGTACCCGAGCTCCACGTGGCTCCCCTCGTGCTCGTGGGTGAGGCCCTTCCCGATGTCGTGGAGGAGCCCCATGCGTCGGGCCATCCCCGCGTCGAGGCCCATCTCGGCGGCCATGTTCCCGGCCAGCAGGGCCACCTCCTCGGCGTGCTGCAGCTGGTTCTGACCGTAGCTGGTCCGGAACTTCAGGTTCGAGAGCACCTCCACGAGCCGGCTCGGGAGGTCGTGGACGCCGAGCTCGTACAGGAGCTCCTCGGCCTCCTCCTTCATCTCCTCCTCGATCTCCGAGCGGGCCTTCTCCACCATCTCCTCGATGCGGCCCGGGTGGATGCGGCCGTCAGCCACCAGGCGCTCCATGGCCAGCCGGGCCACCTCGCGCCGGACCGGGTCGAAGGAGCTGAGGAGCACGGCCTCGGGGGTGTCGTCCACCACCACGTCGACGCCGGTCTCCGACTCGAAGGAGCGGATGTTTCGGCCTTCCCGCCCGATGATCCGCCCCTTCATGTCGTCGCTCGGGAGGGAGACGACGGAGACGGTGACGTCCGAGGCGTGGTCCACGGCCAGCTTCTGGATGGCCATGGTCACGATCTTCTTCGCCTCTCGCTCGGCTTCCCGCCGGGCCTCTTCCTTCATCTCCCGCACTTCCTGGGAGGCCTCGGCCTCCGCCTGCTCGCGGATGCGGCCGATCAGCCGCTCCCGGGCGTCGTCGGCCGAGATGCCGGCGACCTCCTCCAGCTCCTCCTCGATCCGGCCGCGTTCGTCCTCGAGCTCGGCCTCGCGCTCCTCGAGCTCCTCGGCGCGCTCCTCGAGGTCGCGCCGCCGCTCCTCGATGCGCTCCTCCCGGTCGTCCAGCATCGAGAGCTTCCGGTCCAGGAGCTCCTCGCGCTCGATGAGCCGCTCCTCGCTCCGCTCCAGGTCCTTCCGGCGCTCGGCGACCTCCTCCTCCCACTCCTCCTTACGCTCGTAGACTGCCTCCTTCGCCTCGAGCTCCGCCTCCCGCCGGATGCGGTCGGCCTCCTCACGGGCCTCCTCCACGATCTCGTCGGCCTGCTGCCGGGCGTCGCCGCGAGCACGGGCCACGCGGCTGCGTACGAGGGCGTAGCCGGCCAGTGCGCCGACCACCAGGGCGGCCAGGGCGATCAGGAGGGTCTGAGTCATATGGAGCGGCTCCGGTCATCTATCCTGGAACAGGGGACCGGCGCCCGCGGCTCGCTGCGCGCGAGGGCTCAGATCCCCTGCCTGAGCAGGGACGTCGAGCGTCCCCGTCACCAACAGAAAAGGCCGGCGGCTGGGCGCGACCGCCGGCTTCACACGCGACTCGATCAGCCTTCAGGAGTGCGATCCGACAGCCCGGCCCGGCCGTCGTCGCGTACCCGGATTTTACCGATTTCAAGTTGCCCGCGCCCCCCTGCCCCCGCAACCGGAGCGCGGACGTTCGGCTCGCCGCCTTGCCCGGTCCCGAGGCCGGGCCAAGATTGGGCGGCTCGCGCACCGAAGCCGACCACTCGACGTCCGGAGTCCTCATGCGCACGGGTCGCACCCTCCTCGCCCTGATCGCCCTCCTCACCCTCTCGCTCACGGGTCCCGGCTCCGACGGCCCCGCCGCGGCCCAGGAGCCTTCCGGGACCGCCCGCTACGACGTGGTGTTCCAGGACGGCCGGGTCCTGGACGGCACGGGCACGCCGTGGTTCCGGGCCGACGTGGCGGTGGCCGGCGACACGATCGCCGCCGTGGGCGAGGTGGACGCGTCCCGGGCCGAGACGGTGATCGACGCCAGCGGCCTCTACCTGGCGCCGGGCTTCATCGACCCGCACACCCATGCCCCGGGGTCCATGGACGACCCGGATCTCAGCGCCGCGCGGCCGATCCTGGCGCAGGGCCTCACCACGCTGACGGGCAACCCGGACGGCGGGGGCGCAGTGGACCTGGCCGAGCAGCGTGAGGAGCTGCTGGCCGACGGGCTCGGCGTGAACGTGGCTCCCTTCATCGGCCACGGCTCGGTGCGCGAGGAGGTGGTGGGCATGGACGACCGGGCGCCGACCGCCTCCGAGATGGACCGGATGCGTGAGCTGGTGGACCGGGCGATGCAGGAGGGCGCCTTCGGCCTCACCAGCGGCCTCTTCTACACGCCGGGCAGCTACGCCGAGACGGAGGAGGTCGTCCGGCTCGCCGAGGTGGCGTCCCGACACGGCGGCCTCTACAAGAGCCACATCCGCGACGAGTCCACCTACAGCGTCGGCGTGGTGGCCGCCGTGGACGAGGTGATCGAGGTCGCCCGGGAGGCCGATCTCCCGGGGGTGGTCACGCACATCAAGGTGCTGGGCCCGCACGTCTGGGGGTACTCGGCGGCCCTGGTCCACCGCATCGAGCGAGCCCGCTCGCAGGGGGTCGAGGTGTGGGCGGACCAGTATCCCTACACCGCCTCCGCCACGGGACTCGGCTCGGCCCTGATTCCGCGCTGGGCCCAGGCCGGCGGACAGGACTCGCTGGTGGCCCGGCTCGACCGCCCGGCCACCCGGGACTCCATCGCCGCCGGGATCGTCACCAACCTGGACCGCCGCGGCGGCGCCGATCGGCTGCAGTTCCGACGGTACGAGGAGAACCCGGCCATCGAGGGTCGCACGCTGGCCGAGGTGGCCGACTCGGTGGGCGTGGGACCGGTGGAGATGACCATGCGGCTGGTCCGAACCGGGTACGTCGGCGTGGTCTCCTACAACATGACCGAGAAGGACGTCCGCCGTCTCATGCGGCAGCCGTGGACCATGACCTCCTCGGACGGATGCCTGGTGCCCCGGGGCGAGGGCGTGCCGCACCCGCGGTGCTACGGCGCCCACCCCCAGAAGATCCGCAAGTACGTGGTCGAGGAGGACGTGCTCCCGCTCTCGCAGGCCATCCGCTCCATGACGGGCACGCCGGCCCGGCTGCTGGGCCTGGAGGAGCGGGGACGGGTCGAGGTGGGCCGGGTCGCCGACCTGGCGGTCTTCGATCTCGACCGCCTCCGGTCGCCGGCCACGTTCACCGATCCCCACCACCTGGCGGAGGGCATGGTGCACGTCCTGGTGGGCGGCCGCTTCGCCATCCGGGACGGCGAGTTCACGGGCGTCCGGGCGGGACGGGTGCTGCGGCTCGACGGCCCGCCGGCGCCGCGGACGGTGGCCGAGGCCGTGGAGGCCGGCCGGTAGGCTGCTGCCGGCGCGGGGGCCGGTGGTGGGCCGGCGGGCCCCGCGTCAGTCCGCGTCCAGGTTCTCCTCCATGCGTCGCCGGAGCTGGCGGAGCCGGAGGGCCATCTGGCGGTTGTCGACCTCCCGGTCCTCCCGCAGCCGGAGCAGCTCGTCGGCGATCTCCATGGCGGCCAGGATCGCCGCCTTCGACTCGGAGACGTGGCCCCGGAGGTGCGCCTCCTCGATGGCGTCGTCCACGTAGGCGGCGCACTTCCGGGTGTGCTCCTCGTCCTGGTCGGTCCGGATCACGTACTCTTCACCGAAGATCTGGACCGGGACCGTCTGTATCTCTTCGTCGTTCACGTGGCCTCGTCCTCCAGAAGGACCAGCCGGCTTCGGATGCGTTCCGCCTTCTCCCGCCCCTCGTCGAGGATGGAGCGGAGGCGCTCGTTCTCCTCGGTGAGCTTCCGCAGCCGCTCCTCTGCGGAGGCGGGCTCCGCGCCCTCCTCGCCCTCGGTGCGGGCCAGCGCGGCGCGGAGCTCCCCGTGGGCCTCCTCGGCCTCCCGCGCCCGTTCCCTCACGGACGCCAGCACCTCCAGGAGCCGGTCGACGGTCTCCTCCAGGGACCGGAGCTCCTCCTCCGGCGTGGAATCAGGAAGTTCGGACTCGGACGCCATAGCGCCCCTCCAGGTCGTCGACGATGTCTGAGATGGCCTCCTCGACCTCCCGATCCTCAAGCGTACGGTCGTCGGCCCGGAACGTGAAGCGCCACGCCAGGCTGCGCCGTCCCTCCTCGATCTCCTCGCCGCGGTAGACGTCGAAGAGGCGAAGCCCCTCGAGAATCGCCCCGGGCGCCGCGTCCCGAATCGACGCCTCGACCTCGGCCACCGGGACCTCCTCGTCCACCGTGAACGCCAGGTCCCACCGCACCGCCGGGTAGGTGGAGAGCTCCCGGTGCACCGGGGTCTCCCCGACCTGCACCGACCGCAGGCGGAGCTCCAGGGCGAAGACCGGCCCCGCCCAGTCGGGCGTCTCCACGGCCTCCGGACGCACTCGCCCGGCCACGCCCACGGCGTGCCCGCCGTCGTCCAGGAGCCAGAAGCGCTCGGGGCCGAGCCACCGGTCCGCGCCCAGGGGCACGACGCCGGGATAGTCCGAGGGGGGCTCTCCGCCGGCGACGATCTCGCCGTGCAGCCACAGATCGGCGATCTCGGACGCCAGCGCCTTCACGTCCCACAGGTCCACGGCGCCGTCCCCGTCGCTCCAGTGCTCCGGCCGACGGCGACCCGTCAGGAGGGCCGCGGCGCGCATCTCCTCGGCCGGGAGGCGCTCGGAGGCCTCCGCATCGGCGCCGGCCTCGCGGCGGCGAAAGACGGTTCCGATCTCGTACAGGCGCACGGAGCGACGCCCGCGGGAGAAGTTGTGCTCCGCCCGGTCCAGGAGCGGGGGAACCAGCGCATCGCGCAGGTGGTCCTCGTCCTCGGACAGCGGATGCAGCAGCGGCACGGCCCGCTCCCCGTCGACGCGCTCCTCGGGCACCAGGCTCAGGCTCCGGGCCTCCAGCAGGCCGCGGCCGGAGAGCCACCGGCGCACCCGCTCGGCCCGCTCCCAGGTCGGATCCGAGGGGACGGTGCTCGGTCGGAAGGCGCGTCGCTCCGTGGGAAAGCTCTCGTAGCCCTGGCGGCGCGCCACCTCCTCCACCAGGTCGATCTCGCGCTCCACGTCGCCGCGCCAGCCCGGCACGCTGAAGGCCAGGCGGGCGTCGGCGGGGGCGGACGTCTCACCCGATCCCTCGGCCTCCTCGAAGCCCAGCGGCTCCAGCAGGCGCCGGAGCTTCGGCGGCGGCACGTCCCGGCCCAGCACCTGCCGGACGCGGCTCGGCCGCAGCGTCACCTCCCGGCGCGGCTCCGGCCCGCCCCCGATCCGGACCGCGTCCTCGACGGCCTCCCCGCCGGCGGTGGCCAGGATCAGCTCCACGCACCGGGCCAGGGCCTCCTCCTGCGCCCGCGGGTCCACCCCGCGCTCGAAGCGGTAGGAGGCGTCCGTGGAGAGGTCCACCGAGCGGGCCGTGTCCCGGGTGCTCGAGGGGTCGAAACACGCGCACTCCAGGAAGACGTCGGCGGTGTCGGCGGTGACCTCGCTCTCCTCGCCGCCCATGACGCCGGCCAGGCCCACCGGCGAGCGGGCGTCGGCGATCACGGTGGCCTCGGGGGAGAGCGTGCGCTCCTTCCCGTCCAGGGTCCTGAGCTCCTCGCCCTGCTCCGCCGGCCGCACCCGGATCTCGGGCCCCTCCACGGTGCCCAGGTCGAAGGCGTGCAGCGGCTGGTTCAGCTCGTGCAGCACCCAGTTGGTGGCGTCGACCACGTTGTTCACGGGGCGCGCGCCCAGGGCCCGGAGGCGTCCGGCCAGCCACGCCGGCGAGTCGCCGACCTCCACCCCGCGGATCACCGCCCCCAGGTATCGGGGGCATCGGTCCGGCGACTCCACCGTGACCGTGACGCCGGCGGCATCGGCGCTCTCCGAGCCCTCCCGCCAGCGCGGGGTCCAGCCCGGGCCGTCGAGGGACCGCAGGACCGGCCCGTCGCTCCCGTCCGGCGCCACTTCCCTGGCGACGCCGACGTGCCCGGCCAGGTCCACACGGTTCGGCGTGAGGTCCAGCACGAGGCACGTGTCCGGCAGGCCCAGGGCCTCGCCCAGCGACTGGCCGGCCTCGACCCCCCGCGGCAGGGCCAGGATGCCGCTCTCGTCCGGGCCCAGACCGAGCTCGTGCTCCGAGCAGAGCATGCCCGCGCTCCGCTCCCCACGGATCTCCCGGGCCTCGACCTCCATGCCGCCCGGGAGACGGCCGCCGGGCGGGACCCACGGGTAGTGCACGCCCTCGTGGATCACCGGCGCCCCGCACACCACGTCGACCTCGTCGCCGTCCCCGGGGTCCACCCGGCACAGCGTCAGCCGATCGGCGTTCGGGTGCGGGCGGGTCTCCCGCACGCGGGCCACCAGGAGGTCGTCGAGCCCCTCCCCCACGCGCACCAGCTCCTCCACCGGCACGGCCCGCTCGCTGAGCCGGTCGGCGATCTCCTCCGCGTCGGCGTCCAGGTCCGGGAGGAGCTCCCGAAGCCAGTTGACCGAGATCCTCATGCGATCGTGATCCTCGTCATCGGACGAACTGCTCCAGGAAGCGGACGTCGCCCCGGTACAGGAGGCGCATGTCGGGGATCCGGTGGCGGATCATGGCGATGCGCGCCGGTCCCATGCCGAAGGCGTAGCCGGTGTAGCGCTCCGGGTCGTAGCCCACCGCCTCGAACACCGCCGGGTCCACCATTCCGGCGCCCATGATCTCGATCCACCCCGAGTTCTTGCACGTGGAGCACCCGGCGCCGTCGCACATGGGACACGAGACGTCCACCTCGGCCGAGGGCTCGGTGAACGGAAAGTAGGACGGTCGGAACCGCGTCCGCGTGTCCTCGCCGAAGAAGCGGTGGACGAAGAAGTCGATGGCGGAGCGGAACTCCACGAAGTCCACGCCCTCGTCGACGGCCAGCCCCTCGATCTGCTCGAAGGCCGGGGCGTGGCTCGGGTCGAAGGCGTCGCGCCGGTAGCAGAGCCCGGGGACGACGATCCGGATCGGCGGCTCGTGCTCCTCCATGATCCGCGCCTGGACCGGAGAGGTGTGGGTGCGGAGGAGCACGCCCTCGTCCAGATAGAAGGTGTCGTGCATGTCCGCCGCCGGATGGTCCAGCGGGATGTTCAGGGCGGTGAAGTTGTACCACTCGGTCTCGGCCTCGGGCCCGCGGACGCGGGAGAACCCGATCTCCGAGAAGATGTCGCAGATCTCGTCGATGACCTGCGTGACGGGGTGCGTGCCGCCGCGCCACTCGGCCCGGCCCGGAAGGGTCAGGTCCCGGGACTCGGCCTCCCGCTTCCGGGCCTCCCGCTCCAGCTCCCTCTCGCGGCTCTCGTGGGCTTCCTGCAGGCGGGTCTTGACCCGGTTGGCGCGTCGGCCCACGACCGGCCGATCCTCCGGCGGGAGGTCCCCGATGCCCGCGGTGATGGTGGCCAGCTCCCCGCTCCGACCCAGGTACTCCACCCGGGCCTCCTCGAGCTGCTCCTCGTCACCGGCCTCCTCGAGGGCAGCCACGCCCTCGGAGCGGATCCGGTCCAGCCGCTCGAGCAGGTCGCGGCCGGCCCCGGTGGCCGCCCCCGACTCGTTGGACACCCGTCAGTCCAGCTGGTCCCTGGCCACGCTGACGAGCTCGGCGAACGCCTCGGGCTCGCGCACCGCCAGGTCGGCCAGGACCTTCCGGTTCAGCTCCACACCGGCCTCGTCCAGCCCGTGGATGAACCGGGAGTACGGCATGTCGTGCTGCCGCGAGGCGGCGTTGATCCGCTGGATCCACAGCTTGCGGAAGTCGCGCTTCTTCTGCTTCCGGCCACGGTAGGCGTGCTCCCAGCTCTTCTCCACCCGGTTCTTCGCGATCCGGTAGAGCTTGGAGCGGCCGCCGAAGTAGCCCTTGGCGGCGTCCATGATCTTCTTCTTGCGCTTGTTGCGCGCGACGTTGCTCTTCACTCGGGGCATGTCAGGACCTTCCCTGCTGCACGTGGACGGGCCGACCCGTGCCGTCACGGCGCGGGCCGTGCCCGTTCGACTTCTTCGTTCCTCGGCCGACTGCGTGGGTTCCCGCCGGCCCGCGGAATCGGACGCGGCGGGGGGCGGCGTCAGCCGCTGGCCAGCATCCGGCGGACGCGCTTCTTGTCGGCGTCCGAGACCAGCGTGTCCTTGCGGAGGTGTCGCTTCCGCTTCGGGCTCTTCTTGGTCAGGATGTGGCTCTTGCCGGCCTTCTTGCGCTTGTAGTGGCCGCTGCCGGTCTTCTTGAACCGCTTCGCGGCGGCCTTTCGGGTCTTCTGCTTCGTCATGTGGGGACCTCCTCGTCCTGCTCCTCCCGGCCCGTGCGGGCGCGGACGCTCGCTCGTGACGGGTGGTGTGTACGGCTCGGACCGACGACTGTTTCGCCGTCGGACGTCCGGCGGCGCACAACGTACTCGCCGACGCGGGCGGTAATCAATGCAAGTTGCCCGCCGGCGGCGCCGACGGGCCGATCAGCCTCAGTACGGCTCCAGGGCCCTGCTCTCGACCTGCTGTCGGGCCCGGTCCAGGAACTCCTGCACGGACATCTCCACCTGCTTGTCCTCGGCGCCGCGGGCCCGCACGGCCACCGTGCCGGCCTCCAGCTCCCGCTGTCCGACGACCAGCGTGTAGGGGATCTTCTCCAGCTCCGCCTCCCGGATGCGGTAGCTCAGCGTGTCCGACTGGCTGTCCACCGAGACGCGGAGTCCGGCGTCGCCGAGCTCGTCGGCCACCTCCCGGGCCCCCTCGATCTCGTCGTCGGTGATCGGCAGCACCCGGACCTGCTCCGGGGCGAGCCACAGCGGGAAGGCACCGCCGAAGTGCTCGATCAGGCCGCCGACGAAGCGCTCCATGGTGCCCAGGATCGCCCGGTGGATCATCACCGGGCGGTGCGGGCTGTTGTCGGAGCCGATGTACTCGAGCTCGAAGCGCTCCGGGAGCACGAAGTCGAGCTGGATGGTCGCTCCCTGCCAGTCGCGGCCCAGGGCGTCCTCGAACTTGATGTCGATCTTCGGCCCGTAGAAGGCGCCGCCGCCCTCGTCCACCTCGTAGCCGCCGGCCGCGTCCTCCAGGGCCCCCTCGAGGGCGTCCTCGGCCTGGTCCCACACGGCTTCTTCGCCGATGCGCTCCTCGGGCCGGGTGGCCAGGTCGTACCGGTAGTCGAACCCGAAGGTGTTCATCACCAGGTCCACCAGGTCCAGCATGTCGGCGATCTCGGCCTCGATCTGCTCCGGCGTGCAGAACACGTGGGCGTCGTCCATGGTCAGCATCCGCACCCGCAGCATGCCGTGCAGGGTCCCGGAGCGCTCGTGCCGGTACACGTTGGCGATCTCCGACAGGCGGATCGGGAGATCCCGGTAGCTGCGGGTCTCCGAGTCGAAGATCAGCGTGTGCATCGGACAGTTCATGGGCTTGAGCCGGTACGGCTCCCGCTCCCCCTCCACCTCCATCGGGGGATACATCATCTCCCGGTACGCCTCCAGGTGGCCGGAGCGGTCCAGCAGCTCCTCGCTGGTGATGTGGGGCGTGTAGACGAACTCGTAGCCGCGCTCGTCCAGCTGGTCCTCGAGCCAGTCCCGGAGCTGCTTCTGGATCCGGGCGCCCTTCGGATGCCAGTGGACGAGCCCCGGCCCCACCTCCTCCTGGATGCTGAACAGGCCCAGCTCCTGCCCCAGCTTGCGGTGGTCCCGCTTCTTCGCCTCCTCGATGCGCTCCAGGTGCTCCTCCAGCGCGTCGTCGGAGTAGAACGCGGTTCCGTAGATCCGCTGGAGCATCTGGTTCGACTCGTCGCCGCGCCAGTAGGCCCCGGCGGCGCTGGTCAGGCGGAAGTTCTCGATCTCCCCGGTGTCGGGGACGTGGGGCCCGCGGCACAGGTCCAGGAAGGGGCCGTCGCGGTAGACGGAGATGGTCTCGTCCTCGGGGATCTCCTCGAGCCGCTCGAGCTTGAGGGGGTCGTCGCTGAACAGCTCCCGGGCTTCCTCCCGGCTCACCTCGCTCCGCTCGAAGGGGAAGTCCTCGTCCACGACCTCCTCCATCCGCGCCTCGATCTCCTCGAGGTCCTCCGGGGTGAAGGGCTCCGGGACGTCGAAGTCGTAGTAGAAGCCGTCGTCCACCGGCGGCCCGAACCCGATGCCGGCCTCCGGCCACAGGTCGCGCACGGCGGTGGCCAGCACGTGGGCGGCGGAGTGGCGGAGCACGTAGAGGGCGTCCTCGTCCTCGTCCGTCCGGGTGACGATCTCCACCTCGGCGCCGTCCGGGAGCTCGCGGTCCAGATCCCACAGCTCGCCGTTCACCCGCGCCGCTACGGCGTCCCGGGCCAGGCCCGGGCCGATGGCGGCGGCCGCGTCGGCCGGGGTGGCGCCCTCGTCGAGATCGAGAGAGGAACCGTCGGGGAGATGGACTCTGATGCTGTCGTCGCTCATCGGCATACCCGTCGATGATGATGGTGCTGTGCTCACGGGGGCGCGAATCGAGTGGACCGTCGCGCCCGGACCGGCGGAGATCCGCCGGTGAACCTCGATGCAGTGAGGGCTACTACTGCTCCGGCGGCCGGAGGATCCCGTAGCGCCGGACGGACCCGTCCTCGCCCGTCACCACCCAGACCTTGCCCCCGATCTGGTTCGCCAGGCCGGAGGAGACGGCGCGGAGCCGGACGGCCTCGCCCTCGCCCCGATCCAGGTAGAAGCCCTCGTCGTCCTCGGCCAGGACCCCGACGGAGGGCTCGCGCCCGTCGACGGAGAGGATCTCGTAGGACGCCGCCTCCAGCCGCGGCCCCGGGAAGTCCCCCGTGGCCAGCGTCCCCGTCACGAGGACGCTGGCGCCGGAGAGGCGGGAGATCTCCGACTCGAGGTCTCCGGTGACGGTGACCGTGTCGGCCCCCTCCACCACGGTGCGGACGAAGGGGCTGCTCCCCACCTGCCGCACGGAGCCGCGAACCGAGTCCGGCGCCGCGGTCGCCGGCGCGCCGTCGTCCGGGTTCGGCGATCCGGAGCACGCCGCCAGGCCGAGGAGGAGCACTCCCGCCGCTGCCCGGGCCGCGATGCCGGCCGCGGCTCGAGCCGTCTGCCCTGCAGAGTCGGTGTGTAGCATGCCACAAAGGTACGGGGTGCCTCGACGCCCGCCACCCTCAAAAAAAAGGGCCCGGCGCGAGGCCGGGCCCTGCTTCGACGATGGGACGTCGGAGGTCAGTAGTAGTCCTCCATGTCGCCCATGTCGTCGTCCTCGTCGTCGTCCTCGTCCTGCTTCTCGACCACCACGCACTCGGTGGTGAGCAGGAGGCCGGAGATGGACCCGGCGTTCTGGAGCGCCGACCGCGTGACCTTGGTCGGGTCGATGACGCCGCCCTCGACCAGGTCCTCGTAGGTGTCGGTCGCGGCGTTGTAGCCCCAGTTGAGCTGGTCCTTCTCGCGAATGCGCTCCACGACGATGGACCCCTCGGCGCCGGCGTTCTTGGAGATCTGCCGTGCCGGCTCCTCCAGGGCGCGGCGGACGATCTGCACGCCGATGTTCTCGTCCTCGCCGCCGGCGTCGAAGCCGTCCAGCGCCTTCTGCGCCCAGAGCAGAGCGGCGCCCCCGCCGGGCACGATGCCCTCTTCCACCGCGGCGCGGGTGGCGTGGAGGGCGTCCTCGACGCGGGCCTTCTTCTCCTTCATCTCCGTCTCGGTGGCCGCGCCGACGTTGATGACCGCGACGCCGCCGGCCAGCTTGGCCAGCCGCTCCTCGAGCTTCTCGCGGTCGTAGTCCGAGTCGGACTTCTCGATGGAGGTCCGGATCTCGGCGATGCGGCCCTGGATCTCCTCGTCGGAGCCGGCGCCGTCGACGATGGTCGTCGTGTCCTTGTCGATGGTGACGCGGGCGGCTCCGCCCAGGTCGCTGGCCACCGCGTTCTCCAGCTTGAAGCCCAGCTCCTCGCTGATGAGCTGGCCGCCGGTGAGCGTGGCGATGTCGCGCAGCTGCTGCTTGCGGCGGTCGCCGAAGCCCGGCGCCTTCACGGCGCACACCTTGAGCGTGCCCCGGAGCTTGTTGACCACCAGCGTGGCCAGCGCCTCGTTCTCCACGTCCTCGGCGATGATCAGCAGTGGCTTGCCCATCTGGGCCACCTTCTCCAGGACGGGGAGAAGGTCGTTCATGTTGGAGATCTTGTCGTCGTGGATGAGGATCAGGGGATCCTCGAGCTCCACGGACATGTCCTCCGAGTCGGTCACGAAGTAGGGGGAGAGGTAGCCCCGGTCGAACTGCATCCCCTCGACGGTGTCGAGGTTGGTCTCGAGGCCCGTGGCCTCCTCCACCGTGATGACCCCGTCCTTGCCGACCTTCTCCATGGCGTCGGCGATGAGGTTCCCGATCTCGGGGTCGTTGTTGGCGGAGACGGTTCCGACCTGGGCGATCTCCTTCTTGCCGCTGGTCTCGACCGAGATCTCCCGGAGCTCCGAGACCACCTGCTTCACGGCGGCGTCGATGCCCCGCTTCAGGGCCATCGGGTTGACCCCGGCGGTGACGCTCTTCAGGCCCTCGCGGAAGATCGACTGCGCCAGGACGGTGGCCGTCGTGGTCCCGTCACCGGCCTCGTCGGAGGTCTTGGTGGCGACCTCCTTCACCATCTTCGCGCCGAGGTCCTCCAGGTGATTCTTCAGCTCGATCTCCTTGGCGACGGTGACGCCGTCCTTGGTGATGGTCGGGCTTCCGAAGCTCTTCTCCAGAACGACGTTCCGTCCCTTGGGCCCGAGCGTCACCTTGACGGCTCGAGCCAGCTTGTCGACGCCGCTCTGCAGCCGCTGGCGTGCCTTGGAGCTGAACTGCAGGTCCTTACCCATGATTCGCCTTCCTCCGGGTTGCTGTCTGGTGGTCTATCTGGATGCTTCCGTGATCAGGTCAGCCCCGGACACCCCGCCCGGCCGGGCGGGGGTGTCGGGGTCCGACAGCCGCTCCTAGTCGAGGATCGCGAGGACGTTGCTCTGCTCGACGATCAGGAGCTCCTCGCCGTCCACGGTGACCTCGTTGCCGGAGTACTTGCCGTAGAGGACGCGGTCGCCCTCCTCGACCTCCATCGGCATCCGCTCGCCGTCGTCGTTCAGGGCGCCCGGCCCCACGGCGACGACGCGGCCCTGCTGGGGCTTCTCCTTCGCGGTGTCGGGGATGTAGAGGCCTCCCCGCATCTCTTCCTCTTCCTCGATGGGCGTCACGACGACGCGGTCGGCGAGGGGCTTCACGTTGACCTTGGTCTTGGTTGCCATCTCCGCTTCCTCCTGCTGGTTGCGCATGCGATGACGGTTGTGTTCGGGATCCGCGCCGACTCTCGGGCGCGGTGGATCTCCACGCACGTGTCCGACGAACGACGGACCGACGGCTATCGATCCGCCCACTGGATGGTGCAGGACGTGTGCCACCCGGAAGGGTGGGGAGAAGCCGGGTTCCGGGTGGTGGCGGACCCTCCCGGGCGCCGGTCTGCTGTCACCGTGACACGCGCCGGGGCGACGACTGTCACATTGGCAACGCGGGCGACCCTCCGGACCGTCCCTCCCGGCCCTGTCCGCTCACCCGGTCCGCGCCGGATCCAGCCCGGAGGCGTGCCGGTCGGCCGCCGCCAGGCCGGTCAGCGTCAGGAACGGCTCGATCCGCTCCACGGCCTCGCAGTGCTCGCCGATGACCCCGGCCAGTCCGCCGGTGGCCACCACCAGCGGGTCCTCCGGCTCCCACTCGGCCAGGATCCGCTCGACGATCCCGTCGATGCCGTCCACCACGGAGTAGAAGATGCCCGAGGTGAGGCACGCGTCGGTGTTGCGTCCGATCACCCGCTCCGGCGGCTCGATCTCGCCGGTGGGAAGCTTGGAGGCCGTCTCCGCCAGGCGCTCCATCCCGGCCCGGGGTCCCGGGGCGATCACGCCGCCACGGAAGGCCCCGTCGGCGGTGACGCAGTCGAACGTGGTGGCCGTGCCCAGGTCCACCACCAGGGTGTCCCGCCCGTAGAGCTCGACGCAGGCCAGCGTGTTGGCGATCCGGTCGGCTCCCACGGTCTCCGGCTCGTCGACCTCCAGCCGCACCGGCAGGCCCGTGTCGGCGTCCAGGCGCAGCACCTCCAGGTCCAGGGCCGCCAGCGTCTCGTCCCACATCCGGTCCACCGGGGGGACCACCGACGCCACCGCCGCCCTGCGGAGCGAGGCCACGGCCTCGCCGGGCACGCGCTCCAGGAGCCCCTCCACCGCCAGCCGGAGCTCGTCGGCCGTCCGCCGCCG
>CANPVF010000117.1 GCA_947581645.1 Candidatus Caribbeanibacter nitroreducens | reverse complement strand
CCCCGCAGCCGTTGAGCTGGAAGGAGAACTCCGGCGGGGTCTCGGAGGCGCCGCGGTACACCTCCATGGCCAGGACGTCTTCCCGGCGGAGCTGGTCGATGTCCAGTCCTCGGGCCTTCTGGCCGTCCAGGTAGATCATGGGGGCGCACTCGTTGTGGCCCCGCACGACCCGGACGTTCGCCTGGCCGAGCACGGGGCGGCCCACCCGGATCCCGGGCAGGTTTCGGAGCAGATCGCTGGGGTTGTCGGGGTTGCGGCGCTCGATCTCCTCCGGCGTCACGAACACGCCGAGGCCCCGGTCCTGGCGCCGCAGGAAGCCCACCCGGTCCAGCTTCCCGCTGGTGCCCGACGGGACGGTCACGGTGAGGTCCTCTACGTGGAGCGCCTCGCGGTCCAGGAGGAAGGTGACCTCGGTGATCACCTTCGGCCGGATCTCCACGGTGGTCTCGGCGTCGGAGAACCCGATCAGCCTCACGCGGACCGTTCGCTCTCCAGGCGAGACGTCCGGGAGGCGGAACCGGCCGGTGCTGTCGGTGATCGCCCCCTGCCGTGTGCTGTCGAGAATCACCTGTGCCCGGGGCAGCGGCTTTCCGGTCTCCGCGGAGATCACCCGGCCGTTGAGGCTCGCGGCGACCTCCTGCGCCCCGGCCGACGGTGCCGCGGCAAGCACCGGGAGCGCCAGCGCCGCCGAGAGAGCTGCGGCCAGGGACCATCCTCCGTTCTTCTTGCTCATCGAGCCGGAATCCGTGCTCTGCGCTCGCCCTGCGGCCGGCGGCGGGTCACGCGCTCAGAAGCCCTCCACCGGCTGACACCCGGGATCGTCTTCGATGCCGCGTGCCAGGCACTCGTTGTTCGGATAGGGATACCGGGGATACACAACGTGCGTCTCGTCCAGCCGCGGCAGCTCGTCGGGCTGGTCCGCCGTGCGGCCGTACTGCATCGCGTCCAGGTACGTGAAGCCGCCCTCGAACATGAGGGAGTACCGCTTGTCGTAGAGGATCTCGCCCAGCAGGTCGCCGCTGAACGACGACGCCAGCGGCTCCAGTCCGCCGGCCCGCGTCCGAACGGTGTTCAGGTCCCGGATGGCCTCCTGGTCGTTCTCCAGCGCCCGGTTCGCCTCGGCCCGGATCAGGATCAGCTCCACGTTCTGGATCCAGGGGATGGGGTCGGAGAGAGACGTGTACACGTCGAAGACCTCCGTGACGGTGATCCCTCGGAGGGTGTAGGCGTCGATACCGGACAGCTTCTCCTGGGCCCTCAGGTCACGGTCGCCGCTGTTCTGCTGCCGGGCGTCCCGCCACAGCCGCGGGTGCGCGAACCAGTTGGATCCGCGCTGGGCGGCCAGGCCGTTGGTGGCGTCGCCGGACTGGGTGGAGTAGTCGAAGTACGCGCCGTAGTCGAAGGAGCGGGTGGTGTCGATGAAGCTCCCGTCCAGGGCGGTGAGTACGTCTCCCCACCGTCCCCTGTACTTGAGCGCCCGGGCCTTCAGGGCGCGGTTGAGCTGCCGGAATTCGGACGGCGTGCTGAAGTTCGCGAACCCGGCGGGGAGGTCGAACGGGAAGCTTCCGCCCGCGGCGTCCAGGTGGCCGGCGGCCTCGTCGAAGAGGGTGAACACGGTCTGGTAGACCTGGCCCGGCTCGACCAGCGGCGCGAGGCTGTCGGTGGGCGCGCGGTTCACGTCCACGGGCACCGGCAGGGGCTCGTGCATGATTACGACCTCCCAGAACGACTGCGCCATGAAGGTCTTGGTGAAGCCGCGGATCGCCTCCCGCTCCGCCTCGGAGAGGGTCTCCGCCGAATCGGCGGCGCTCAGGAGCAGGTACGCGTTCTGGAGCTGCTCGTACTGGTTCTCCCAGTAGTCGTTCTCGCCGATGAGCGGATCGATGAGACGCTCGGTGATGGTCCGGGGCTCCTCGGGACGGAGGTCGTAGGCCTCGCGGCCGAAGACCCCGAGGTTCTCCACGAACTCGGTCTGCCAGGTTCCGCGCTGGCCGTCGATCAGACCCACCGCGGCCCCGGCGATCTCGGCCCGGTCCGGGCTTCCCTGCAGCTCCTCGGTGCTCGGGTCGTTGAACGAGGGTGACTGGAGATCAGAGCACCCCCAGGCGCTGAACAGCGCCACGGTGACGAGCAGCAGCGACCGTACGGTCTTGTTTACGTTGTGCATCGTGATCGTCTTCCCTTCCAGTCGGTGGCGGCGGTCGTCGGAGTCCATGGCCGTTCGGTCCTCAGAAGCTCAGGTCGAGGGTGAGCTGGAAGATCCGGCTCGGTGGATATGGAGCCACGTCCTGGCCGGTGCTCACCGACTGGTTCCCCCAGTTGCTCACCTCCGGGTCCATGCCGCTGTAGTCCGTGAACCGGAGCAGGTTGCGGCCGGCCAGCCGGATGCTCGCCGAGCCGATCTGGCTCCACACGGCACTGGTGATGGACGACGGGATCTCCCATCCCAGCGACAGCTCACGCAGCTTCACGAACGACGCGTCCTCGAGCCAGATCCCCGTCACCCTGCTCGGATAGAGCCGGTTCCGGTACTCGCCCAGCGTCTCGCCCTCCTGGCACGTCGCCATGGTGCACGGATCGGCGTAGTCGTAGCGGTTCTTGCTCAGGTCGAAGAGCCAGCCGGTCAGGTTCGCGACCTTGAAGCCCTGTCTCCAGTCCCACAGCGCGGAGACGGAGAAATCGCCGAGCTGCACGTCGTTGCCGAAGCCCACCGAGAAGGACGGACGCGAGCGGCCCAGCCGCTGGTTCGTCTCGATGCTGCCGTCGGAGGTGGTGTCGTTGCCCACCCAGGTGGTCGGGGACTCGCCTTCCTCGATCAGGAAGCTGCCGAGGCCCCCGAACTGGGCCGGCGGCTCGAACGGTGGCACCGGGAGGTCCGTCACCTCGCCCCGGTTCAGCGAGAAGGTGACCCGCGAGTTCCAGCTGATGTCGGACGACTGGACGGGGAGCACCGACAGCTCCGTCTCCACGCCCCGGTGCCGGATCTCCCCGCCGTTGAAGAACAGGACGTCCAGCCCCGTGGACTCCGGCAGGTTCCTCCGAACCAGGAGGTTGGAGATGTTCTGCTGGTAGACGGTGGCGCTCAGCTGGCCCCGGTCGCCCTCGAAGGTCACGTCCACGCCCGCCTCGATCTCGCTCTGACGCTCGGGCTGGAGGTCGTCCGCCGAGGTCGATCCGGAGATCCGGAGCGACTGGAGTCCGCCGTAGTTGCTTCCGGACAGCAGCGTGAACTTCTGTCCGTACTGGGGCTGGTTGCCCGACTGCCCGAAGGCGGAGCGCAGCTTGACCTCCTGCACGAAGCCGGGCATGTCGACGAAGCGGTAGGAGGCCGAGGCCTTCGGATACCAGAAGATCTTCTCGGTATCCACGTTGTTGCTGCTCTGGTCACCCCGGACGCCGGCCGTGAGCATCAGCCGCTCGTCGATGAGGACCTCTTCCTGTACGAAGAAGCCGACGTCTTCGACCT